>OZ251520.1:1522449-1877398 GCA_965242985.1 uncultured candidatus Poriferisulfidus sp. | reverse complement strand
GCGGGGCTGATCGCGCGCGCCGCGCCGGGCGGGGCGAAGCCGAAGCGGTCGGATTGACGGCGCGGATGCTACAGCCTGAGGTGGTCGGCGACGGCGTTGAGGACCCGGATTACTTCCGGGTGAATTTCTTCCGGCCGCATGACTTCGGCGATTCCACTGTAGCGGGCATGGGGCGAGCTTTGCGGATCGGCGTCATCGAGAATTTTTTGCAGGAAGCCCGTGCGGGCTTTCATCACGTTCAATACATAATCATCAAGCAGCGGAGAGTCGACGGTTTTTCCCGGCAGATGCATATGCATGGCATGTTTCATCGCGCTCACGTCCGCCAGCGGGGCATCTTTCCCGTAGATTTTTTCAACAAACCGGGCAAGGGCGCCCGGATGAACGAGGTAACTCTCAATTTCGTAACGAGTCCAGTACAGCCGCAGGAGTTTTCCGCCGCATTCCAAATTTGAGGGGGGCAGGCCTTCTTTTCTGCCGGTGCTCACAATTTCCGCGCCGAGCAGGTCGTCGGTCACGGCCAGCAGCGCGCCGAAATGATACTTCGCGGGAATGCTCAGCGTGTTGCTGCGGATTTTATATGCGGCGGGTTTCCACAGCGGGCGCTGCAGGAAATCTTTTGTCCGGTGATCCAAGACTTTCGCCCACGCCCGCAGGATCGCCAGGTCGGTATGGCCCTCCGTGTAGAGAATGCGGCCCTTTTCGCGCGCCAGCATGATGTCGGTGTTGGGGACCGAGAGGGACCTGATCAGCGCGGATTCCTCGTTGTCGTCGGCCAATTTCTTCGGCTGGCCCGCCAAGGAGTACAGTTCTCCGGGTTCCGCCGAATCGATGGCGATTCGGGAATGCGTGGCGATGAGCAGCTGCGTGTCTCTCTCCCGGGCGATCGCTTTCAATGCACCGAAAATCGCGTCCTGCAGGATCATGTGCAGGTGCGCGTCCGGCGCGTCCAGCAGCAGCACGGTGTCCTTTCGGGCGCACAGGAAGGCCAGCAGCATGAGAATCTGCAGGAAGCCGCTGCCGGCGCTGTTGATGTCGAATTGCGCCGCGCCCGCCCGGTGCCGGTAATCAGCCACGATATCGGCGCCGGATGCGTCCGGCCGCAACAACTCGTAACCGAAAAGTGACTCCACGGCGGCCGTCAGTCGCGCCCACGCGTCGTCGTCGTCGCTGGCTTCGGCGAGCAGGTTGCGCAGCACGCGGCCCGGTTGTCCTTTCCCCAGCAGTTGATCGATCTTCGGCTGCTGGTACACGGGCTCGTCGATATCCAAGCCGGTCACGGGCGGCACGAACGCCAGCGGGGGGAAATGCTTCGACTTCCGGAGGACTTCCCGGTCGGCGTCTTTCCGCGGGCGGACGTACATCTGCGCGTCGGTGTCGCCCTGGAACTCCATCGGAATGTTCCCGGCATCGGTGGTCACGTCGATTTCGATGCGGTTCTTTTTGTGCTGCTTGTCGCGCCACAGCGAATCGAACGAGCGCAGCGGAACGGGGTAGAACTGTTGCCGGACGATGTTCTGCTTGGTGTATCCGCCGTTGCGGCGCTGCAGATCGTCCAGCTCGTGCCAGCGTCCCAAGGCGAGCGACCAGGAAGCGATGGCCTGCAGCAGCGTGGTCTTGCCGGAGTCGTTCGGCCCGGTCAGGATAATGCTGTCTCCAATGTGGAACGTTTCCTCCTCGAACTTCTTGAAATTGCGCAGGACGACTTTGGAGATCTTCATTGCGGCGGCGTACTGTGCGCTATGGCGCCATTCTACGATACGACCCGTTTGCCCATGCAGTGGTGAGTCGGCGGGATAAGTTTTCATCGGGCGGGAATGCGCGGGGCTCAGTTCCGGCCGATACGGGAGTATGATGGGGGCGTTGCCCGGCAGGAGTCCCTGTGTCAACCGAATCCGCGCCCGCCGCCGACCGCTTCGGCGCATTCGCCGAGAAGCTGCGCTGGGAGCGCAACTACTCGCCGCACACGGTGCAGAGCTACCTGAACGACCTGCGCCCGTTCGCGGCGTGGCTCGAAGAGCGGGATGCCGCCCTCGAGACGGTGCGCGGCCCCGACGTCCAGGCCTACGCCTCGCAGCTGTTCCGGCGCGGGCGCTCGCCGCGCTCGATCCAGCGCATGCTGTCGGCGCTGCGCGGCTACTTCGACTTCCTGATCGCGGGCGGGGCCCGCGCCGACAACCCCGCGCGCGGCGTCCGCGCGCCGCGGCCGAAGCGCGACCTGCCGAAGGTGATGGACGTGGACAGCCTGGGCCGGCTGCTGGACGAGGCGGCGGACGACCCGCTGATCTGCCGCGACTTGGCGATGTTCGAGCTGCTGTATTCCAGCGGCCTGCGGCTGGCGGAGCTGGTCGGGCTCGACTGCGGCGACGTGGACGAGGCGGCGGGGGAGGTGCGGGTGCTCGGCAAGGGCCGGGCGGAGCGGCAGGTGCCGGTCGGGCGCAAGGCGCTGGAGGCGCTCGGGCGCTGGAACGGGGTGCGGAAGGAATGGGCGGCGGCGGCGGAGAAGGCGCTGTTCGTGAGCAAGCGGGGCGGGCGGCTGACGCCGCGCAGCGTGCAGCTGCGGCTGCGCAAGTTCGGGCTCGAGCACGGCAGCGGGCAGAAGCTGCACCCGCACCTGCTGCGGCACTCCTTCGCCAGCCACCTGCTGGAATCCTCCGGCGACCTGCGCGCGGTGCAGGAGCTGCTCGGCCACCGGCGCATCAACACCACGCAGATCTACACCCACCTGAACTACCAGCACCTGGCCCAGGTGTACGACGCCGCGCACCCCCGGGCGCGGCGCAAAGGGGACGGCTGAGGCGGGCGCCCGGCGCGCCCCGTACAATAGGGGGCATGGCGATGGAGACCCCCACCGAGCTGCACCTGCACCAGCGCTCGAAGATCCTCGAGGTCGCGTTCGGCGCGGACCGCTACCGGCTCAGCTGCGAGTACCTGCGGGTGCACTCGCCGTCGGCCGAGGTGATGGGGCACGGCCCGGGGCAGGAGACGCTGCAGACCGGCAAGGAGGACGTGGCCATCGACGCCATCGAGCCGGTCGGCAACTACGCGGTCAAGCTGGTGTTCAGTGACGGCCACGACACCGGCATCTACTCCTGGGACTACCTGCATGAGCTCGGCCGCGATTACCAGCGGCGCTGGCGGCGCTACCTGGAGCGGCTGAAGGAGGCCGGCGTCGAGCGGCGCGCGGCGGAGAACTAGCGTGGCGCACTTCGGCTACACCGAGGTCGAGCCGGCCGAGAAAGGCCGCCGGGTCGCCGACGTGTTCCACTCGGTGGCGTTCCGCTACGACCTGATGAACGACCTGATGTCGTTCGGCGCGCACCGCTACTGGAAGCGCATGCTGCTGCTGCTGGCGCAGTTGCGCCCGGGCATGCGGCTGCTGGACCTGGCCGGCGGCACCGCGGACATCGCCAGGCTGGCGCGGCCGCGGCTCGGCAAGGCGGGCGGCGCCGCGCTGTGCGACATCAACGCCAGCATGCTGGAGCTCGGCCGCGACCGGCTGCTGGACGCGGGCATCGCCGACGTGCCGGCGGTCCAGGGCGACGCCGAGGCGCTGCCGTTCGCGGACGGCGTCTTCGACCGGGTGCTGATCGGCTTCGGGCTGCGCAACGTGACGCGCCCGTCGGCCTGCCTGAAGGAGATGTACCGGGTGCTGCGCCCGGGCGGGCTGGCGCTGGTGCTGGAGTTCTCCAAGCCGGCGGCATGGCTGGGGCGGCTGTATCGCGGCTACACGCACGAGGTGCTGCCGCGCCTGGGCGAGGCGGTCGCGGGCGACCGCGCCGGCTACCGCTACCTGGCGGAGTCGATCGAGATGCACCCGGACCAGGGGACGCTCAGGGAGATGATGCGGGTGGCGGGGTTCGAGTCGTGCCGGTACTTCAATCTGAGCGCCGGCATCGTGGCGGTGCACCGCGGCGTGCGGTGCGATTAGAACAACAGAAGCCCGAGACGCAGGGAACATGGTGGGGGCACCGATGACAGGGGACGCGAAACGCGAGAATCCGAGCATTGAGCCGATATTGCAATCGGCGGCAAAGTGGAAGCGGGACTGCTTGCTGGACGGCGGGTCGGTGTTTCAGCCGGGGTTGCGGCTGTGGACGCATGAAAACATGTCGGAGTTGGTGAAACGGCTTCCCAGCGAGGCAGCGACGAATGCGAATATTTTGGATGGCTGGAAAGGTTTGCTGGAATCGACCCCAGCGGAACTGAAAAAACTGGCCGCTGAAGTGTATTGGGTGCAATATCTGTGTTTGTACAAGAGTCTTAAGATAGAAACACAGCGGAGGGACATTTTGGAGATTTGGAGTTGGTCGGGGGACCGTCTGCAGCAAGACGACCCGCATTTGACCGATGAACTTTTGTATGGAATAGGTGGTCCTTTGCGGACGTTTTTAACTTCTCGGGGGAAAGAACTACGGTGGCTTGTTAGAGGGTTTTCAGAAGTTCTTGCGCTATCCCGTGCTGACAGGGAGAACTTGTTAAGTGATCCGCTGGAGTGTACGAGAAAGTTGACGGCCATTCCGAGCAGCGCCAGATGCCATTCGCGGCATATGCTGCTGTACTTGCTATTTCCTGAGGAACGGGAGCGGAGTTTTAGTAACAGGCATCGCCGGGCTATCGCGGAAAAATTTTCGGATATTCCGCCCAAGCGGATTAAGGAAATGCAAGAGGATGAACTCGATGAATTGCTTTTTGCCGCGAGAAAAAGACTGGAAAAGGAACGCGGCATAGGTGAACTAGATTGGTATGAGACCAAGGCAATTGCTAAAGAATGGGGCTGGGAGAAGAAATCTGGGAACGTTGTTGCGTCTGGTCAGCAAGGATATGTTGTAGGTATTCGGCGCACGTCGAAAGCGCAGTACGTTTATCTTCGCGCTGTCTCGGCCCGTGATGCAGACGGAAATCCTGTACGCACTGAATCTTTGGGCCGGAGGCCAACTGCGAGGGATTTTGACCCTGAGCGAGAATATCTGGTTTCAATACCGGAGGGAACTCCCACGGAATCTGTCGAGGCTTATCGGAGAAAACATGGAAACTCTTCGGACAAGCCGTACTTCTTTCTTGATTCGGGTGAGAGAGGAATCGAGAGGGTAAATGCTGCAATCGGGCTTTCACTAGTAGACCCCCGTCATTCTCGAGCATCAACGGAGGCGGCTATGCAAGTTGTAGAAGAAGTGGATTCGGTTGGCAAAAATTTCACCGGACAACCGGAAATTGCGAAGAACGTGATTCTTTATGGTCCGCCAGGCACGGGGAAGACGTACGAATTGAACCGTCTTTCCAAAAAATACGTTTCGGAAGTAGGCGAGGTTTCCGAACAGGACCGTTGGGAGGCTTTGGCTGAGTCTTTGACGTGGTGGAAAGCTGTTGCGCTAGTGTTGGCGGAGAAAGGAGGTGAGGCGGATGCGCAGGATCTAAAAAAGCATCCGCTGTTGCAGATTAAGAGCAGGTCGTTGTCCGACAAGGCTAGTCTTGCCAGTGCGATTGCCGACAACGCATGGCACCATTCTGACCGAGATAAGAATCCTACACCACCAGTAATTTTCGAGCAGGTGCGAAGAGGAACGTGGAAGTTGATCGACGACTGGGAAGATAAGATACCTGACTTTCCAGAACCTCTGGGGCAAGGCGACATCAACCTTGAAAGTGTTGAAAGTGTATCACGTTACGCATACGTGACTTTCCACCAGTCCTACAGTTACGAAGATTTCGTAGAAGGTATTCGCCCCGTGCAGGATGAGGAGGGAGAGGGAGTGGCCTATTGCGTTAAGCCGGGCGTGTTTCGCCGCATTTGTGCGCGTGCCAAGAGCGACCCGGGTCGCCGCTACGCGATGTTTATCGATGAAATCAACCGCGGCAACATTTCCAAGATTTTCGGCGAGCTGATTACCTTGCTGGAGCCGGACAAACGGGCGCATTATGACGAGGATGGAAACCGCACCGGCGGCATGGAGTTGACCCTGCCGTACTCTGGAGATTCTTTTGGCGTGCCCGCAAATCTTGACGTGTACGGTGCCATGAACACCGCTGACCGCTCCATCGCACTGTTGGACACGGCGTTGCGTCGCCGCTTCGAGTTTGAGGAATTGATGCCGGATGCCAGCATTATTCCGGGTTCCGATGGTGACGGCGCAATCGAGGATGGCGAGGGCGACAGCATCGACCTGCGGCGATTGCTGGAAGCCATGAACCGGCGCATCCGATTCCTGCTGGACCGCGAGCACATGATCGGGCATTCTTACTTCATAGACGTGAAAACGTTTGGAGACCTGCGCCGAGTGATGTTCCGAAAAATATTGCCGCTGCTGCAGGAATACTTCTACGAGGACTGGTCGCGCATCCAGTTGGTGCTGCGCGACCGCATTGACGAGGAACGGAATCCGCCGCAGATCGTGCGCGACGAACGGGTTGAAGAATTGCAGATTCTGGGTTACGACCACGATGATTACGAGGACAAGGTGGAATACGAGAAAGTTTCAGAAGAAGAAATCGCTCCCGATGCCATCCGCAAGATCTACGAATCGTGACCACCATCCGGGTTGTCGAATACGAGCGGCTGCCGATCAAGAAAGACGGCGGCCCGCGTGCGCTGACGCCGCGCCAGAAAAAATCGCTGGAACGCTTGTTGCCGACACTGCCGCCTGGTGCAGTCAGGTGGGGGCACAAGCAAGTTCGGTTCTCACAACACTGCGGCGTGATCGGTCTCGGCGGAGACACCATAGAAATCTTGCCGAAAATCTATGGCCGGGACGACCCGGACGCGGGTCGGAACGTACTGCTGCGGATGCTGTATCTAGCCCGGCGCATGAATATCGCGTCGGTCGGCGCGGCTGGCATCAGCCTGCAGCGGCACCGCCTTCTGGACGTGTTTATTCGGCACTTCTGCGAAGAACTGTTCGCGCAGCTGCGCAAGGGTGCATTGTTGCGCTACGTGCACCGCGAGGACAACTTGCCGGTGCTGCGTGGTCGGTTGCTGATCGACCGACAGTTGAAACTCAACAGCGGACACTCAGGCCGGATCTATTGCGCGTTTGATGAATTGGTCGAGGACAACATCTACAACCAGTACATCAAGTGTGCGCTGAAAGTTGTGCATGGCCAGGCGCGTTCTCTTCCAGCTAAGCGAGCCACGACCGAACTGTTGTACCGCTTCGATGGAGTGCGGGATTACCATCCGGCGGAGTGCCGCGGTTGGTCGTTGCCGGAGCGGCGCGATGCCAAGCGCTTCGAGAGCGTGTTCCAGCAGTGCGGCTGGTTCCTGCGCGGTTTAGGACAGGATGTACGGGCGGGTGAGAGGGAGAGCATGTCGGTGCTGTTCAATATGAACCGCCTGTTCGAGGATTTCATTGTTGCCAAGTTGCACAGGGAAACCCGCGGTTGCGGATTCCGAGTGCGGGCGCAGGGACCGCAAAGTCCTCTGGTGAAAGAAGGCGACACTCCGCGCTTCCGAATGAAGCCGGATATCACGTTTAATGCAGGCGGCAAGGTGCTCGCCATACTGGACACCAAATGGAAAATTCTGAGCGAACAGAAAGACAAGTACGGCATTTCGCAGGCCGACTTGTATCAGATGGTCGCCTACGGCACACGCTACCGATGTCTGAATCTGATTCTGGTTTACCCGAAACAGGAAAAAATCCAGCATGACAAGATTGAATTCCGCGTTCCTGGGACAGATCCGGAAATGCGGATCACGGTACGCTTTGTCGACCTGGAGCGACTGGTCGCGCGAGGGCTCGACGCGCAGCTTGTCGAAGCGGTCGGCGAGGTCGCTACGGTTCTGCCGGCCGCCGCCTGACCTGCTTCAAGTTGTCGCCACGCCTAAAAATACCTCACCGTTCCAGCGTGTTAGTTCCTGCATTAGTACGACAACGGTAGTATTGGTATGGGCTAAGTCTGCTCTTTTCAGGCTTCCTTGCGGGTGAATAAGTTACATGTGGTGAATCCATACTACGTGCCTGTTGTTGGTGTGATTGATATAGACGGCCGCTCAGATCATCGCTTTTATAGTTTCATCAATGAATCCATCGCTCAGTGTGTTGAATCTAAAAACTGATATAGTGGCGGTATCCCGCAGAGTGCGGTGTTGCCAACCTAGCTAAGTCTCGCGAGAATGAGCGGGAAGAGAGGAATAAGCCGTGACTAGATATGCAAATAATCGGAATACAAGCATTGAGCCGATTTTAATGGCAGCAGAAGAATGGAAGCGGAATTGCCTGATTGACGGCGGATCAGTATTCCGGCCAGAGCTAAGGCTTTGGACGGAGAAGAACATTTCAGAGTTGGCGCAGATGCTGGACGATTCAGACATTCAATCAAGTACAGATGTTACGGGAGAACTAGAGACGCTGTTGGCGCCGGCTTCCGCGGAATTGAAGAAGCTCGCTGCCGAAGTGTTTTGGTTGCAGTATCTGAGCTTGTATGAAAATCCAACTTGGGAAGATAAGCGATACAAAGTGTTGCACATATGGAGTTGGTCGGAGGACAAACTGGAGGAAAGCGATCCGAAGTTGGCCGAAGAGTTGTTGCGTGGTGTGGGTAGAACCGGAGCGATGTTTCACACGCGTCCTTGGTATGAGTTGAAGTATTTTGTGTCCGTGTGTGAAAAGTTTTCTACTTTAGAAAATACCCATAAAGAAGAGTTGCTGGAGGATGGTTTTAAGTTTTCGGAATGGCTTACGGATGTGCCGGGCAGCGATACGTTCCAAATGCGCCACATCCTGTTGTTTTTGCTGTTTCCCGAAGAGATGGATCGAGTGTACAGCAACACGCAGCGACGTTTTATTGTGAATACTCTTAACTTGAAAGTTTCTGCTAAGAGCATTAAGGGCATGTTGCCGCATGAACTTGACCGCTTGCTGTTCGAGACTCGCAAGAAGTTGGAAGTGCGATATAAGACGGACGAGCTTGACTGGTACGACCCGCCTTTGGTTTCCCTGTGGATGAAAAAGTTTAAAGATCGCCAGCAGAAGAAGCACTGGAGACAATCATAAGCATGGAAACTGCTGATGAAAACGACATTGTGACGGGCGCAGCATAAGAAAGCGAACACCAAGCACTAGTTCGCCGCCACCCCCAGGAATGTCCCGCCGTTCCTGCGCGTCAATTCCCGCATCAGCGTGGCGAAGCGGGCGGTGGTGTCGGGGCGGGACGGGTCGATCTTCACCATGTCCTCGCGCGTGAAGAAGCCCACGCCGTGGATCCGCACCTGGCGCTCGCCGCCGACGTGGTTCATGCGGTCCACCACCCGCACCACCGCCTCGTGGGACTCGCCGGTGAACTCGTCGCCGAGCACGTACAGGCTGATCTTGTCCGACTTCGTCCGGAACGTCCGGATCGCGGCGACGATGCCCTCGACCGGGCTCGAGTTGCTGTACGAGCGCCAGCGCGCGAACTGCCGCAGCACGATCTTGCGCCGCTCCGGGGTGTCCGGGATCCAGCGCCCGCGGTAGCCCTGGAACATGTAACTGCCCATGTCGTTCATCACCTGCATGCCGCGCACCTTCGGGTAGGCGTCGAGCAGGGCGGTCATCTGCCTCCGCGCCGCCTCCCAGGCGAAGCGCTGCATGCTGCCGGAGGTGTCGACGATGAAGATGATGTACTCGCTGTCGGCCGGGATGCCGCCGATCACGTCCGGCGCCGGCGGCTTCAGCTCCAGCCGCCGCATCTCCTCGTTCAGGCTCTGCAGCGCGGCCTTGAGCCGGCCCTCGATCTGCGCCGCCGCCCGCGCGTCCGCCCGCGCCTCGGTCTGCTCCTGGCGCGCCGCCGCCAGCGCGGCGCGCTCCGCCGCCAGCCGCGCCCGCTCGCGCGCGACCCGCTCGCGCGCCGCCCGCTCTTCGCCCTGCGCCTCGTCGCGCCGCTCGACCGCCGCCGCCAGCTGCCCGCGCAGCCATTCCAGCAGCCGGCTGAAGTCCTCCGCCGGCGGGCCGTCGGCCGGCTTGGTGATCAGGATCAGCAGCACGATCGCGCCGAAGCCGCAGCTGACCACGTCCAGGAAGGACAGGTTGTTGTCGCTGCCGCGCCGCCGCCGCCTCACGGCCAGTCCTCCGCCGGCGCCAGGAACTGCCCGCCGGTGCGCATGGCGAAGCGCCAGTACAGCCCGGCCGCGTTCGGGTCGCCCTCGAGCGGCAGCAGGATCACGTGGTGCGCCGGGCCCTGCACGCCCGTTGCCGCCTCCTCGAAGAATTCCTGCCGCTGCGCCGCGGTGACCTTGGCGCGCTTGAACCAGCTCTTGCCGCGGGTCGGCAGGCCGTCGGTCAGCAGGTACACCGCGTCCGGCGCCGGGCTCATCTTCCGCGCCGCTTCCAGCGCCCGGTCGAGGCGGGTGCCGCCGCCCGGCGTCCAGCCGCGCACCGCGTCGCGCACCCGGGCGAGGGCCTGCTCGTCCGACGCCTGCAGCCAGCCGCCGCCGGCCGCCGGGCGCGCCTCGTCGGCGTAGCCGATCACCTGGTACCGCGCGTCCGCCGGCAGGTGCGCCAGCAGCCACTCGAGGATCGAGCGCGCCCAGCGCCACTTCACCGTCTCCCGCCGCCGCTCCGCCGGCAGGTACTGGTTGCGCACCGCGGCGGCGATGCGGCGGTCGGTCATGCTCCCCGAGCGGTCGACCAGCACCAGGATGCGCCGGCCCTCGACCCTAAAGCCCGCGGCGTACTGCCGCCGCCCCTCCTGCTCGCGCTCCAGCAATTGCCGGCTCTTGCGCGCCTCGGCGACCTCCCGCTCGCGCGCCCGCAGCTTCTCGATCAGCGCCGCCGTGTCGGTTCCCTCCGGCCGGCCGGCCTCGAGTTCGGCCTGGGCGCGGATCGCGGCCGTGCGCCGCGCCGCCAGTTCGCGCAGCTCCCGCTCCAGCTGCTTCGCCTGCCGGCGGTGCGTCCGGATCCGTTCTTCGGCGGCCGCGACGTCCCGCTCCAGCAGCCGCGCGTCCAGTTCGCCGCTCTCGGCGGCCTCGGCGCGCTCGGTCAGGCTGTGGTCGACGATCAGGAAGATCAGCACCGCGGCGCCCAGGCCGCAGGACATGACGTCCAGGAACGCCAGCCCGAACGGATTCAGCGAGCGGGCGCGGCGCCGGGCCATTCAGACGGGCAGCTCCAGGTGGAGGCGGGGGAGGCCGCCGGCGGGGAGCCGCGCGAGCAGCGCGCGGCAGGCGTCGGGCGCGGGGTCCTCGAGCGCCGGCAGCCCGAACAGCCCCGCCGGCAGCGGCAGCGCGCTCGGCAGCGGCGGCAGCAGCGCCAGGCCGCCGCCGCCGGCCAGCCGCGCCGGGAGTTCGGCGGCGAACGCCGCCGCCTCCAGGTCCACCGCGCGCCCGTCGCACTCCAGCGCCACGGCCGCCGGGTCCGGCAGCGCGAAGGCGGCGCGCAGCTGCGCGTACAGCTCGCGGCGGCTGGCGTTCAGGTTGCGGTGCAGGTCGTAGCGGTGGCGCTCGGCGAAGGCCGCGGCGGCCGCCTCCAGCCACTGCCCGAACAGCGCGCACAGGCCGAAGCCCGGGCAGTCCTCCGCGCCGGCGAGGCGCGCCCGGCCGGCCGCGACCTCGATGTCGGCGACGCGGCTGCGGTCGAGGCCGAGTTCCAGCAGCCGGTGGCGGCCGGGCGGCAGCGCCGCGGCCGCCGCCAGCGCGCGCGGCAGCAGGTGGCGCGGCGCGTGGCCGAGCGCCTCGAGCAGGCCCAGCAGGCATTCGAGCCGCGCGTCCGGCAGGCCCGCCGCGACCACCAGGTCGAGGGCGCCGTCCGGCGGCGGCAGGAAGTCCTCCAGCTGCCGATGGGCGAGGTCGAGCGCGGCGCGCCCGGCGCCGTCGGCCTCCAGGCGCTCGAAGTAGCGGTTGCGCTCGGCGTCGGTGTCGCGCGCCGGCAGCAGGGCCGCGGTCGGGTCGTCGAAGCGCCAGGCGCCGTCCGCCGCGCGCCGCGCCGCGCACCACTGCTCGCGCCAGCCGCCGGCCTCGGGGCGCGCCAGCAGGTAGCCGTCCAGCCTAAGCGGGCCCGCCATGCTCCCCGACCCGCTCGCGCAGGTGGCGCAGCAGGTGCGTCTGGCAGTGCTCCTGCGCGTCCAGCACCAGCGACTCCTGGGCCTCCTGCAGCTTGTGCAGCAGCAGCATGATGACCAGGCTGATCAGCAGCGCGACGAAGGTCGAGTTGAACGCCGTGCCCAGGCTCTCGGTGACCGGGCCGATGTTGCCGCGGGTGGCCTCCTCGGCCTGCGCCAGCGCCGCGCCGATGCCGCGCACGGTGCCGATGAAGCCGAGCGAGGGGATCGCCCAGGTCAGGTAGCGCACCAGCGCCAGCTCGGTGTCCTGGCGCTCCGATTCCAGCTCGCAGCCGGCCTTCATCGCCGCGGTCGCGTCGGCCACCGAGCAGGTGGTGAAGAAGCGGTCGAGGCAGGCGTCGGCGGCGCGGTACAGCACGGTGCCGCCGTAGCCCCGGGCGCGCAGGTGCTCGCGCAGGTCGGTGAAGCGCGCGCGGTCGCGCGCCTCGGGCAGGATCAGGTCGGCCTCGCCGGTCTCGAGGAAGCTCTCTTCGCCGCCGCGCCCGGGCAGCGCGAACAGCCGCCGCGCGTGGCGCAGCTTCTGCAGCTTCATGCCCATGATCGCGAGCGCCCACAGCAGCGCCACGATGCAGGCCTCCTGCTCGTAGTCCTTGACCACCACCGCCATGCGCGCGCCCCACGGCGCCGCCGCCTGCGCCCGCCCGTCCCCGGCCAGCGCCTCGAGGCGCGCCAGCTCGGCCGCCGCCGCCGGGCGCACGCCGAGCTCGTAGGCCGCGTGCACGACCGCGAACGCCAGCAGCAGCGCCAGCGCCTGCCAGAACGCCTCGTGCCGGCTCCAGCGGCGGAAGTCCGGCAGCCGGAAGTACTTATTAAAGGTCACTGGGCATGTCCACCGCGTCGTCCAGGGTGATCTCGGTGCGCGGCGCGCCGCGGCGCTTGCGGCGCGGCTGCGGCGCGGGCTTGGCCGGGCGGCCGGTGCCGGCCGCGCCGACTCCCGGCCCGGACGGCGCCGGCAACTCCAGCGTGAGGTCCGCGCCGGCGTCCGTTTCCGCCTGGTCGCCGGCGTCCGCCGCCTGCGCGGGCGCGGCCAGCGCCGCGAGCAGCGGCCATGCCGCGAAGCGCGCGCTCATGGCGCGGGCTCCAGGTAGTAGGCGAGGCGGAAGCCCACGTCGTCGCGGCCGCCGCGGCCGTAGCGGCGCAGGCCGCGGCTCAGCTCCCGCTGCGCGCCGTCGCGCCAGCCGGCGCCGCGGATCACGCGGAAGCGCCCGCCGGCGGCGCCGAGCGGGTCGGCCCGCGCCGCCTCCGGCGGCGCCTGCAGCCGCAGGCTGTCCTCGAACACGTCGTGCACCCATTCCGCCACGTTGCCGGACAAATCATACAGGCCGCGGGCCTCGGCGCGGTAGCTGCCGACCGGCGCGCTCGCCGCCGCGCCGTCGTCGTAGCGCTCCAGCACCGGCGCCAGCAGGCCGGCCGCGCTGCGGTCGGCGAAGTTGCCGTAGCGGGCCGGCGGCGGCAGGCCGTCGCCCCAGGCGTAGCGGCCGGGGGCGCGCGTCAGCCACACCCACTCCGCCTCGCTCGGCAGCCGGTAGCCGGCGGCGCCGGCGCGGAAGCCTTCGATCTTGCCGCCGCGCTCGCGGTAGAACTCCGGCGCGCCGGCCTCGCGGCTCAGCCAGTTGGCGAAGCGCGCCGCGTCGTCCCACGACACCCGCGCCGCCGGCTGCCGGTCGCCGTTCAGGCTGTGGCCTTGGAAAGAGCCGGAATCGTGCGCGCTGCGGAACTTCCGGTACAGGGCGTTGCTCACCTCGCGGTCGAGCACCGCGAACGGCCGCGTCAGGCGCAGCGGCAGCCGCCGCCGGGTGGTGGTGAGCGCGAACTCCTCGCCGCCGGGGCGGAACTCCGCGAACGCGAGCCCCAGCTCCCGCTCGCGCGCCCGCCGGCGGTCCTGCAGCGCGCGCGCCGCCGACACCAGCTTCACTTCCACCAGCCGCGGCGCGTCCGGGTGCGGGGTGACGGTCAGGGTCTGCGTGACGTAGCCCGCGGCGCTGATCTCGACCGCGTGCGCCCGCTGCGGCAGGCGCAGCTGCCGGCGGGCCTCCGGGCGGCCGTCGATGCGCACCACGGCGGCGGCGGGAACCGGCCGCAGCTCCACCGCGCCCAGGCGCGGCTCGAGTTTGAGCGCGCGCCGTTGCTCGCCGGACTCGAGCGCGAGCGTCGCCCGCGCCGGCGCGTATCCGGGCAGCAGCGCGGTCACCTCGATCGCGCCGCCCGGCGGCCGCTGCAGCCGCTGCGGCGCGCGGCCTAAGTATTCGCCGTCGACGAGCAGGTCCGCGCCGGGCGGGCGGCTGTCGAGCGCCAGCACCGCCGGCGGCGGCGGGGCTTCGAGTTTCTTCAGCTCCAGATGCACTTCGGTGCGCTCGCCGAAGCCCGCGACGTCCACTTCTTCGCTGCGGGGCTCGTAGCCGGCGGCGCGCACCTCGAGCGCGTAGCGCCCGGCGGGCAGTTCGACCGCGGCGCCCGGCAACTCGCCGCGGCGTGCGCCGCCGATCCGCAGCTCCGCCGCCACCTCGGGCGCGGTGGTCACCGCGAGCAGCCCCGGCAGCGGCTCGAGGCGCGCCCGCACCGCGTCCGTTCCGGGCGAGGTCCAGCGCAGGGCGAGCGGGCGGTGGCCGGGCGCCGCCGCCTCGGCTTCGTGCTCGCCGCTCCACACCCACACGCGCCCGGCGTAGGCCAGGTGCGGGCCCGCGACCGCGACCGCCGCCGCCGCCGGCTCCAGCTCGAAGCGCACCGCGTGCACCGACTGCCAGAGATGGAGCGCGCCGCCCGCCAGCAGCAGCGCGAGCAGGCTCCAGCCGAGCAGCCGCCAGGGCGCGCGCCGCGGCGCGCGCGCCGCCGGCGGCCGGTACGGGCGGGGGCGGAGTTCGCGGAACGCCTCGCTCACCGGATCGACTCCGTGCAGCGCAGGTCGCGCTCGAGCGGCTTGCCCGGCCGCAGCTGCAGCCGCGCCTGGACGTCGCGGTAGCCCGGGCGGCTGGCCACCGCGGTGTAGTCGCCGGGCGGCAGCCGCAGCGTCTCGCGGGCGACGCGGCCGAGCTTGCCGACGCCGTAGATCTCCAGCTCCGACTCGCCGTCCGAGGTCAGCGTCAGCGCCACCGGGACTTCCGCCGCGGCGAGCAGCGCGCTCAGCTCCCGGGCGGCCGCGGCCAGTTGCGGGCCGCGCAGGCCGCGCGCCTCGAGGCCGGCCAGCCAGCGCCGGATGCGCTCGAGCAGCGCCGGGTCGAACGGGTTGTCCGCCGCCCGCAGCCGCGCCAGCTCGCGCAGCGCCGCGAGGTAGGGCGCGGCGCGCGCCCGGCCCTGCTGCGCGCTCTTGAGGCCGGGGTCGGCGGCCAGCGCCCGCCGCCAGGCGGCGTCCGCGCCGCCCCAGTCGCGCGCCCGCTCGAGCCGCCGCGCCTCGGCCAGCAGCGGCTGCGCCTCCCGGTGCCGGAGCTCGGACCGCGCCTGGCTCAGGTAGGCGGCGGCGCGCGGCTCGTCCGCGACCCGCGCCCAGAGTTCGGCGGCGCGCGCCCAGTCGCCGGCCGCCGTCGCGGCGAGCGCCTGTCCGCGGAGGTCGGCCGCCGCGGCCGCGCCGGCCGCGGCCAGCAGCAGCGCGGCGGCCAGCCGGCTCAGTTCAGGCCGGCGCGGTCGGCGCGGTAGATCTCGCCGAGGACGTCGTGCCACTGTTCGTACTGCTGCTCGAGCGAGCCGGTCAGGGTGCGCGTGCGGTTCTCCACCTCCACCACCTGCGGCTCCACCTCCAGGCTGAGCGACTGCCCGAGCTCCTGCAGCGCGGCGTCGTGGATCTCGGTGGACTCGTAGTCCTGGTAGGCGTCGTACACGCCGTAGGCGCCGCCGGCGACCAGCACCTGCCCCAGCTGCCGCGTCTCGGCGCTGCCGCCGTCGGCCGCCATGGCCACGCCGCCGGCGATGGCCAGCGCGCCGAGCAGGCCCTTGACCCAGCTCTGGGTGACGAGCTCGTCGCGCGCGGCGCGCTCGAAGTGGCTCTGGCGCGCCCAGTCGCGGTACGGCTTGTCGATGCGCGCGGCGAAATCCTGGGCGTAGCCCTGCGCGGTCTCCAGGAAGCGGTCGTCGCGCTCCTTCAGCTGCAGCGTCAGCTGGTAGGTGGTGTCGCCGCGCGCCGGCAGGCCGACCAGCCGCGCGCGGCCGTCGGCCTCGCTCAGGTGCCGCGCGAACGCGCCCGGCACGAACTCGCGCGCGAAGCGCAATTCGGCCACCGAGCGGATCTCGCGCAGCCCGGCCTCGCCGCGGCGGTCGCGCGCCGCCAGGAGGTCGGCGGCGATGCGGTCGAACAGCGCGTCGGTCGGCCGCCCCGCAGCCTTCTCCGCGTAGTCCTCGGCGCTGAACTCGTGCTCGTAGGTGCGCTGCAGCCAGACGTCGCCGGTGGCGTCGACGGCGCGCACCGCGAGCTTCATCTCGGAGCCGTCGGAGGCGAGGATCTCGGCCTCGACGCGCACGTCGGTCAGCGCCCGCGCCGGGATCACCCACACGTTGCGCCAGCCGCCGCCGCGCAACATCGCCTGGCGCAACTGCTGCGGCAGGTACAGGGTCTCGGCCACGCGCACCCGCGCGAAGTTCTCGCCTTGCTGCTTCTCTTCTTCGGTGAGCTCGCCGGTGAAGCGCGCGATGCCGGCGTCCAGGTGGTGCTCGGCCGGAATCGGCGCGGCCGCGGCCGGCTCCTCTTTCGTCCCCGCCCAATCGGTCAGCGAGGCGGCGCTCAGCTGGCAGCCGCCGGCCAGCAGGGCGGCGCCCAGCAGCGGGATCATTCCTGGCGCAGTTCGCGGCATCGCTTCTTCAGGTTCGCGCGGACGTCGGGGTCTTCCTCGGTTTCGGCCATCTCGCACACCTGCTTGGTCACGAGATCGTCGTCCTTATTGTAACCGTGCCGCCGCCGGGGCGGGGTCCGGGCGGTGGACTCGACGCGGTGGGTGCCGCCGCCGGCCTCGCCGTGGGTGCCGTCGGGCGCGCCCTCGCGCCGCGCCGCGGGCGGGCTTTCGGCGTCCCCGGCCTCGGCTTCCTCCGACTCGCCGCCGCCGCCGGCTCCCGCGCCGCCGCCGTCGCCGTCCTCCGCGCCGTGCGGCGAACCGCCCTCCCGGTCGCGCCGGTCCTGCGCGCGCCGTCCCGCCTCGTGCAGTTCCTCGTCCATTTGTCCGAGCAGCACCCGGGCGCGGTTCAGGGACGCGGTCCGCCGTTCGGCCGCGCTGGAGCCGCCCCCGGCCTCGCCGCGCTCGCCGTCGCCGTCCGCGGCCGGCTCGAGGTCGGTCGACAGGGTCGGTTCGAGCGACAGGGTCGGCAGGCCGAGTCCGACGCCGACTCCCACGCCGACTCCCACGCCGACTCCTACGCCGACGCCGGCTCCTGCGCCTGCTCCCGCACTGGCTCCCGCCCCTGCGCCGGAGCCTCCGGCGCTGCCCGCACTGCCGGCGCCGCCTGCGCCGGCGGCGGTTTCTCCCGCGGCGCCTGCGGCCGTGCCGGCGGCGCCGGCGCTTCCGGCCGCGCCGGCCGTTCCCGCGCCTGCTCCGGCGCTGCCCGGTCCGTCCGCGCCGCCGGCGTTTTCCGCGGCCTCGCCGCCGCCGTCGCCGCTGTCGCCCATGCTCGGGTCGAGCTCGAGCGACACGGTCGGCAGGCCGAGTCCGACGCCTGCGCCGACTCCCGCGCCCGCGCCGACTCCTGCCCCGGCGCCTGCGCCGGAGCTGGTTCCCGCGCCGCCCGACTCGCCGGCGCTGCCGGCGGCCGACCCGGCCTCGCCAGCCGTCCCCGCGGCCGTTCCGGCGGCGCCGGTTTCTCCGGCCGTCGCCGAGCCCGGCGTTCCGCCTTGCGGCTCGCCGCGCCGGCCGGATTCTCCGTACAGCAGGTCGTCCAGCCGCTCCAGGCTGGCTCCGGCGCGCTGCAGGGCGACGGTTCGTCGGCCGCCGCCCTCGACGCCATCTTCGGCGCCGCCTTCAATGCCGCCGCCGGTTCCGCGCGCGCGTCCGTCCGCAGCGCCGCCCGCGGTTTCCGCGCCCGGCCTTCCCGCGCCTCCCGCAGTCTGATCGCCGGCCGTCGTCCGGCCGCCGTCCGCGCCGGCGGTTCCCGCGGCTTCGCCGTCGCCGTCTCCTTTGCCGGTTTCCGGATCGAGCTCGAGCGACAGGGTCGGCAGAGTCGGCAGGGTGGGCAGGCCGATGCCGGCTCCCGCTCCGACTCCCGCACCGGCACCGGCGCCCGCACCGGCGCCGGTTCCCGCGCCGCCCGACTCGCCGGCGCTGCCGGCGGCGGGTCCGGTCTCGCCTGCCGTGCCCGCGGCCGTTCCGGCGGCGCCGGTTTCTCCGGCCGTCTCCGCGCCCGGCGCTCCGCTTGGCGTTTCGCTTTGCGGTTCGCCGCGCTGGCCGGGTTCTCCGTACAGCAGGTCGTCCAGCCGCTCCAAACCGGCTCCGGCGCGCTGCAGGGTGGCGGTTCGTCGACCGCCGCCCTCGATGCCATCTTCGGCGCCGCTTCCAGTGCCGTCGCCGGCTCCACTCGCCCGTCCGTTCGCGGCGCCGTCCGCGGCTTCCGCGCTCGGGCCCGCGCCACCCGCAGCTTGCTCGCCGGATGCCGTCTGGTCGCCGCCCGCGCCGGCGGTTGCGCCGCCTGTGTTCGAGTCGCCGGGCTTCGTTCGGCCGTCGCCTGCGCCTGAGGCGGAGGCGGCGGTTTCGCGTTCCGCGCCCGCTCGCCGGCCGGTTCCGGTCCGTTCGCCCGCGCCGGCGTCCGCGCCGCCCGCGGTTTCCGTTCCGGCGGGCGCGCCGCCCGCGTTCGAGTCGCCGGGCTTCGTTCGGCCGTCGCTTGTGCCTGAGGCGGCGGTTCCGCGTTCTGCGCCCGCTTGCCGGCCGGTTTCGGTTCGTTCGTCAGCGCCGGCGGTCGTGCCGCCTGCGGTTTCCGTTCCGGCGGGTGCGCCGCTTGCGCTTGGCTCTCCGGCCGGCGTCCGGCTGCCGCCCGCGGCCGGTCTGCCGGCGCCCGGAGCGGAAGCGGTTTCATTTTCCGCGCCGGTTCCCGCGCCCGGCCGACTCTCCGCGCCCGCGGGCGGCGCGCCGTCTTTCCGGTCTGGTCCGCCCGCCGTCGCGGGCGGCCGTTCGCCGGGCAACGCCGGCGGTCGTTCTTTCAGCAAGTCGTCGAGCTGGCCGAAGCGGGGCTTGGGCCGCTCCGGCGGCGGCGGGGGTTCGGCGCGCTGTTCCGCCTCCGCGACCGGGGGTTGCGGAGGCGGGGGCGGGGGCCGGCCGGTTTCGGGCGGCGGCGGCCGGGTTTCGGCGCGCTTTTCCGTCTCCGCGGCCGGCGGCTGCGGAGGCGAGGGCTGGCCGGTTTCCGGCGGCGCCGGTTTGCCGGCCTCTGCGCCGGGCGCGTCGCCGGGCTGGGGCTCGGGCGGCTCCGGCTCGTCGACCAAGAAGATGTCCAGCGCCCGCAACAGCACCGCGAGCAGCGTGTCGTCTTCTTCTTCCTCGGCCTCCTCTGTTTCGTCCGCGTCCGCGGTCGGCGGCGGGGCGGTCTCCTGTTCGCCGTCGCTCGCTTCCTCGCGGTCGGAACTTCCGGCGCCGGGGTCCGTCTTGATCGGCCGCAGCGCCAGCACGACGCCGTCGGCGGGCGGAAACGCCGCGTCCGCCGCCGCGCCGGGCGCCGCCGCGAGCAGCGCCAGCGCGAGAATCGGCAGCAGGCGCGGGATCATGCCCGCATTTTAGCCACAATCCTATAATTACTACCCCTTTGCGCCCGCGGCTCCGGCTCCGGGCCGCCGCCATGGCCGCCTCCCTGTCCGCGCTCCTCACCCAGGCCCTGCACACCGACGCGCAGGCCCGCGAGCGATTGCGCGCCTTGGGGCCGTGCCGGGTGCGGCTCGCCGTCGCGCCCGCGCCCGCGTTCGGACTGGAGATCGCCGCCGACGGCGCGGTGCGCCTCGCCGCGCCCGAGGACGCCGCCGAGCTCGCCGTCGAGGGGCACCTGGGGGCGTTCGCGCGCTACGCCCTCACCGGGCGCGCCGACGACATCCGCTTCGCCGGCGAGGCGGAGCGGGCGAAGCGGCTGCGCGAGCTGCTGGCCGGCCTCGACCTCGACTGGGAGGAGCTCGCCGCCGGCGCGGTCGGCGGCACCGCCGCCCGGCTGCTCGGGCGCGGCGCGGAGGAGTTCGCGCGCGCGGCGCGGCAGACGGCCGCCGCCGCGGAGGACAACGCCCGCGGCTACCTGCACTTCGAATCGGAGCTGCTGCCGGAGCGCGCGGAACTGGCGCGCTTCCTGCGCGAAGTCGACCGCCTGCGCGACGACCTCGAGCGCCTCGAGCAGCGGCTGGAGCGCGCCGCGCCGTGACCGCCGCCTCGCTGCGCGTGCCGCTGCGCCTGCTGCACATCCAGTGGGTGCTGCTGCGCCACGGGCTGGACGAGTGGGTGCTGTCGCTGCACCTGTTCCGGCCGATGCGCTTCGCGCTGTACCTGCTGCCGTGGAACTGGGTGCCGCGGCGGCGCGCGCCGCGCGCCGCGCGCGTGCGCCGCGCGGTCGAGGACCTGGGGCCGATCTTCGTCAAGTTCGGGCAGATGCTGTCCACCCGCCGCGACCTGCTGCCGGCCGACCTGGCGGCGGAGCTGGCGCGGCTGCAGGACCGGGTGCCGCCGTTCTCGGGCGCGGCCGCGCGCGATGCCGTCGAGCGCGCCCTGGGGCGGCCGGTGGGCGAGCTGTTCGAGGACTTCGACCCCGAGCCGCTGGCGTCGGCCTCGGTCGCGCAGGTGCACGCCGCCAAGCTCGACGGCGCCGAGGTCATCGTCAAGGTGCTGCGCCCGGGCATCGCCCGCGTCATCCGCCGCGACATCGAGCTGATGTACGCGGTCGCCCGCCTGGCCGAGCGCTACTGGCCGGAATCCCGCCGCCTGCACCCGCTCGACCTGGTGCGCGAGTACGAGACCGTGATCTTCGACGAGCTGGACCTGGCGCGCGAGGCCGCCAACGCCAGCCAGCTGCGGCGCAACTTCGAGGGCAGCGAGCTGCTGTACGTGCCGGAGGTGTTCTGGGACTACACCGCCACCGACGTGATGACCATGGAGCGCATCTACGGCATCCAGGTGTCGGACCGCGCGGCGCTGGCGCGCCACGGCGTCAACCTGCAGCTGCTGGCCGAGCGCGGCGTGGAGATCTTCTTCACCCAGGTGTTCGACCACAACTTCTTCCACGCCGACATGCACCCCGGCAACATCTTCATCGCCTACGACACGCCCGAGACGCCGAAGTACAGCGCCGTCGACTTCGGCATCATGGGCTCGCTGTCGGCCTTCGACCAGCGCTACCTGGCGCTCAACTTCGCCGCCTTCTTCGACCGCGACTACCGGCGCGTGGCGGAGCTGCACGTGGAATCGGGCTGGGTGCCGGCGGGCACCCGGGTGGAGGAGTTCGAGGCCGCCATCCGCACCGTGTGCGAGCCGATCTTCCAGAAGCCGATCGCCGAGATCTCCTTCGCCCGCCTGCTGCTGCGGCTGTTCCAGACCGCGCGCCGCTTCCGCATGGAGGTGCAGCCGCAGCTGGCGCTGCTGCAGAAGACCCTGTTCAACATCGAGGGGGTCGGCCGCGAACTGTACCCGGAGCTCGACCTGTGGACCACCGCCAAGCCGTTCATCGACCGCTGGGTGCGCGAGCGCACCGGGGTGCCGGAGCTGCTGCGCCGGGCGCGGACGCAGCTGCCGCAGCTGCTCGAGCGCGTGCTGGAGCCGCCCGCGCCGGCGTCCGCGGCGGACGCGGCGGCGGCGGCGGTCCTGCGGCGGGAACTGGACGAACTGCGCCGGCAGCGGCGGCGCGACCGGCGGTGGCTGCTGCTGCTCGCCGCGGCGGCGCTGGCGGGCTGGGCCGCCTACGCCTACTGGAGCTGAAGGGCATTTTCATAGATGAGTTAGAAATCAATTAGTTGCTTTCTTGAAAGATTAACAATGTGTTATACGAAGATGTAAATTTACGTTTTTTACTAAATTTACGTTTTTTACTAAATTTAGTGCGGCCTATAACAGAATGTTGATCTTGATGCCGGCATGACCCAATTCCCCAATCCGTTTCGCCCGGGCGCGGGGCGCCCGCCGCCCTGCCGTGGCGATTTCGGTCCAGACCGGCCGGCGCGCCGGCGTCGGCTTCACGGGCGCGCCGGAAGCGATCGAGGAGCGGCGGGATTGCGCGCGCTTGCAGCAGTCGCACAAGAGCATCCCGGGCCTGCCGGTGAACAAATTCAAGGTGGCGCTCAGCTTGGTTCGGAGTGCCGCTTCATCCGCCGGCAATACAATGGCGGGGACGATTGACGCCGCATTGCGGCGGGAGACAGGAATGGCCGAGGACGCGCGAGCCCCCGAACAAGCCCATGTCTGGGTGTGGCTGCCGGGACGAACCGAGCCCGCGGCCGCGGGCCGGCTGGAGGCGGCGGACGGCAAATTCCGCTTCCGCTACGACCCGGACTATCTGGCGCGGGACGACGCGATCGCCCTGTACGCGCCGGAACTGTCGCTGGAGCCGGGCCTGCATCCGGCGGGCTCGGACGAGGTCCTGCCGAGCTGCCTGCGCGACGCCGGGCCGGACTGGTGGGGGCAGTACCTGCTGGCGTTGCGCCTGGGCCGCGAGCCGTCGCCGCTGGAATGCCTGCTGGAGGTCGGCTCCGACCGCATCGGCGCGCTGGACTTCCAGGCCGTGGCCGGGGAATACGTCCCCCGCTTGGCGCCGCCGGAGCTGTCGCTGGCCGAGCTGCAGGCGCCGATCGCGCAGCTGGACATGCGGGACGGGAGCCGGCCGGAGTTCGACCCGGCGCTGGAGCGCGCCCTGGCATCGGTCGGCGGCATGCGGCCCAAGGCCCTGTACGAGGAGGACGGCCGCAAGTTCATCGCCAAGTTCGTCTCGCACGTCGATTCGTTCCCGGTGCTGAAAGGCGAGTTCCTGGCCATGCGCCTGGCGGCGGCCTGCGGCATGCGGGTCGCCCCGGTCGAGTTGCGCGAGGCGGACGGGAAGGAGGTGCTGCTGGTCGAGCGCTTCGACCGCGCGCGCGCGGACGGCGGCTGGAGCCGCCGGGCGATGGTGTCGGCGCTGACGCTGTTCCTCAGCGGCGATGCGGCGCCGAACTCCGACTCCTACATCTCCTACACCTACGTCGACCTTGCGGACATCCTGCGCGCGCGTGCGGCGAATCCGGAGGCTGAGCTGCGGGAACTGTTCGCCCGCCTGTGCTTCAACATCCTGTGCACCAACATCGACGACCACGCGCGCAACCACGCCGCGTTCTGGGACGGGCGCGCGCCGGAGCTGACTCCGGCCTACGACATCTGTCCGCAGCGCCGCGTCGGCGGCGAGGCGTCCCAGGCCATGGGCATCGTCGGCATGAGGCGCCGCAGCCAGCTGCGGCTGTGCCTGGACGTGGCCGACCGCTTCCTGCTGTCGGAGGACGAGGCGCAGGCGCTGGTCCGCGGCCAGGTCGAGACCGTCGGCGCCGAGTGGAAGGCGCTGTGCGACGAGGCGGGCATCGGGCGCGGGCTGCGGTCGATGTTCGCGGGCCGGCAGTTCCTCAACCCGTTCGCGTTCGAGGGGCTGGACGGCGACCGCGCCGGGCTGGCCGAACTCGGTGCCGAAGCGTTGCGGGAGATCACGGACTGAAGTCCTTGTTCGCCATCTGAATTTGTTCATTATAATGACCATAAAGTCATTTAGTGGCTATTAGAAAATACATTTTTGTGATACGGTGGGGGCGCTGAAATGCGCTCTTATCGCGGCGGGAGGGGGATGCCATGAAGCGGGTTCGCGCTCATTCCCGGGTCACCAAGCTGGTGGCGGAACTGCTGGGCAAGCGCATCCGCGCCGGCCGGAAAGAGCAGCGCATGCCGGAGCGCGAGCTCGCGGAACGGGTCGGGATCAGCCGGGGCACTCTGCGGAAGATCGAGCGCGGCGATCTGCGGGTCGAACTCGGGGTAGCGCTGGAGGCGGCGCTGATCGTCGGCGTGCCGCTGCTGGGCGCGCCCGACATTTCCATGCTGCGGACGGAGCGGGCGTGGCTTGACGACCGGCTGGCGCTGCTGCCGCAACGGGTTCGGCGACAAGAGCCGGAATTGGTGAGCGACTTCTGAAGCTTCGGGGCGCGGCCGCCGTGCCTGAATCCGCCCTGCCTTAAGATGGGCGCCGCGCATCGCCGCGCCGTTTCCCGTCTGCCATCCGAACCGCCGCTCCGCCATGCCGCCCGAAGCCGCCGACGCGATCCTCCAGGACCTCAACGACGAGCAGCGCCGCGCGGTCACCGCGCCGCCGGAACTGTCCGCGCCGGTGCTGGCCGGGGCCGGCTCCGGCAAGACCCGGGTGCTGACCCACCGCTTCGCCTGGCTGGTGGCGGCCTGCGGGGTGCAGCCGTGGGAGATCCTCGCGGTGACCTTCACCAACAAGGCCGCCGGCGAGATGCGCGAGCGCATCCACCGGCTGCTCGGCCGGGAGCCGAGCCAAGGCCTGTGGATCGGCACCTTCCACGCGCTGTGCCGCCGGATGCTGTCGCGCTTCCACCGCGAGGCCGGCCTGCCCGCGAGCTTCCAGATCATCGACCGCGGCGACCAGCGCGCGCTGCTCCGCCGCAGCCTGGACGCGCGCGGCCTGCCGCGCCGCAAGCGCGACATCGACAACGCGCTGCGCTGGATCTCGGCGCGCAAGGGCGACGGCGCGCGGCCCAAGCACATCGAGCCGTCGGGGCCGTTCGAGGAGGCCCACCTGCCGGTGTACGAGGAGTACGAGCGCCGCTGCCGCGCCGGCGGCCTGGTCGACTTCGACGAGCTGCTGCTCGGCGCGCTCGAGCTGCTGCGCGACCGCGCCGAGGCGCGCGACCACTACCGGCGGCGCTTCCGCCACATCCTGGTGGACGAGTTCCAGGACGCCAACGACCTGCAGTACGCCTGGCTCCGGCACTTGGCGGGCGGCGAGCGGCCGCTGTTCGTGGTCGGCGACGACGACCAGTCGATCTACGGCTGGCGCGGCGCGCGCCCGCAGCACATGCTGGAGTTCCGCCGGCGCCACCGCTGCGCCGAGCTGCCGCCGCTGGAGGAGAACTACCGCTCGACCACGCCGATCCTGGAGACCGCCAACGCGCTGATCGCGCACAACTCCGCGCGCCTGCCCAAGCGCCTGCATACCCGCCGCGCCGACCGCGCGCCGGTGGAGCTGCACGTCCTCACCGACGAGCACGCCGAGGCGGGCTGCGCGCTGCGCGCGGTGCAGGCGTGGACGGAGGCCGGCGGGCGGCGCGACGAGTGCGTGGTCCTGTACCGCACCAACCGCCAGTCGCTGCCCTACGAGACCGCCCTCGGCCGCGCCGGCGTGCCGTACCGGGTGTACGGCGGGCTGCGCTTCTTCGAGCGGCGCGAGGTCAAGGACGCGCTGGCCTGGCTGCGCCTGTGCGCGAATCCCGGCGACGGCGTGGCCTGGGAGCGGGCCAGCGGCGCGCCGCCGCGCGGCATCGGCGAGGGCACCCTGGCCCAGCTCCGGGCGGCGGCCGACGGCGCGGGCGCGCCGCTGGACGAGGCGGCCGCGCGCTGGTGCCGGGCGCGCGAAGGCGCCCGCCCGGCGCGGATGGTGGCGGAGTTCCGGGCCAAGCTGGAGGAGCTGCGCGCGGCGGTCGCGGGCCGCGACCTGGTGCCGGCGGTGGCGGCGGTGCTCGACGGCAGCGGCCTGCTGGCCATGTACCGGGAGAGCGACCGCAACCTGGACGAGGCGCGGGCCGAGAACCTGGAGGCGCTGCTGGACGCGGCCGGGGCGTTCGCGGAGCGCTTCGCGGCCGAGGCGGAGGAGGGCGCGGACGCGCTCGCCGCCTTCCTCGACATGACCGCGCTGGAGGCCGGCGAGCGCGGCGAGGGCGACGCCGGCGACGCGGTGCAGATCATGACCCTGCACTCGGCCAAGGGCCTGGAGTTCCCGCTGGTGGTGGTCGGCGGGCTGGTGCGGGGCCTGCTGCCGATGGGGCACGACGACACGGACTACGAGGAGGAGCGGCGGTTGCTGTACGTCGGCATCACCCGCGCCCGGCGCCGGCTGCTGCTGACCTATTCCGGCTCCCGGCGCTTGGCCGGGCGCCTGACCGCCTGCGACCCGTCGCCGTTCCTGGACGAGCTGCCGGAGAAGCACCTGCGGCGGGCGGAGCCGGCCCGCGCCCGGGGCGGGCCGGCCTCCCGGCGGCGGGCTCCCGCCCGCGCCGCCGCCGCGCCGGCGGACGCGCCGGCGCCGGGGGCCGAGGTGGCGCACCCGAAATTCGGCGCCGGCACCGTGCTCGGCTACGAGGGCCAGCCGCCGCAGCTGCGGGTGCAGGTGCAGTTCGAGCGCGCCGGGCGCAAGTGGCTGGTATATGATTACGCCCGGCTGGAGCCGCGGCCGCGCGCCTGAGCGCGGCCCCATTCACCGACCGGGAGCGACGCGCATGCAGCGAAGGGACTTTCTGGGCGCGGCGGGCGCCGCGCTGGGCGGACTGGGGCTGGCGGCGGGGCCGGCGCGGGCCGACGAGGCGCGGCGCTGGAAGATGGTCACCAGCTGGCCGAAGAACTTCCCCGGCCTCGGCACCGGCGCCGAGACCCTGGCGCGCTACATCGGCGAGATGTCCGGCGGGCGGCTCACGGTGCAGGTGTACGGCGCGGGCGAGCTGGTGCCGGCGTTCGAGGTGTTCGACGCGGTGGAGCAGGGCGTCGCGCAGATGGGGCACAGCGCCTCGTACTACTGGAAGGGCAAGAGCCCGACGTTCCAGTTCTTCAGCGCGCTGCCGTTCGGCATGACCGCGAGCGAGATGAGCGGCTGGCTGTACAAGGGCGGCGGCCTGGAGCTGTGGGAGGAGGCGTACCGGCCGTTCGGCCTGGTGCCGATGCCGGTCGGCGACACGTTCGTGCAGATGGGCGGCTGGTTCCGCCGCGAGCTGCGGAGCGTCGAGGACCTGCAGGGCCTGCGCATGCGCATCCCGGGCCTCGGCGGCGAGGTGCTGCGCCGCGCCGGCGGCACGCCGGTGAACATCCCCGGCGGCGAACTGCTGGTGGCGATGCAGACCGGCAACATCGACGCGGCGGAGTGGGTCGGGCCGTGGAACGACCTGGCGTTCGGCCTGCACCGGGTGGCGGACTATTACTACTACCCCGGCTGGCAGGAGCCCTGCGTGGTGACCGAGGGCACCGTCAACCGCGCCGCCTACGAGCAATTGCCGGCCGACCTGCAGGCGATCGTGCGCGTCGCGGCGCAGGCCGCGCGGCTGGACATGCAGGCCGAGTACATGGCGCACAACGGCGATTCGCTGGCCGCGCTGCTGGGCGAGCACGGCGTGCAGCTGCGGCCCTACCCGGCGGAGATCCTGGCGGAGCTGCGCCGGCACGCGCTGGAGGTGGCCGAGGAGGTGGCGGCGACCGACGACTTCAGCCGCCGCGTGTACGACAGTTACCGCGCTTTCCAGGCCAAGGCCAAGGAGTTCGTGCGTGTCTCCGACCAGGCGTACCTGGAGGCGACCCGCGGGTAGGGTAAAATGGCGCCCGACCGGCGCCCCGCCCCCGGCACCTGACCTATGAACGAATTCCTCGCGCAGCCGACTTTCGCCGCCAGCGTGCTGTATTACGGCGCCTGCCTGTTCAATTTCTTGGCGGCGCTGTGGATGGTGATGTTCTTCAAGCGCCACCGCGAGCGCGACCCGTGGCTCCTGCGGTTCCCCACGGCGCTGATCGGCCTGTTCTACGTCATCGTCACCGTGTCGATGTTCAAGCGCATCGAGTTCGCGCCGCACGCCTCGCACCTGGCCTGGTGGTGGGCGGTGGCCGCGGCCGGCGTCGTGACCACGGCCGCCCTGCTCACCGACCGCATCTCGGCGGGCGTCGTGCGCGCCGTCACCTACGCGGGCGCGCTCTTCGCCGCCTGGGGCTCCTACGTGGTGTTCACCGAGCAGGCGGTGTTCGGCGAGGTCGCCACCTACTACGGCTTCTTCGGCGCCAACCTGGCGGCCGCGACCTTCATCATGGTCAATGCGGCCACCAACGACGACATGATGCGGAACAAGCGGGTGATCTTCTTCGGCGTGGGCGCCGTCTATTCGGTGCTGGTGCTGACCGCGGTGTTCACCATGAAGATGGTGCTGGAGTCGCCGTACTGACAGATTTCTCGCACTGGGCTTTCTTCAACGCCAGAGCGTGACAGTTTGTGCGCTGGAATAATTTAGGGAGAGCATATTCCTCACCATGCCGCAATTTGATTTCAAGGGCAAGCAACACATCTACGCCCACCACCTTACGGTTCCTTATCGGCCGCTAGTGCCGGATGCAGGCAAATCGGTGGCGACAAGCGACAAGCGACAAGCGACAAGCGACAAGCGACAAGCGACAAGCGACAAGCGACAAGCGACAAGCGACAAGCGACAAGCGACAAGCGACAAGCGACAAGCGACAAGCGACAAGCGACAAGCGACAATTATATCGTGCATGGAGACAATCTGCATGCATTGAAAGCACTGTTACCCAATTATGCTGCCCGCATCAAGTGCATCTATATTGATCCGCCCTACAACACTGGTAGCGAGAAATGGGTATATAGCGACAACGTAAACAGCCCCCTGATGCAGACGTGGCTGGAACAGAACCAGCCAGTGGACGGTGAAGATTTGGAGCGCCACGACAAGTGGTTGTGCATGATGTGGCCACGCTTGCAGTTGTTGCGTGAGTTGTTAGCGGAAGACGGCGTAATTTGTGTTTCCATTGACGATCATGAACAGCACCGTTTGCGGTTGCTGATGGATGAGATTTTCGGCGAAGATAATTTCAGGAATATCATAATTGTCCGACGTGGCGTGAAGAATGTGCAGGCGCAATTTGAAACTATTGAACGGCTTAACAGCGGCCAAGAGTACATAGTTTGCTACACAAAGAATCCGGAATCCAAATTTGATCATTTAACAATTGAGATAAGTAGGGAATCCAGTTGGAATAATCATTGGCGGGGTACGGATCGACCGACCATGCGGTATGAACTTATGGGCGAGCTGCCTGAAGAAGGGCAATGGCGCTGGAAAGAAGAAAAAAGCCGGATTGCGATTCGGAATTATGAAAAACTGCTGGAAGAGATTGGCCCTGAGCCCAGCCAGCAGGCAATAGACGAGTGGTATTTTCAGCAATCGCCTGAGAAGCCGGATCTATTAAGAAAATCAGCCGATGGCACGATAGAACACTATGTGCCCTCGTCCGACCGTCGGATAATAGGTTCACTGTGGAATGATCTGATAGCAAACGAATCCGCGTCTTACAAAAAGAAAGTCGGCATTCGATTTGACAATCCCAAACGTACAGACCTTATCAAGCGAGTCGTGCGTTTTGCGACCGGGACTGACAAAGACGCTATCGTATTAGACTCTTTTGCCGGTTCCGGCACGACGGCGCATGCGGTATTGGCGCTGAACAAGGAAGATGACGGCAAACGTCAGTTTATTCTTGTGGAAAGCGAAAATTATGCTGATAGCGTTACGGCGGAGAGAGTGCGGCGAGTGATTTGCGGTGTGCCGGAAGCAAGGGATGAAGTTCTGCGCGAGGGATTGGGCGGGTGTTTCACCTATTGCACGTTGGGTGAGCCGATTGACCCAGAAGAAATGCTGACGGGAAGCACTCTACCGCCGTATTCGGAATTGGCAGCGTATCTGCTGCACACGGCTACTGGCATCTCGACAACCGAAAAACTGGAGGGCGATCCGTTCTATCAGCAGGATGAAATCGATTATTACCTTTTGTATGAGCCCAATCTAGAGTGGCTCGGCAGTGAGAAAGCGATGCTCAATTTGAAGCGGGCCAAAGAAATTGCTGCGCGTAAACGCGAGGCGGTGGTGTTTGCTGCGGGTAAGTACATCGGCCAGCGAGAACTAACGAAGATGGAGATTACATTCTGCCAGCTACCCTATGGGCTATACCAACGATAATGGAACTCAAGGAATATCAAGCAGCGGCCCTAGACACATTCGTGCGCTGGTGGCAAGAATTGGCCAAGTCAAAAAGGCAGTCGGAGATCTCTGTCGCGGCGTTGGAGATGGCGGATGTAGAAATCCCCGAAGATGTCCGCAACTACCCGAAAGCAGCATGGAAGAAACTCTCGCAAGAGGAATACATTAGTCGTGTTGATGATGCCGGCCGTCCAATTCCGCACGTATGTTTCAAGGTGCCGACGGGGGGCGGGAAGACATTGTTGGCGGCAGCAGTTCTGGAGCAGCTGAACCGGCAAACCGGCCTGACGTTATGGATTGTGCCTACGAAAGCGATTTACGCGCAGACCCGTAAAGCGTTGTGGAATAAAGAGCATCCTTACCGGCAAAGATTGGAGCGGGCTAGCGGTGGGCGAGTAAAACTGCTGGAGAAAGATGATGTGTTTACTGCTGCTCAAACTGAAAACTATTTGTGCGTATTGCTACTGATGCTGCCTGCTGCCAATCGATACCGGGACCGGGAGTTTCTACGCATGTTCCGAGATAGCGGACGCTATCCAAGTTTCTTTCCGGACAGTGATGATCTTCCGGGAAATCAAAAGCTTCGGATTTGTCATCCTGACTTGGAGATCGTCACTGATGATTCGGTTGGGCAGGATGAATCGGTTAATCAGGTCGCTGATGGGCTAGTTCAACGGAGTAGGCCGGTCAAACAGAGTTTGTTCAATGTATTCAAATTGTTGCGGCCGGTGGTAGTGCTGGATGAGGCACACAAAGCATATGGGAGGCAAGGGGGCCAAAGAGAAGAATTTGCGCGTTCCATAAGTAGGCTGGACCCGAGTTTGGTGATTGAGTTGTCGGCCACGCCGCATCCCGGCATCAGCAATCTTCTGGTGGATGTCGGCGGCGCCGAGTTGGAGAAAGAAGAGATGATCAAGTTGCCGGTGCAGGTGGTATCGTATCCGAACACGGAATGGCAAGCGACTTTGGCGCAGGCGCATGAGCGACTTGCGCAGCTGGCCGAAGAGGCCGAACTTTTCGACCAAGAGGAGGGCAGATATATACGTCCGATAGCAGTAGTGCGGGTGGAACGTACTGGCAGGGGCCAGCAGGATGGCCAGCACGTGCACGCTGAAGACGTTCGGGAGCACCTAATTCAGTATTTGGGAGTTTCTCCGGATGCAGTGCGAGTGAAATCTGCGGAGCGGGATGAGTTAGGACATGAGGACTTGATGTCGCGCTACTCGCCAGTGCGATGGATCATCACCAAATCCGCACTGATGGAAGGTTGGGACTGTCCCTATGCTTATCTTCTGGTAATGCTGGACAACACCACGGCACAACGGGCCATCACACAACTAGTGGGAAGAGTGATGCGTCAGCCATACGCTAGCAGAACCGGGCGGGCTAAGCTAGACCAGTGTTATGTGCATTGTTGGAACAGTGATGTGCAGACCGCTGTGGAACAAGTCAAGAATGGCTTGGAACAGGAAGGCTTAAGCGGGCTAGGCAACAAGGTTATCGGAGAGAGGGATCCCGCGATGAAACGCTACACCATAAAGCGCCGCGCGACTTACCAAGGACGCGAACTTTTTCTGCCGAAAGTACTGCACAGAGAAAATGGCAGTTGGGTGGAATTGGACTATGTACGCCACATTCTTCCAGAAGTACGCTGGAATGAAATCGAAGCTCTTGACCTTCAGCCAATGCAAGCCAATGCGGCTCGCCAGCAAATGGTTAGTGTAGGCTTTGGCGCGCCGACTTTTCACGGCGACCATGCTTTATATGTCGACAAAACCTTGAAGATATCTTGGTTTGTGACCCGCGTACAGGACATTGTTCCCAATCCATGGCAGGGAGTGCGCATCGTTCAAGACATGATTGCTGAGTTGCGTAAACAGGGGGAGACCGATGAGACCATACACGACAAGCGCGGTTCTTTGGTTTTTGCACTTCGGGAACATATCCAAAAAGAAGTGGAAAAGCAATCAGAGGATGTATTCCGTGACAAACTGCAACGAGGTGAAATACGCGTTGATTTGCGCGCTGGAGGCGGTAATTTCGGGGTGAGGGAAAGTTATGAGGTCAATCTGCCTCAAGATGCTGAACCTTTGTTGGGGGAGGAGTTTCGACACCTGCAGCTTAGTCTGTTTGAGCCGGTGTTCAAGAGTCAATTTGACTCCGATCTGGAACGCAATTTTGCTTGTTATTTGGACAAACAAAGAGCCATACAATGGTGGCATCGAATAGCGGTGAGGCAGGGGGGATATTATCTTCGCGGCTGGAAAAAAGAACGGATATGGCCGGATTTTGTGGCCATGGGTCGGACGACTGACGGGATATCTTGCGTACTGGTGTTCGAGACTAAGGGGGAACACTTGCGGGGGAATCCCGATACCAGATATAAGCAGCGAGTTATGGAGACGCTGCAAGATGCTTTTAATTGCGGCACCATGACTGTGCAGGATGGTATTGCCAAAGGTGTTTTCCGCCTCGTATTCAAGGAAGAAGAATTCCCGCAAGCTTTGGCCGATATCTGACCAGATTGCAACTACCGGGGCCTTATTTCCAGCAGCCGGATTTCCAGCTCTGGCCACAGCGCTAGCGGGCTAGATTGTTGCGAAGCTATATGTGTCCTTACGGTTGACAGAATCTGCTGATGACTGCTACTGTTATGCTGATCCTATGGTGCTGAGGTGAAAACATGAACGACCCGGTCAAGGGAAACTATGCGGCATATGAAGCTGCAAGAGAAAAGTTAGAGGCTGAACACATGGGCCGCACCGCCTTGCTGCACCGCGGCGAACTAGCGGGCATCTACAACGATTGCGGCGATGCCTATAAAGTCGGGTGCGACAATTACGGCCTCGGCGATTTCACCATCCAAGTGATCGGACGCCGCCCGATTTCCTTGGGCTACCACACCCTTTTCGTTTCCCCTCAAGCCGGGGACGCAAAGGATGCCGGCCGTCGTGGCGAATGATATGAAGCCGAAAGCGATTCAGATCCGCAACGTCCCGGCCGCCCTGCACCGGCGGCTGAAAGCCCGCGCCGCGGCGGAGGGCATTTCCATGTCCGCGTACGTCAGGCGGGAGCTGGAGCGGGCTTCGTCCCATCCGAGTCCGGAGGAATTCCTGCGCGAGCTCCGCGCTGAGCCGGTGCTGGCGCTGGAGCCGTCGCCGACCGAGGTCCTGCGCCGGGAGCGCAAGGCGCTGGGCATGGATTGACGGCGCGGGATGCGTCCGCCTAGATAGTCCTCAGCGCCCGAACACCACCGCCGGCAGCCAAGTGGCCAGCTCCGGCCACAGCGCCAGCAGCAGCAGCATCGCCAGCTGCATGCCGATGAACGGCAGCACGCCGCGGTAGATCTGCGGCGTGTCGACCGACGCCGGCGCCACCCCGCGCAGGTAGAACAGCGAGAAGCCGAACGGCGGGGTCAGGAACGAGGTCTGCAGGTTGATCGCGATCATCACCCCCAGCCACACCGGGTCCAGGCCCATCATCAGCAGCACCGGCCCCACCAGCGGCACCACCACGTAGGTGATCTCGATGAAGTCCAGCACGAAGCCGAGCAGGAACATCAGCAGCATCACCATCGCCACCGCGCCGACCACGCCGCCGGGCAGGCCGCCGAGCCAGGCGTGCACCAGGTCGTCGCCGCCGAGGCCGCGGAACACCAGCGAGAACACCGAGGCGCCGATCAGCACCAGGAACACCATGCTGGAGATGTGCGCGGTCTGCTGCGCCACCGCGCGCAGCTCGCGCCACGGGATCGGCCCGCGCCGGAGCGCCAGCAGCACGCTGCCGACCGCGCCCAGCGAGGCGGCCTCGGTCGGCGTCGCCAGCCCCGCCATGATGCTGCCGAGCACGGCCGCGATCAGCGCCAGCGGCGCCGTCAGCATCAGCGTCGCCTCGGCCACGGTCCAGGCGTGCTTCTCGCGCGGCGGCGTCGGCGGCAGCAGGTCGGGGTGGCGCCAGGCGCGGTACATCAGGTACACCAGGTACATGCCGACCAGCGCCAGGCTCGGCAGGATGGCGCCGACGAACAGGTCCGCCACCGACACCGTCTGCAGCGCGAACAGCCCCTGGTCGAGCTGCGCCTTCTGGTAGGCGGTCGACATCACGTCGCCGAGCAGCACCAGCACGATCGACGGCGGCACGATCTGCCCCAGGGTGCCGGAGGCGCAGATGGTGCCGCAGGCGACCGCCGGGTCGTAGCCGCGCCGCAGCATGCCGGGCAGCGCCAGCAGGCCCAGGGTCACCACGGTGGCGCCGACGATGCCGGTGCTGGCCGCCAAGAGCGCGCCGACCAAGAGCACCGACAGGCCGAGGCCGCCCGGCAGCGGGCCGCACAGGTGGTCCATCGCCGACAGCAGGTCCTCGGCCACGTGCGAGCGCTGCAGCATCACGCCCATGAACACGAACAGCGGCACCGCGATCAGGATGTCGTTGACCATGATGCCGAAGGTGCGCGACGGCAGGCTGAACAGCAGGCCGAAGTCGAAGGCGCCGGCCAGGTGCGCGGCGCCGGCCACCGCCAGCGACACCCCGGCCAGGGTGAACGCCACCGGGTAGCCGGCCATCAGCGCGAGGATGGCCAGCCCGAACAGCAGCGCCGGCCAGATCACGGGCGCGGCTCCAGCAGTTCGCGCAGGTGGCGGCAGGCGGCCGCGACGCCCTGCAGCGCGAGCAGGCCCGCGGCCAGCGGGATCGCCGTCTTCAGCACGTACAGGAACGGCAGCCCGTCGGCCTCGCGCGAGCCCTCGCGCAGCGCCCAGGCCTGCTCCACGTAGCCGTGCGAGAACCACAGCAGGGTGCCGGCGGTCGGCAGCAGCAGCAGCAGGGTGCCGAGCAGGTTGACCAGGGACTGGCGGCGCGGCGCCATGCGGCGGTAGAAGGCGTCGACCCGCACGTGGCCGTCCTGCTGCAGGGTCCAGGCCGCCGCCAGCATGAACACCGCGGCGTGCAGGTAGGTGATCAGCTCCTGCAGGTAGATGCGGCCGAAGTTGAAGCCGTAGCGCAGCACCACCACCGCGAAGGTCAGCGCCACCATGCCGACCACCAGCCAGGACACCGCGCGCCCGACCCAGGCGCACAGCGCGCTCAGGGCGCGGTCGACGGCGGCCAGCGCGGACATGGTTCGGCGTGGGGGGCGCCGGCGGCGGACGGGCGGAGCGGGGGCGGGAAGCGCGCCGCGCGGCGGGCGGCGGCGCGTATCGTACCACCGCCCCCTATAATCGGGCGGCGGATCACGATCCGCCCCCCAGCATGGCGGACACTCCTGCGCGCCCCGGGCTGCTTCTGGTCGACGCCTCGGTGTACCTGCACCGGGCGCACCACGTGCACGCCCGCTTCACCGACCACCACGGGCGGCCGACCGGCGCGCTGTACGGCGCGGTCAACACCATCCAGAAGCAGCTGCGCCGCGTCCGCCCGGAGCGGGTGGCGGTGGTGCTGGACGCGCCGGGGAAGAACTTCCGCCACGAGCTGTATCCCGCGTACAAGGCCAACCGGCCGCCGATGGACCCGGAGCTGCGCGCGCAGATCGACCCGCTGTGCCGGATCATCGCCGCGCTCGGCCTGCCGCTGCTGCGCGTGCCGGGGGTCGAGGCCGACGACGTCATCGGCACCCTGGCGCGGCAGGGCCGCGAGGCGGGGCTGGCGGTGGTCATCCTCTCGGCCGACAAGGACATGGCGCAGCTGGTCGGCGGCGGCGTGGCGCTGGCCGACGCCGACAAGGAGCCGCTGGACGCGGCCGGGGTGGAGCGCAAGTTCCAGGTGCCGCCGGAGCGCATCGTCGACTACCTGACGCTGGCCGGCGACGCCGCCGACAACGTCCCCGGCGTGCCCAAGGTCGGGCCGAAGACCGCGGCGCGCTGGCTGCGGCGCTACGGCTCGCTGGCCGGCGTGGTCGAGCACGCGGCGGAGATCGCGGGCGCGGTCGGGCAGCAGTTGCGCGACAGCCTCGAGCGGCTGCCGCTGTACGCGGAGCTGGTCACTATCCGCTGCGACCTGGAGCTGGACACGCCGCTGGCCGCGCTGGCGCCCGGCGCGCCCGACCGCGACGCGCTGCGCGAGCTGTACGAGGAGTACGGCCTGCGGCAGTTCTGGAAGGAGCTGAACGCCGGCGCGCCGGAGGAGGGCGCCGCCACGGTGCGCGACTACGCGCTGGTGCGGGACGAGGCCGCGCTCGCCGACTGGGTGGCCCGGGCGCGCGCCGCGGGCGTGTTCGCGGTCGACACCGAGACCACCTCGGTCGACCCGAACCGCGCCGAGCTGGTCGGCGTGTCGCTGGCGACGGCGCCGGGGCGCGCCGCCTACGTGCCGTTCGGGCACACCGACCCGCAGGACCCGCCGCAGTTGCCGCGGGAAACGGCGCTGGCCGCGCTCGGCCCGCTCTTGGCCGACCCGGAGATGACCAAGCTCGGCCACCACCTGAAGTACGACCGCGCCGTCTTGGCGCGCGCCGGCGTCGAACTGGCCGGGCCGGTGCACGACAGCATGCTCGAGTCCTACGTGCTGCACTCGGCGCCGGGCGGCGCGCCGCGCCACAACCTGGACGACCTGGCGCGGGTGTACCTGAACGAGGAGACCACCCGCTATGCCGAGGTGGCGGGCAGCGGGCGCAAGCAGGTGAGCTTCGACGCGGTGCCGCTGGCGCGCGCCGCGCCGTACGCGGCCGAGGACGCCGACATGACCCTGCGCCTGCACCGGCGCCTGTGGCCGCGGCTGCAGGGCGAGCCCGCGCTGCTGCGGCTGTACCGCGAGCTGGAGCTGCCGCTGGCGGCGGTGCTGGGCGCGATGGAGCGCGCCGGGGTGGCGCTCGACGTGCCGGCGCTGGCGGCGCAGACCGCGGAGCTGGACGCGGCGCAGGAGGAGCTGCGGGAGCGCATCTTCGCGGTCTGCGGGCGCGAGTTCAACCTGAACGCCCCGCGCGACCTGCAGCAGGTGCTGTTCGCGGAGCGCGGGCTCGCGCCGCTGCGCAAGACGCCGACCGGCGCTCCCTCCACCGCCGAGGACGTGCTCGAGGAGCTGGCCAAGCGGGACGAGTTGCCGCGCATGCTCCTGGAGCACCGCCAGCGCGCCAAGCTGCTGTCCACCTACCTGCGCAAGCTGCCGCAGATGCTGCACCCCGACACCGGGCGCCTGCACACCTCCTTCCACCAGGCCGGCACCGCCACCGGGCGGCTGTCCTCCTCCGACCCCAACCTGCAGAACATCCCGATCCGCACCGAGCAGGGCCGGCGCGTGCGGCGCGCCTTCGTCGCCGCGCCCGGCCGCGCGCTGGTGGCCGCCGACTACTCGCAGATCGAGCTGCGCATCATGGCCCACATCTCCGGCGACCCGGCGCTGCGCGCCGCGTTCGCGGCCGGCGCCGACGTGCACCGCGCCACCGCCGCCGAGGTGTTCGGGGCCGCGCCGGCGGCGGTGACCTCCGCGCAGCGCCGCGCCGCCAAGGCGATCAACTTCGGCCTCATGTACGGCATGAGCCCGTTCGGGCTGGCGAAGCAGCTCGGCTGCGCCCGGCCCGAGGCCGAGGCCTACGTCGACGCCTACTTCGCGCGCTACCCGAAAGTGCGGGAATACATGGACCGCACCCGGGCGCAGGCGCGCGAGCGCGGCTTCGTGGAGACCGTCTGGGGCCGGCGGCTGTACCTGCCGGACATCCGCGCGCGCGACCGCAACCGCCGCCAGTACGCCGAGCGCACGGCGATCAACGCGCCCATGCAGGGCACCGCGGCCGACGTCATCAAGCGCGCCATGATCGACCTGCACGCCGAGCTGGAGCGGGACTGGCCGGACTGCCGGCTGCTGCTGCAGGTGCACGACGAGCTGGTGCTGGAGGCGCCGGCGGAGCAGGCCGCGGCCGTGGCCGCGGCGACGCGCGCGCGGATGGAGGCGGCCGCCGAGCTGCGGGTGCCGCTGGTGGTCGACGCCGGGGTCGGGCCGAACTGGGAGGAGGCGCGCGGCTAGCCGCGCCGCGCCTCGCGCCGGGCCTCGGCGCAGATGCGCTCCATGTCGTCGTCGGAGAAGCCGAAGTGGTGGCCGATCTCGTGCAGCAGCACCTCGCGCACCAGGCAGGCGAGGCTGCCGCCGTCCTCCGCCCACTGCGCCAGGAGCGGCTTGCGGTAGAGGAACACCAGGTCCGGCGCCTGCGGCCAGTCGGCCACCGACTTCTCGGCCAGGCTCACGCCCTGGTACAGGCCGAGCAGGTCGTAGGGGCTGTCGAGCTCCATCTCCCGGCACACGTCTTCGTCCGGCAGGTCCTCGACCCGGATCGACACCGCCTCGGCGTGCTTCGCCAGGCGGCGCGGGATCCCGGCCCAGGCGCGCTCGGCCAGGTCGGCGATGTCCTGCAGGGTCGGCGTGCGGCGGGCCACGCGGGGGTTCCGGTGCGGGCGGCGGGCGGCGATTCTACCAAGCGCGTCCCGCAAGTGCTGGCAGCGCGGCGGAACTTTTCCGGCTTCCGTTCGGTCACAATAACCCAACGCGAATGCGCCGATCCCCTGTCGGCCGTCGCGGGGGCGGCCTTTCTAGCCCTCTCTGATAAAGGCCGTCCCACCTTACTCCTAGTTGGTGGTTAGTGAGGCGGGCGGATGAAGCATCATCCGCCCGTTTTTTTTTTGCGTGCGCCGGCGGCGCGGCCGGCCGCGGGTTCAGGGCCGGCGTTCGAGCAGCCAGCCGGCGATGGCCAGCATCTCGGGATAGTCGCCGCCGGCGTGGCCGGTGGTGACCAGGTAGCGCCCGGCCACCACCAGCGCCGGGACGCCGGTGATGCCGTAGTGCTTGGGGAGCTCCTCGGAGGCCGCCATCTTCCCGTTGACCGCCTCGCCGCGGAACGCGGCGGCGAACGCCGCCGGCTCCACCCCGAACGGCTCCAGCATGCGGGCGATGCCGTCGGCGCTCTGGAGCTTCCGCCCCTGCTCGTGCCGCAGGCGGAACACCGCGGCGTGCAGGTCGGTCCGCCCCAGTTCCTCGAGCGCGTAGTACAGCCGCGCCCCCGGCACCCAGCGCTTGCTGAACACCGCCGGGACGTGCCGCACCCGCACGGCGTCCGCGCGCTGTTCGGTCCACGCGGCGAGGTGCGGCTCGAGCCGGAAGCAGTGCGGGCAGCCGTACCAGAAGAAGTCGAGCACCTCCGGCAGGGCGCCGGCGTCCGCCGGCGCCGCGTCGGGTTCGGCGAGGACCGCGTAGTGTGCGTCGGCCCGGTACCGCGGCTCCGCCGCGCCGTCTTCGCCGTCCGGCTGGTCGGCGTGGGCGGCCGCGGCCAGCGCCCAGGCGAAAGCGGCGAGGAGCGCGCGGCGCATCAGTACAGGCCGGAGACGTAGTGCGACACCGCCTCGATCTCGCGGTCGCTGAGGCGCGCGGCGATGGCGTTCATCATCGAGTTCTGGCGGACGTGCTCCTTGTGCGGCTCGAAGCCCGCGCGGAAGGATTTGAGCTGCAGCATGGTGTAGGCCGCGTGCTGGCCGGACAGGCGCGGGAACTCGGCCGGCTCGTTGCCGGCGCCGCCCGGGCCGTGGCAGCCGATGCACGCCGGCACCTTCCGGTCGAGGATGCCGCCGCGGTAGATGGTCTCGCCGAGCCGCAGCAGCGGCTCTTCGGCGCGCGCGGCGCCGAGCTTCGGCGCCTGCGCCGCGTAGTAGGCCGCGAGGTCGAGGATGTCCTGGTCGGACAGCGCCGCCGACAGCGGCGCCATCAGCGCGTTCTCGCGCTCGCCGTCGCGGAAGCGCCGCATCTGGGTCGCCAGGTAGGGCGCGCCCTGGGCCGCCAGGCTCGGCCACTCGGGGTTGACGCTGTTGCCGTCCGGGCCGTGGCAGGCCGCGCAGACGCCGGCCTTGGCGCGGCCGGCTTCCGGATCGCCCGCCGCCGGCAGCGCCCACGGCGCGAGCAGGCCGGGGACCAAGAGGGCCCAGAAGCGGAATCGGGTCATGCGAATCGGCGCGGCGCGCGCGGCATCCACTACAATCGCGGCGCATTGTACCAGCACCCCCCGTCTCCGCAGTGTCCGCCGCGCCGCCGCCCGCCGCCGCCCGCGCCGCCGCCGCGCCGCCCGACCTGCGCCGCGCCGCCTACCGGTCCGGCCACGCCGAACTCCGCGACTGCCCGCCGGACCGGGGCCGGGAGCTCGCTTTCGCCGGGCGCTCCAACGTCGGCAAGTCGAGCCTGATCAACGCGCTGTGCGGCCGCCGCGCGCTGGCGCGCGTCGGCGCCGCGCCCGGGCGCACCCGGCTGCTGCACTTCTTCGACCTGGGCGGCGAACGCCGGCTGGTGGACCTGCCGGGCTACGGCTACGCGCGGGCGCCGCGCGCCGAGCGCGAGTCCTGGCGGCGGCTGGTGGAGGCCTACCTGCAGCGCCGCGCCAGCCTGGCGCGGCTGGTGCTGATCATGGACATCCGCCATCCGCCGCGGGACGCCGACCGCCAGCTGCTGGACTGGTGCGCGGCCGCCGGGCTGCCGCTGCACCTGCTGCTCAACAAGGCCGACAAGCTGCCGTCGGGCCGGCGCCGCGCCGCGCTCGACGCGGCGCGCCGCGAACTGGGGGCGGAGCGCCCGCTGCAGGCGGTGTCGGCGCGGACCGGGCTGGGGATCGAGGAGGCGCGCGCCGCGCTCGCCGCCTACCTGGCGGACTGAGCGCCGCGGCCGAGCAGCCAGCCGAACACCGCGACCGCCAGCGCCGCGCCGGCGAACTGCATGACGATGAACATCGGCGCGTCCTGCGGGCGGATGCCGGTGAAGGTGTCGGTGAAGGCGCGCGCCGCGGTCACCGCCGGGTTGGCGAACGAGGTCGAGGAGGTGAACCAGTAGCCGGCGGCGATGAACAGGCCGACCGCCCACGGCAGCGCCTCCGGGCGGCGGCGCAGGCAGCCGAGGATGGTCGCGGTCAGGCCGAAGGCGGCGACCAGCTCGCCGGTCCACACGCCGATCCCGGCGCGGGCGTTCTGCGACGCGGACAGCGCGGGCTCGCCGAACATCAGGTGCGCCAGCAGCACCCCGGCGAAGGCGCCGGCGAACTGCGCCGCCGCGTAGGCGGCGGCGGCGCCGGGCGCGAGCTCCCGGCGCAGCAGGAAAGCGAAGGTCACGGCCGGGTTGAAGTGGGCGCCGGAGATCCCGCCGAAGATCAGGATCAGCACCGCCAGCATGGCGCCGGTGGCGAGCGTGTTGCCGAGCAGGGCGACCGCGTCGTTGCCGCCGGCGAGGCCGTCGGCCATGATCCCGGAGCCGACCACGGCGGCGAGCAGGAACAGCGCGCCGAGGAACTCGGCGGTCAGGCGGCGGGGCAGGTCCATCGCGGCGGTCGGTCCGGAGGCGCACCATGCCCGTCCCGTGTTGCGGGAATGTGAATGCGCTACTTGCCGATGCAGAAGCGGCCGAAGATCTCGTCCAGCAGGTCGTCGGCGGCGAACTCCCCGATCAGCGCGCCCAGCGCCCCCCGGGCGGCGCGCAGCTCCTCCGCCAGCAGCTCCCCGCCGGCGGCCGTCCGCGCCCGGGCGAGCGCGCCGCGGGCCCGCGCCAGCGCCTCGAGCTGGCGCCCGTGCGCCAGGAACTCGTCCTCCTCCAGCGCCGCGTCCAGCCGCAGCGCGGCGAGGATGCGCCGGCGCAGCTCGGGCACGCCGGCGCCGGTCTTCGCCGACAGCGCCAGCGCGCCGTCCGGGCCGGCGGCGCCGCCCGGCGGCAGGTCGCACTTGTTGGCCAGCACCAGCCGCGGGCGGTCCGCGAGGCGCTCCGCCAGCGCCTGGTCCTCCGCCCCCCAGCCGGCCGCGGCGTCGTACACCTGCAGCACCAGGTCCGCCTGCTCGGCGGTCCGCCAGCTGCGGCGCACGCCCTCGGCCTCCGCCGCCGCGTCCGGCTCGCGGATGCCGGCCGTGTCGTGCAGGTGCAGCGGCACGCCGTCGAGCTGCAGCGGCGCGGCCAGCACGTCGCGGGTGGTGCCGGGCTCGGCGGCGACGATCGCGGTGTCGGCGCCGGTGAAGTGGTTGAGCAGGCTGGACTTGCCGGCGTTGGGCGGGCCGAGCAGCGCGAGGCGCGCGCCGGCGCCGACCGCGCGGCCCTGGCGGGCGCGGGCCAGCAGGGCCTCGAGGCGCTCTTCCAGCGCCCGCAGCCGCGGCCCGAAATCCTGCTCCGCCAGCCAGTCCACGTCCTCGTCCGGGAAATCCAGCGCCCCCTCCACATACGCCATGATGTCGACGATTTCCTGCGAGATAGCGTGTATTTCCCGTGAAATATCGCCTGTTAGCACCCTGGCGGCGCATCTTGCCGCGCGTTCGGTGGTCGCGGCCGCCAGGTCCGCGACCGCCTGCGCCTGGGCCAGGTCCAGCTTGCCGGCCTCGAAGGCGCGGCGGCTGAACTCGCCGGGCTCCGCCAGGCGCGCGCCCAGCTCCCGCAGCCGGGCGAGCACGGCCGCGACCACCGCCGGGGCGCCGTGGCAGCAGATCTCCAGCAGGTCCTCGCCGGTGGCGGAGGCGGGCGCCGCGTAGCGGATCAGCACGGCCTGGTCGAGGACGCGGCCGCGGCCGTCGCGCAGCGCGCGCAGCGCCGCCCGGCGCGGCTCGGGCGGGGGGTCGCCCGCGAGCGCGCGGGCGAGCTCCGGCACCAGGGGGCCGCTCGCCCGCACCACCGCCAAGGCGCCGCGCCCGGGCGGCGTGGCCGGCGCGGCGATGGTGTCGCCGCCGGGCGCGGCGCGGCCGCCGCTCAGGCGTCCATGCGGCGGATGATGTACCACTGCTGGGCGATCGACAGCAGGTTGTTGACCAGCCAGTACAGCACCAGGCCGGCCGGGAAGAACAGGAAGAACACCGTGAACACCACCGGCAGCGCCATCATCAGCTTGGCCTGGAACGGGTCCGGCGGGGTCGGGTTGAGCTTGGTCTGCACGAGCATGCTGGCGCCCATCAGCACCGGCAGCACGTAGTAGGGGTCGCGCACCGACAGGTCCTGCACCCAGCCGATGAACGGCGCCTGGCGCAGCTCGACGCTCTCCAGCAGCACCCAGTACAGCGCGATGAACACCGGGATCTGCACCAGGATCGGCCAGCAGCCGCCGAGCGGGTTGACCTTCTCCTCGCGGTACATCTTCATCATCGCCTCGTTCAGCTTGGCGCGGTCGTCGGCGTAGCGCTCGCGCAGCTGCTGGAAGCGCGGCGAGAACTTGCGCATCTTCGCCATCGAGCGGTAGCTGGCCTCGGACAGCTTGTAGAACGCCAGCTTGATCAGCACCGTCAGCAGCACGATCGCCCAGCCCCAGTTGCCGACCAGCGCGTAGATCCAGTCGAGCACCCAGAACAGCGGCTTGGACAGCACCGTGAGGATGCCGTAGTCGACCGTCAGGTCGAGGCCGTCGGCGATCTCCGCCAGCCGGTTCTGCTCCTTCGGCCCGACGTACAGCTGCGTCGCGAACGTGGCGCGGCCGCCGGGCGCGACGCGCGCCGCCGGCGAGTGCATGCCGATGATGTACTCCGGGTAGCGGTCGCCGCGGATGACGCGCGTGTAGTAGTGCTCGGCCGCGCCGCGCTCCGGGATCCAGGCCGACACGAAGTAGTGCTGCAGCAGCGCGATCCAGCCGTCGGTGTAGGTCTCGGCGAACTCGCGCTCCTCCAGGTCGCCGAACGACAGCTTGTGGTAGGTCTCGGCGTCGTGGTAGGCAGCGCCGATGAACGACAGCGCCTGGGTGTTGCCGAACAGCGCCGAGGTGCGGTCGGGGGCGCGCCCGGCGCTGCGGCGCAGCTGCCGGTACTGGCGGCCGACCCACTCCTCGTCCGAGCCGTTGCGCAGCTCGTGCTCGACCTCGATCAGGTAGCGGCCCGGCGCGAAGCGGTAGGTCTTGCGCGCCTCGACGCCGTCCGGCCCGCGCCAGTGCAGCGCCACCGCGCGCGGCGCGTCGGCGCCGCGGAAGTCGTAGTCGAGCCGCTCGGCGCGGTACGCGTCCTTGTGGGTCGGGGCGCGGCCGCGGCGGTCGGCGCCCGCCACCGCGTCGTGGGTCAGGCCGCTCTGCGCGGTGTAGGTCTCCTCGTCGGCGTACAGCAGCCGCACCGGCGCGTCCGGGCGCTCCAGCGACACCGGGAAGCGCGGCAGGTCGACCTGCACCACGCTGCCGCCGCGGGTGTCCAGCAGCAGCTCCAGCACGTCGGTGCGCACGCGGATCCGCTCGCCGCCGCCGGCGCGCGCGACCGGCGCCGGCACGTCGGCGGCGCGGGCCTCGGGGACGTCGCGCTCCGGCTCCGCGTCCGGCGGCCGCGGCCGCGCCTCGGCCGCTTCGCCGGTGCCGCGCGCGGCCGGCGCCGGGGCCCGCTCCTGCTCCCAGGTCTGCCAGACCAGGAACAGCAGCACCAGCAGCGCGCCGTACAGGAACAGCCGCGAGTCAGCCATGCCGGCGGACGCGCTCCGGCACCGGGTCGGGGCCGCCCGGGTGCCAGGGGTGGCAGCGCAGCAGCCGCCGCGCCGCGAGCAGCAGGCCGCGCCCGGCGCCGTGCATGCGCAGCGCGTCGATCGCGTACTGCGAGCAGGTCGGGTGGAAGCGGCAGTGCTGGCCGAGGAACGGCGACAGCGCGAACCGGTAGGCGCGCAGGCAGCCGATCAGCAGGCGGCTCACGGCCGCACCCGCGGCCACAGCCGGGCGAGGTCGGCGCGCACCGCGCGGGCGTCGAGCGGCGGGCGCAGGCCGCGGCGGCAGCTCACGATCAGGTCGACGCCGGGCAGCGGGTGGCGGCGGAAGTGCTCGCGCACCTGGCGCTTGAGGGCGTTGCGGTGCGCGGCGCGGCGCAGCGCGCGGCGCGAGACGGCGAGCCCCAGGCGCGCCTGCGGGAGGCCGTTCGGGACCCAGACCAGCGCCACGATGCGCCCGCGCGCCCGGCCGGCCTGCTTGTTCGCGTAGACATCCCGGAACTGGCGCGGGCGGAGCAGCCGGCGGCCGCGCGGGAAAGCGTATCGCCGGGAGCCCGCGTCCGGCTCAGGGGGCGAGTCGCGCACGGCCGCGGCGCCGCCGGGCGTTGAGGATCGCGCGCCCGGCCCGGGTCCGCATGCGGGCGCGGAAGCCGTGGGTGCGCTTGCGGCGCAGGTTGTTGGGCTGGAACGTGCGTTTCATCGGCGGGGCCCCGGCGGGGAAGCGAATCATAAGGAATCCGGGGGCGATGTCAAATTGCGGGCGCGCCGGGGCGCGGCGGCGCGGGGTTCGCAGATGTGCTGGCACCGCCCGCGCCGGTTTCTCTGGTAACCTTTGCCGCCCTAGCGACCGGACGCCCGGCGGCGTCCGCGACGACAAACAACGCCGCGCTGAGCGGAGGAGTCAGAACCGGTGAGCGAATTTTCCATCCAAGCATTCGAGCCTGGGCAAGGGCGCGACATGCTGCAGTCCCTGATCAACGCGGCGCGGGACTACCGGGACGACCCGGATTTCCGGGCGCGCCTCGAAGCCGACCCGCGCGGCGAGCTGGCGGCGCGGAACCTGCGCATCGAGCCGGAGGACGCCGAGGTGCAGCTGCACGTGAACACGCCGGACGTGTTCCACATGGTGATGGCCGCGGATCCGAACATGGCCATGTCGGATCAGTCGCTGTCCGCCGTCGCCGGCGGCAGTTCGGCCAGTTCGGCGGGCTCCGTGGGTTCGGCCGGCACCGTGAGCTCGACGCCGTCCTGCTTCGGCTGCGTCAGTTCCGTGCTTTCCGCCGGCAGCGCCGGCACCGCCAGCTGAGCGGGCCGCGGCCGATCCCGGCCGCTTCCCCGCGCGGGGCCTCCGGCGAGGCCCCGCGCATTCTCTCCCGACTCTAGGAACCGGCGCGCCGCGCCGGTTCCTCACGCCGTTCCGGCCGCCGCCGGACCCAGCCAGCCCGCGAGCAGCGCGCGCAGCGCCTCGCGCGCCTGCGGCGCTTGCGCGGCGGTTTCGCGCTCCAGCGTCGCCGCGTCCTGCACGAAGCGGTCCGGCGCCAGCTGATCGGCGAACGCCGAAAGCAGGCCCGGCAGTTCGCGCGGGCCGATCTCCAGGTGGAACTGCAGGCCGAGCGCCTGCGCGCCGTGCAGGAAGCCCTGGTTGGCGCAGCCGCCGCTCGCGCCGACGGGCACCGCGCCCGCGGGGAGGTCGAAGGTGTCGCGGTGCCAGTGCAGCGCCGGCAGCCGCTCCGGCAGGCCGCGCCCGGCCGGCGCGGCGCGGAACTCCGGCGTCAGGCGCACCGGCGACCAGCCGATCTCCTGGTGCGGGTTGGGCCGCACCGCGGCGCCCAGCGCGCGCGCCAGCAGCTGCGCGCCGAGGCAGACGCCGAACACGCGCTTGCCGCGCGCCAGCGCCGCCCGGATGAACGCGAGCTCGGCCGCGAGCCACGGGTGTTCGCCGGCGTCATGCACGCCCATCGGGCCGCCCATCACCAGCAGCAGGTCGTAGCCGTCGTGATGCGCCGGCAGGCGGGGGTCTTCGCACAGCCGCCGCCGCTCGAGCGCCGCGCCCAGCGCGGCGAGGCCGGCCGCGACGGCGGCCGGGCCCTCCTCGGGGACGTGCTCGAGGCACAGGCAGCGCAGGCCCATGTCAGTCCGGCGTGACGGGCTTGCCTTGTTCGGGCGGCGCGGGCCGCTCCGGCCCGGTCCGGGCGGGCGGCGTCAGCGCCAGCTCCTTGTTCCAGATCTGCACGCAGCAGGCTTCGTATTCGAGGTCCGGTTCGTCGTGCTCGGGGACGCGGCGGATCTCCATGTCCGGCGGCATGTAGCCCATGGCGCGCAGCGCTTGCCACAAGCCCTCGCACTCCTCCCGCGTGCCCTCGATGCGCTCGGGCGTGGAGCCGCGCGGCGCGTCGTCCGCGGTCCCGGTCGATTCGGTCATGGCGATTTTCTCCTCACTCTTTGGAGCGGTCCGCCGGGCGTTCTTGGCGGCGGCCGGATGGGCGAGTATAGCGCCGGGGCGGGTTTGGCGCCGGGCGGCGCCGGCCTCAGTTCCGCTCCGCCTCGCGGATGCGCCATCGCGCCTGCATGCGCCCATGCAGCACGCGCGCCACGATGACGCCGCCGTCTTCGATTCGGTAATAGATGACATGGCGGCCCGCCGGCTTCTTCCGGTAGGATCCGCGAACGCCGCCGCATGCGGCGCCGAGTTCCGGGTTGCGGGCGAGCAACAGGAACGCGCGGGCTAATTGGTCGAGGTAGTTGTCGGCCTGGCGTTCTCCCCACCGGGCTTGGGTGTGCCGCCAGATCTCCAGCAGGTCCCGGCGCGCGGTCGCGCGCAGCCGGTAACCGCGTCCGTTACCGGCCATATTTGGCTTTCATCTCTTTCTTGAACTCTTCGGGATCGAACGGCACGATCGGACTCTGCTCGGCCTCGATCAATTTCTGCCGGATGGCCTCGATCTCTTCCTGCGATTCCCGCGCGGATTCCTGCGCGCTCCGGATCAGGTCGCGGATGTGCTCGCTGATGTTCGCGAACAGGCCGGCCTCGACATTGGCCGTGAGCCACTGCTCCTGCTGGTCCGTCAGGGTGATGGTCTTGCGGACGATTGTCATATTTGATCCTCCATAAGGTGCGGATAGTCATACCATAAGCGCACTATAGCATACTATTTCATACTTGCATCTTTTCCGGGCTTGGAATGCCCGCCGCGGTTTCCGGCTCCGCCGGGGGCCGCGCCGCCCGCTTTGCCCGGCCTGCCGGGCGCCGAACGCCCGCCGGATTTGCGCCCGACGCCCGCTTCGGCTAGAATGCGCGCCCCGCAGCGGAGCGCTCCGTTCCATCCATGTATGCAGTCATCGAGACCGGCGGCAAGCAGTACCGCGTCGCCAGCGGCGACGTGATCCGCGTCGAGAAGCTCGACGCCGCGCCCGGCAGCGAGGTCGCGTTCGACCGCGTGCTGCTGGTGGCCGGCGAAGCGGGCGCGGCGCCGCGCGTCGGCACGCCGCACCTGGACGACGTCCGGGTGACCGCCGCGGTCACCGCGCACGGCCGCGCGCCGAAGCTGTCGGTGCTGCGCTTCCGCCGGCGGCAGAACTCCAAGAGCCGCATCGGCCACCGGCAGCACTGGACCGAGCTCGAGATCCGGGCCATCGAGGGCTGAGCCGTGGCGCACAAGAAATCCGGCGGCAGCTCGCGCAACGGCCGCGATTCCGAGTCCAAGCGGCTCGGCGTCAAGCGCTACGGCGGGCAGCAGGTGCGCGCCGGCACCATCCTGGTGCGGCAGCGCGGCACCCGCATCCGCCCGGGCGACCGGGTCGGCGTCGGCCGCGACCACACCCTGTTCGCGCTGACCGACGGCGCGGTCGAGTTCCGCCGGCGCGGGCGCGCGCAGCGCACCTACGTGTCGGTCGTCCCGGCCGAATAATCCGCGCCCCCCGGCCGCCGGCGCCGCCCGCGGACGGGGCGGGGCGGCCTGCTATATTTTTATTATGAAATTCATCGACGAGGCGAGCCTCACGGTGCGCGGCGGCGACGGCGGCAACGGCTGCGTCAGCTTCCGGCGCGAGAAGTTCATCCCGCGCGGCGGGCCGGACGGCGGCGACGGCGGCGACGGCGGCTCGGTGTACCTGCGCGGCAGCGCCCACCTCAACACCCTGGCGGACTTCCGCGCGCGGCGGCGCTTCGCGGCGGCGCGCGGCGCCGACGGCAGCGGCCGCAACCGCGCCGGCGCGGGCGGCGCGGACGTGGTGCTCGAGGTGCCGGCCGGCACCCTGGTGCGCGACGCCGGCACCGGCGAGCTGATCGCCGACCTCGCCGCCGGGGGCCGCGCGCTGGTGGCGCGCGGCGGCCGCCACGGCCTCGGCAACGCGCGCTTCAAGAGCTCCGTCAACCGCGCCCCGCGCCAGGCCACCGGCGGCGCCCCGGGCGAGGCGCGCGAGCTGCTGCTGGAGCTCAAGCTGATGGCGGACGTGGGCCTGCTCGGCCTGCCGAACGCCGGCAAGTCGACCCTGCTGCGGGCGGTGTCGGAGGCGACGCCGAAAGTGGCGGACTACCCGTTCACCACCCTGCACCCGCACCTGGGCGTGGTGCGGGTCGGGGGCTGGCGGCGCTTCGTCATGGCCGACATTCCGGGCATCATCGGCGGCGCCGCCGAAGGCGCCGGGCTCGGCCTGCGCTTCCTGCGCCACCTGACCCGCACCCGGCTGCTGCTGCACCTGGTGGACGTGAGCGGCGGCGACGCCGGCGCCTGGGCCGCGGCGGCGCGCCAGGTCGAGGCCGAACTGCGCGCCGCGCCCGGCATGACGTTCGCGCAGCCGCGCTGGCTGGTGGCGACCAAGGCCGACCTGACGGGCGCCGAAGAGGGCGCGGCGCGGCTCGCGGCCCTGCGCCGGGAGCTCGCCTGGGCGGGGCCGGCGTTCCTGGTGTCCGGCGCGGCGCGCGCCGGGCTCGCGCCCCTGCTCGGGCGCATCGACCGCTTCCTGGAGGCCGGGCGTGCGCGGGCGGCCTGAACTCGGCGCCGCCGGGCGCTGGGTGATCAAGTTCGGCAGCTCCCTGCTGACCGGCGACGGCGCCGGGCTGCGCCGCGACCGCATCGCCGGCTGGATGCGCGAGGTGGCGGAACTGCGCGCCGCCGGGCGCGAGATCGCCTTGGTCTCCTCGGGCGCGGTGGCCGAGGGCATGGGCCGGCTCGGCTGGCGCGCGCGGCCGCGGGTGCTGCACGACCTGCAGGCGGCCGCGGCGGTCGGCCAGACCGGCCTGGTGCGGGCCTACGAGGAGGCGCTGGCGGCGCGCGGCCTGAGTTGCGCGCAGGTGCTGCTGACCCACGAGGGGCTGTCCGACCGCACCCGCTACCTGAACGCGCGCACCACCCTGCGCACCCTGCTGCGCTTGGGTACTGTGCCGGTGATCAACGAGAACGACGCGGTGTCGACCCGCGAGCTGCAGCTCGGCGACAACGACACCCTGGCGGCGCTGGCCGCCAACCTGGTGGAGGCCGACCTGCTGGTGATCCTGACCGACCAGGCCGGCCTGCACGACCGCGACCCCCGGCGGCACGCGGACGCGCGGCTGATCGGCGAGATCGCGCCCGGCGACCCGCGGCTCGCGGCATGCGCCGGCCGCGGCAGCGGGCGGCTCGGCCGCGGCGGCATGCGCACCAAGATCGAGGCGGCGCGCATCGCCGCGCGCGGCGGCGCCGCGACCTGGATCGCCGGCGGCGCCGAGGCGGGCGCGCTCGGCCGCATCGCCCGCGGCGAGGACTTCGGCACCCTGCTGCCGGCCGGCCGGCGGCCGCTGTCGGCGCGCCGGCAGTGGCTCGCCGGGCCGCACGCGGGCGGCGGCCGCCTGCGCGTGGACGACGGCGCCGAGCGCGCGCTGCGCGCCGGGCGCAGCCTGCTGCCGGTCGGCGTCACCGCGGTCGAGGGCAGCTTCGCGCCGGGCGACGTGGTCGGCATCCTCGGCGCCGGCGGCGGCGAGCTCGCGCGCGGCATCGTCAACTACGGCGCCGCCGACGCGCGCCGCATCCGCGGCCTGCGCAGCGAGCAGCTGGAGCAGGCGCTCGGCGTGGTCGGCGAGCCGGAGCTGGTGCACCGAGACAACCTCTGCCCGCTGTGGGAGCGCGCCGCGGGGGCCGCGCCGTGAAGCGCGAGTACGCGCGGCGGCGCGCGCGCCTGATGCGGCGCATGGGGCCGGACACGATCGCGCTGCTGCCGGCCGCGCCGCTGCGCGTGCACAGCCGCGACGTGCACTGGCCGCACCGGCAGGACAGCGACTTCCTGTACCTGACCGGCTTCCGCGAGCCGGAGGCGCTGGCGGCGCTGATCCCCGGCCGCGCGGCGGGGGAGTTCGTGCTGTTCTGCCAGAAGCGCGACCCGCAGCGCGAGCGCTGGGAGGGGCGGCTGGCCGGGCCCGCGGGCGCGGTCGCCGACCACGGCGCCGACGAGGCGCACCCGGTCGGGCGCATCGACGAGCTGCTGCCGGCGCTGCTGGCCAACCGGCGCGCGGTCTACTGCCTGCCGGGCGCGCAGCCGGAGTTCGACGCCCGCCTGGCGGCGTGGGCGCAGCGGCTGCGCCCGCAGGGCCGCGCCGGGCGCAACCCGCCGCGGGAGTACCGCTCGCTGGAGCACAGCCTGCACGAGCTGCGGCTGCGCAAGAGCCGCACCGAGGTCGCGCTCATGCGCCGCGCCTCGGCCGCCGCCGGGCAGGCGCTGCGCCGGGCGATGGCGGCCACCGCGCCCGGGCGCTTCGAGTACGAGCTGGAGGCCGAGCTGCTGCGCGAGACCCGCCGCCGCGGCATGGAGTTCGCCTACCCCGGCATCGTCGCCTCCGGCCCCAACGCCTGCGTGCTGCACTACGCCGCCAACGCCCGCCGCCTCGAGCCCGGCGAACTGGTGCTGGTCGACAGCGGCGGCATGCTCGGCGACTACGCCAGCGACCTGACCCGCACCTGGCCGGTGGACGGCCGCTACACCGCGCCGCAGCGCGAGGTCTACGAGCTGGTGCTGGAGGCGCAGCGCGCCGCCATCCGCCGCTGCGTCCCCGGCAACCGCTGGACCGACATGCACCGCGCCGCCACCCGCGTCCTGACCCGGGGGCTGGCGCACCTGGGGGTGCTGCGCGGCGACTGGCGGAAGCTGTGGAAGGAGGAGGCGTACCGGCCGTTCTACATGCACAACACCGGCCACTGGCTGGGCATGGATGTGCACGACGCCGGCGCCTACCGGGTCGACGGCGCTTGGCGGCGGCTGGAGCCCGGCATGACGATGACGGTCGAGCCGGGGCTGTACTTCGCGCCCGGCATGCGCGGCGTGCCGAAGCGCTTCCGCGGCGTCGGCGTGCGCCTCGAGGACGACGTGGCGGTCGGGCGCGCCGGCCCCGAGGTGCTGAGCGCGGACCTGCCGAGCGAGCCGGACGAGGTCTGCCGCCTGGTCGGCGCGGCGGCCGCATGAGCGCCGCGGCCGGGGACTGCGACGTCGCGATCGCGGGCGGCGGCCTGGCCGGCCTCGCGCTGGCGGCGCTGCTGCGGGACTCGGGCCTGCGCGTCGCGGTGCTGGAGCGCCGGGCGGAACCGGCCGCCGACCCGCGCAGCATCGCGCTCGCCGACGGCGGCCGCCGGATCCTGGACGCGGCCGGGCTGTGGGCCGGGCTCGCGCCGCGCGCCGCGCCGGTGGCGCAGATCGACGTCTCGCAGCGCGGCGGCTTCGGGCAGGTGCGGCTGCGGGCCGCGGACGAAGGGCTGGAGGCGTTCGGCTGGGTGCTCGCCGCGGACGACTTGGCGGCGGCGCTGCGCGCCGCCGCGCGGGACGCGCCGGATTGCGCGCTGCATGAAGGCGTCGCGGTCGCGGCACTGGCGGCGGGCGCGGACGCGGTCGAACTGGAGCTGGCGGGCCCCGGCGCGCCGAAGCGGCTGCGGGCGCGGCTGCTGGCGGCGGCCGACGGCGCCGGCTCCGGCCTGCGCGAACGGTTGGGGCTTGAGGCGGACGCGCTCGACCGGGGGCAGGCGGCGCTGGTGGCGCGGGTCGAGCTGGACCGCGCGGCCGACGGCTGGGCCTACGAGCGCTTCACCGCGGCGGGCCCGCTGGCGCTGCTGCCGCGCCCGGACGGGGGGCGGACGCTGGTGTGGGCGCAGGCGCGCGCCCGGGCGCGGGCGGCGCGCTGGCGGCCGGCGGCGCAATTCCGCGCCGAACTGCAGCGGGCGCTGGGCGGCCGCGCCGGCATCGTGACCGGCATCGGGCCCCGGCACGTGTTCGACCTCCGCCTGCGCCGGGCGCGCGCCCGGGTCGGGCCGCGCAGCGTGTTGCTCGGCGACGCCGCGCACGGCTTCCACCCGGTGGCCGCGCAGGCGTTCAACCTGGCGCTGCGCGACGCCGCCTGGCTGGCGCAGGAGGTCCGCCGCGCCGCCGCCGCGGGCGCCGACTTCGGCGGCGCGGAGTTCCTGCAGGCGTACGCCCGCGCGCGCGACGCCGACGCCCGGCGCGTGGCCTGGTTCACCGACCTGCTGGGCGGGCAAGCGTTCCTCGGCCGCGGCCCGCTGCCGCATGGGCTGCGCGCGGCCGGGCTGTTCGCGCTCGAGTGCCTGCCGGGGCTGCGCGCCCGCCTGGTGCGCTTCGGCATGGGCGCGGACCTGCCGCAGCCCGCATTGGCGCGCGGCGCCGGGCATGGCTGAGGCGGCGGCGATCGTCGGCGGCGGCGCGGCCGGGCTGGCCGCGGCCGCGCTGCTGGCGCGCGGCGGCTGGTCGGCGACGGTGGTCGACGCCCGCGCGCTGCCGCCGGCGGCGCCGGGCCCGGAGCCGGCGGCGCGGGTGCTCGCGCTGACCGGCGCCTCCCGCGCCATCCTCGAGCACTGCGGCGCTTGGGAGCATCTGGATCCGGGACGGCTCGCGCCGTGGACCCGCATGCAGGTCTGGGAGGGGGACGGCGCCGGCATCGCGTTCACCGCGGAGGACGCGGACCGGGCCGAGCTCGGCCACATCGTCGAGCACGACGAGCTGGCGCGCGCGCTGTGCCGGGCGCTGGCGGAAGCGGGCGCGGAACTGCGCTGCCCGGACGAGCTCGCGGGACTGAAGACGGACGCGGCGGGCGCGGAACTCGAACTCGCCTCCGGCGCGCGGCTGGCCGCGCGGCTGGCCCTCGGCGCCGACGGCGCGCGCTCGCGGACGCGCGCGCTCGCGGGCCTCGGCTGGGATTTCCATCCCCACCCGCAGCAAGCCATCACCGCCGAAGTCGAGACCGAGGCCGCGTTCGAGCCGACCGCTTGGCAGCGCTTCGCGCCGGACGGGCCGGCGGCGCTGCTGCCGCTGTTCAATAAACGTTACTCGCTGGTGTGGTCGAGCGCGCGCGCCGGCGAACTGATGGCGCTGGACGACGGCGCGTTCGCGGCGGAGCTGGCGGCGGCGTTCGGCCGCCGCCTGGGCGAGATGCGGCTGCGAGGCGAGCGGCGGCTGCTGCCGCTCGGGCGCGGCTTCGCGCCGCGCTGGCGCGCGGGCTCGACGGCGCTGCTCGGCGACGCGGCGCACGTCGTGCACCCGCTCGCCGGCCTCGGCCAGAACCTCGGCCTGCTGGACGCCGCCGTGCTGGCGGAGGAGCTGGCGCGGCGGCCGGCGGACGTCCCGCGCGCGCTGCGCGCCTACGAGCGCCGCCGCAAGGGCCCGGTGCGCGCCATGCAGTGGACGCTGGAGGGCTTCCGCGCGGGCTTCGGGTTCGCCGCGCCCTGGGCGGCGGATCTGCGCGGCGCGGGGCTCGGGCTGGCCGGGCGCAGCCGCGCCGCCCGGCGCTTCTTCATCCGCCGGGCGGAGCTGGGCCTGGACGCGCCGGCGTGGCTGCGGGCGCCGGGCGCGCGTTCGGGAAGAACATCTGCTGGCCGCTGATGCGGAACGCGGCGATCGCCGCCTGGCCCTCGGCCGACAGCAGCCAGGCGACGAAGTCCCGCGCCAGTTCGCCGCGCACGTGCGGGTGGCGCGCCGGGTTCACCGGGATCACGCCGTACTGGTTGTGCAGCGCGGGGTCGCCCTCGACCAGCACGCGCAGGCTCCCCTTGTTGCCGAACGCGGCCCAGGTGGCGCGGTCCGACAGCACGTAGGCGCCGCGCCCGGCGGCGACGTTGAGGGTCGCGCCCATGCCGCCGCCGGCCTCCCAGTACCAGCCGCCGCTCGGCGGCGCCGCGTCCACGGCCACCCCGGCCGCCGCCCACAGCTCGCGCTCGCGCTTGTGGGTGCCGCTGTCGTCGCCGCGCGAGACGAACGGCGCCCGCGCCCGGGCGATGCGCGCGAACGCCGCCGCCGCGCCCGGCGCTTCCGCCGCGGCCGCCGGATCCGCGGCCGGGCCGGCGAGCACGAAGTCGTTGTACATCAGGTCGCGGCGGGCGAGGCCGTAGCCGCCGGCGACGAAGCGCTCCTCGGATTCGCGGTGGTGCGCGATCAGCAGGTCGGCGTCGCCGCGCATGGCGTTGCGGATCGCCTGCCCGGTGCCGACCGCCACCACCCTGAAGCGCACCCCGGCGCGCGCCTCGTACCGCGGCAGCAGGTGGTCGTACAGGCCGGAGTTCTCGGTCGAGGTGGTGGAGGCGATGGTCAGCAGCGCGTCGTCCGCGGCCGCGGCGCAAGGCAGCGCCAGCGCGGCCGGCAGCAGGGCCCGCGCGAGCGCGTTCACCGCGCCTCCCGGCGGTGGCCGGCGAAGCGCGCCGGGACGTCGTCGCCGGCGCGGGCGAAGAACGCCGCCGCCGGCAGGTGCGCGGCCAGCCGGCCGCGCTCCAGGAACAGCACGTCGTCCGCCAGCGCGCGCGCCTGCGCCATGTCGTGGGTGGTCAGGAGCACGCGCACGCCCTGCGCCGCGAGCAGGCGGATCATTTCCTCGATCTCGCGCGTCGCGAGCGGGTCCAGCTCCGAGCTCGGCTCGTCCATCAGCAGCACCCGCGGGCGGGTGACCCAGGCGCGGGCGAGGGCCAGCTTCTGGCGCTCGCCGCCGGACAGCAGCAGGGCGTTGCGCTCGGCGATGGCGGCCAGCCCGCAGCGCTCCAGCGCCTCCGCCACCGGCGCCCGCCGCCGCGCGGCCGGGACGCGGCGCAGCTTCAGCGCGTAGTCGACGTTGGCGCGCGCGCTGCGGTTGAGCAGCGCCGGCAGCTGGAACACCATCGCCTGCCGGGCGCGCGCGCGCGCCGGCTCCAGGCCGCCCCAGCGCACCGCGCCCGCGCTCGGCGCGAGCAGGCCGTGGCACAGGCGCAGCAGCAGCGTCTTGCCGGCGCCGTTCGGGCCCAGCACCGCGGTGCAGCCGTCGGCGCCGAGCCGGAAGCTCACCTCCGACAGCAGCTCCTGCCCGCCGGCGCGGAAGCCGAGGCGGTCCGCCTCCAGCGGGAACAGCGGCGGGCCGGCGGCGGTCACGAGGCGGGCGCCGCGCGCAGTTTGCGCAGCTGGCGCAGCAGCAGGGTCAGCAGCATGGCGAGCAGCAGCAGCACGAAGCCGAGCGCCAGCGCGGTGGTCAGGTTGCCGCGGCTGGTCTCGTAGGCGATGGCGGTGGTCATCACCCGGGTGACGTGGTTGATGTTGCCGCCGACGATCATCACCGCGCCGACCTCGGCGTTGGCGCGGCCGAAGCCGGCCAGCACCGCGGTCAGCAGGCTGAAGCGGCACTCCCACAGCAGCGTGGCGGCGCGCTGGCGGCGGTTCGCGCCCAGCGAGCGCAGCTGCTCGTCGTGGCGGCCGTGGATGTCGGCCACCACCTGGCGCGTCAGCGCGGCGACGATCGGCGTCACCAGCAGGCACTGCGCGATGATCATCGCGGTCGGGGTGTACAGCAGGCCGAGCACGCCGAGCGGGCCGGAGCGGGACAGCCACAGGTACACCACCAGGCCGACCACCACCGGCGGCAGGCCCATGAAGGTGTCGACCAGCAGCGCCGCGAACGCGCGCCCGGGGAAGCGGCCGATGGCGAGCAGCGCGCCGAGCGGGATGCCGATCGCCGCCGCCAGCGCCACCGCGGACAGCGTCACCCGCAGCGACAGCAGGATGATCTCGACCAGCGCCGGGTCGAGCCCCAGCAGCAGCTCCAGCGCCGTGGCCAGGGCGAGGCCGAAGTCGTTCACGGAAGAGGGTCAGCGGACTTCGGCATCGGCGCGCAGCACGCGGCCGTCGGCGAAGCGCAGGGTCAGCAGGCTGCGGTCGCCGGCGCGCGGGGCGCCGCGGGGCTCGCGCAGCACCAGGTGCGGGCCGTCCGGCGACAGGACGAGCTCGCGCCCGGGCTCGACCTGGAGCGGCGCGCCCGCGCTGAACGCGACGGCGCCGAAGCCGGCGGCCTCGACCCGCTCCACCGTGCGGGTCTCGCCGGTGCGGTTGCGGATGCGGAAAGTGCCGAGCCAGGCGCCGGCCTCGGCGGGGTGCGGCCGCAGCGCGGGGTCGTCGATTACGAGCGAGGTCTCGTCGTCGCTGCAGCCGGCCGCCAGCAGCGCGGCGGCCAGCAGCAGGGCGGGGCGGATGCGGCGGGGCGGCATGGTCGGGCGGCGGCTGCGGTTGCGCCGGGAGCCGTGATTTTACGCCCGCGCGCAGGCGCGCCGGGCAGGCGCGGCGCGGGTGGCGTGTTTTGCCGGGGCTGAGGGAGCAGCAAGGACTTGAACCGGGAAGCCTCTGGGGTCCTCTGAGACTTAACCAGAAATATATCAATTAATAAATGATATATAATAATATTACATTACTTGAAATTTTATTTAAAGTAATGTAATATTATGCTCATGGAATCATACCAGCGCGAGCATGTCGGCGTCCTCTTGGAGAGGCTCAAGGAGCCTCCGAGACGCCTGATTCTCGTGTCCGGGCCGCGGCAGACCGGGAAGACCACGCTGGTGCGGCAGGCGCTGTCGCGGCTGGACCGGGAGCATCAGTACCTGTCGGGGGACAGCCTTGGGACGGAGGCGCCGCCGTTTGCGGTGGGAAAGACGGCGAACCTCGCCGAAATGCCCGGGCATGATTGGCTGATCCGGGCGTGGCGGCGGGCGCGGCTGGAAGCGGACCGCTCCGTGCGCGGGTTTGTGCTGGTGCTGGATGAAATCCAGAGCATCCCGCGGTGGTCGTCGACGGTCAAGGGCCTCTGGGACGAGGACCGAATGAATGATTGCCCGTTGCATGTGGTGATTATCGAGTCCGCGCCGTTTCTTATGCAGCAGGGACAGACGGAGGGGCTGACGGGACGTTTCGAGACGCTCCATGTCGAGCCTTGGTCGTTCCGGGAGATGCGCGACGCGTTCGGTTTCGACGTGGCGCGCTACGTTTACTTCGGCGGTTATCCGGGCAGCGTTCCCCACCTCGGCGATCACGAACACTGGTGTGATTACATCCGCGCTTCGGTGATCGAGCCGCACCTTGAGAAAGACATTTTCATGGTGACGCGCGTTGATAAGCCGGCCCTGTTCCGGCAACTGTTCGAACTGGGCTGCGACTGCTCGGGCCAAATTCTCTCCTACAACAAGTTGCGCGGGCAGTTGGACGGCGCCGGCAGTACCGACACCATTGCGCATTACCTGGGATTGATGTCGCGTAGCGGCTTGCTGGCGAGCTTGCGGAATTACTCCAGTTCGAAATACCGGGTCAAGATTTCCAACCCCAAGCTCAACGTGCTCGACACTTCGTTCATGGCGGCGCGTTCCGGGTACTCGTTTGAGCAGGCCTGCGAGGACGGCGAGTTCTGGGGCCGGCTGACGGAGAGCGCGGTGGGCGCGCATCTGTGCAACAGCGGGCGATACATCGATGTCTGCTACTGGCGCGACCGCGACGACGAAGTGGATTTCGCGCTCCAGCAGGGGCCGGGAACCGTCGCCATTGAAGTCAAGAGTGCCCGGCGCGGCCGGCCGGCGCCCGGGCTGGGGGAGTTCAAACGGCGTTTCCGACCGCAACGGGTTCTGGTGGTCGGCGCAGGCGGCGGCATATCGTTGGAAGAGTTTCTACTGCACCCCGCGGCGCACTGGTTCGAGGCGGACTGATGCATCTCGTCGAGCGCAATTGCATCCCAATTTCTTCAGACGGGACGGACCGTGCGTCGTCCGCTGACCCCCGGCCGTTGTCTGAGTACCGGGATTTACCGGCCTACGTTTTGATCGGGAACCCGGGCGCAGGTAAGACCACTGCGTTCGAGCAGGAATGTGCCGCCTTGGCGGATGGCGGAGAAATGGTGTTGGCGCGGGATTTTCTGACTTTTGAGGATCGTCCGGAATGGCACGGGAAAGTGCTGTTCATTGACGGGCTGGACGAAATCCGGGCGGGAGCGCAGGATGCCCGAACGCCTCTCGATGTGGTTCGGGCCCGCTTGGAAAAACTAGGGCGGCCTCGATTCCGCTTGTCTTGCCGGAGTGCCGACTGGTTGGATGCGCTTGACCGAAACCGTTTGGCGATGGTGGCGCAGGGCGGGAAAGTGCAGGTGCTGTGTCTCAAGCCGTTGGCGGAGGCCGATATTCTCCAGATCTTGGAACATGATCCGCAGGTTGAGGATGCCACTGAATTCACGCGGCAAGCAGAACAGAGAGGGCTGTCGGAACTTCTGACCAACCCTCAGACGCTGGACCTGTTGGCGAAAGCGGTGGCGGCGGGCGCATGGCCGGAAACGCGGCGGGAAACGTTTGAATTGGCCTGCCGCAAGTTGATCGGAGAGCGCAACTCGCGGCATCAGAATGTGACGGCGTTGCGGCACACGAGCCTAGAACGGAATCTGCATGCCGCGGGATTTCTCTGCGCGATCCAGATCATCGCCGGTAAGGCCGGCTACGCGCTGACGGAAAATGTGGCGACGGAGGATTTCCCGTGGCTCGGCGAATTGAGCGGCGAAGACGACAAGTTGTTTCCGTTGGTTGTGCGCACTAGGCTGTTTTCCGGCAGCGGAGTGGTTGCCCCCATTCATCGCCATATCGCTGAATATCTGGCCGCCCGATGCATCTCGGATTGCATCGATCGTCGTCATTTGCCGGTTGGGCGCATACTTGCATCAATTACGGGGGTGGATGGAATCGCTGTAAGCCAGTTGCGTGGCTTGTCGGCATGGCTGGCGACTCTGTGCGTGAGTTGGCGTGATTTCATCATCGATAGGGATCCGGTGGGAGTGGCACTGTACGGAGACACCAAGGACTTTTCCGTTAACAGTAAATCCCGTCTTTTGAAAGGTCTGGGTCAGCATATGAAAGCACATCATTCTTTGTTTTGGTCGTCATCCACGCTGGAATCATCTTTGGGCGCGCTTGCGACCCCGGACATGAAAGACAGGCTTCGGGAAATCCTGCTGACCACAGACCGGAGCGATAGGCAGCAGGAAGTTGCTGGCTGCGTCCTGGATGCCATGCGGTATGGTGCGGATTTCCCGGATTTGCGCGGTACTCTGCTGCAGGTCATCCGGGATTCTTCATGGCACTTGCATCTGCGCGTAATTGCTCTCAAATTGTTGCTGCACCACTGGAAAGGCCCCGCCCGTGATAGAGAAGCCAAAATGCTGACGGAGGACATCCGCAACGGTAAGGTTGCCGACTCCCGCGGCGACCTTATGGGACTTCTGCTATACGATCTCTATCCGGATGCGATACCATTTCCGGAAATTTTGAATTACCTGTATGTTCCCCATTGTTTAAGCGGTGTTCCAGCCTATGCTTTCCAAGAGACATACTATACCAGTTCTTGGGAACACTTGATTTCAATATTTCCGCCAGAGGGTATCTTTTCTCTTTTAGATCAGGTTTCCGCAAAGGCTGAGGTTTTTCTCCCTGTGTTGAATCACTTAAGTCCCGGGTGGTGCGTTCGTTTGGCGATGAAGGGGTTGCAAGAACACGGTGAGGCTATCAGCCTCGACCGCCTTCACCGCTGGCTTGGGATCGTTCCCGACAAACACGGGATGTTGGCGGGAAGACTGGAATTTTCTCAAATTCAGGAATGGTTGCAGGCTCGACCGGATATTCAAGTGGGATTGCTGGACAAATACTTTGATCAGTGTTCAAGAGAAAAAGATTTCGAGTCATGCATGACTAAGGCAAAGTCGTTGTTATTCAAGCAATGGTGTCCGCCTGCTTTCAGTCGTTGGTGTCTAAAAAAACTGCCGAAAGCGGATGGCGGTCAGATATTTCGGTACTTGGCTGAACAGGCAATTTTCTGCCGTAGGGATCACGATATATCATTGTTGCGGACAGAAATCGAGGGAACCGCAAAGAAAGATCCGAAGCGAACAGAAGTGCTCAACGAGATCTTTCACGGCATCAAGTTAGATACGGAGCGACGGCGTGTCCAAGTAGCAAGGCAGGACGCTGAAGCCAAGGAACGATTGAAGTCTGCAAAGTCGAGCGAGACCGCATTGCGGGAAGGCAATGTGCCGCTTGGTCTCCTGTACCACCTTGGGCAAGCCTACTTGGGTCGGGAGGCGGTGGCGCGAGGATTCATGCCAGAGGAAAGGCTGGAAAATTTCTTGTGCCATGATCAGGTATTGACTCATGCGGCGGTGGAGGGATTGCGACGTTCGGTTAACCATCCGCAGATGCCCAGCGTTGAGGACATTGTTCAACTGCATATCGACAACAAGATTCACTTGCTCGGCCCGCCGGTTTTGGCGGGACTAGAGCTGAATTCGGAAGCGGTGCCGAATGCCGGGCAGGACATCAGAGACGGGCATTTACGGCAAGCCTGTGCCTTTCACCTGACTGGCGGAGAAAACTTGTTCCCAGCATGGTATTCGGCACTGGTTAAAACTCGCCCGGAACTGGTGGCTGATGTGCTGCAAACCTGTGCGGGCGCACTTCTGAAACACAACAGGAAAGGATATCAAACGTTGGAGGCGAGCATTCGCGAACTGGCTCATGATGATGACTGGGCGCGGGTTGCGCAGATATCCGCCATGGCAATGCTGCGCGCTTTTCCGGTGCGGGCATCCAAGCGGCAGCTTGTCTGGTTGAATGCGCTTTTGCAAGCGGCCTTGCGCCATTCCAGCCAAGCGGATTTTTTGGCGTTAATCCGCCGCAAAGCGAAATTGGGAAGCATGAACGTAGGTACTCGGATTCGCTGGTTGGCAGCGGGTGTGCTTGCACGGCCGGAGGAATTCCTGCAGAAACTGGCGGATTTCGTCAATGCCGCGGAAAAGCGTGTTGGGCATTTGGCCGATTTTTGCTCGACTATCAGTACCGAGCAGTTTCTTTCTACACCAACGATTGAACTTTTGTTCCGGAAGATTGGGGAGTTTTATGTGCCGTATAAAGGCTTGAGGAAAGTGCGGGGGACGCCTGCCGAAGAGGCTTCGAGTTTTCTCTATCGACTGCGGTCTGAACTGGATTCCAGGCCGACCGCGGAGGCCGCCGCCGCGCTAGCCAGATTATTGGCGGAGCCGAAATTGGGGGCTTGGCAATCTGAGTTGCAGGCCGCTAGGGCCAATCAGCGGGCGGTATGGCGTGAAGCAGAATTTCGCCATTTGGATGTGTGTCGGGCCAACCGGCTTCTGAACAATCAGCAGCCGGCGAATGCAGACGATCTGAAGGCGCTGACGGAAGTGGTGCTGCAGGAAGTGTCACACCGGATCCGGAACGGTGATACGGATGACTACCGGCAGTATTGGAACGAGGGCCCGCATCGCAAGTTGGAGAAGCCGAAACATGAGGAAGCTTGCCGGGATGCGCTAGTGTCCGATCTCCAACAGTCTTTGGCCCGGTTTGGAGTGGAACCAGAAAAGCACCTTGCGGACGATGCGCGAGCAGACGTTATGGTGACCTTTGGCGGCGCGCACGGTTTTGCGATGCCGATCGAAATCAAGAAGAACACCAGTGATGATTTGTGGAGCGCCATGCGCGACCAGTTGATCGCCAAGTACGTCCGGGACCCGCGGGCTGGTGGCTGCGGCCTGTACGTGGTGTTTTGGTTCGGGGCAGACCGCAAACAGCCGCCGCCGTCGCAGGGAGCGTGGCCGCGCTCGGCGGCTGAGCTCGAAGCACGCCTTCAGGAGACCTTGTTGGAGGAAGAAGCTAGAAAAATAGCGGTGTGCGTGGTGGATGTGGCCGCACCGGAACAGGCGAAGTCGACGGAGCCGTAAGGATGCTGGCGCGCGATGGCCCTCCGCATTCCAGCGGATAGGGATTAGTCGACCAAGGGTTGGAGTTCTGCGCCGCTCATGGGTTCGTGGTCGCCCCAGTTGCCGCGCATCTCGATGAGCACATGCCGGTTTTTGTACGGGCGCTGGTTGATCTGCGCGACTTGCGCGGAACATTGCGCGGGATTTTCCAGAACAGGAGTCAATTCCGGCACGAGATAGTCCGGTGTCCAGCCGATCACATGCCCGTCTTTCGTTTTCAGTTGCACCGCCGGTCCGGAAGTAGTGCCGTCCGGGCTTGCGACCGCCAGCAGCGTTTCTCCCGGCCGCAGCCGCTGGATGCGATCCCGCACCGTTGAGGCGGCGCTTTCTTCGCCGTGCAGAAAAAACCGGCAGGCAAAACTTCCGTCGTCGTTTTTCGCAAGTTTTGGAAACACTTCGTAGGGGTCCGTAACGCGCCTGCCGCCGCTGACCGACAGGATATCGAATGCGCTGGCATCTTCGGTCAGTCCGAGGCTGTGAACGTAGTCGGAGAAGTCCGGCCGCGTCGGCCGCGTGACCCGGTTCTGGAAGACCGGGAACAGTTCACCGAATTCGTAGCTTCGCTCCAGTTTGGGGAACTCCACCAATAACGGAAACTTCGCTTGGTCCTGCGCCTGCTTCGCTCCGCGGATGTACCGGAAGCGGTAGCTGGGAGTGGGCTCGGCCTCGATATCGAGACGGCCGACCGGAAACCACCGGCGGCTCGAATTGCGGGTTCGCCAAGACAGGTACAGGGTGTGCATTAGGGCAATTCCAGCAGTTGGCCGAGATTATAGTGCAGCAGGCGGGCCGTGAAGTCTCGCGCTTCCGGGCTCATCCAATCTTCCGGCACGCGTTCGATCAGATCCGTCAGCGCATCAGCATTCGCTTCCTTGATCTGTTCCAGCGCGGGACGGAACCATTCGCCGTACTCTTTTGATGCCCGTCTCACGAGCTCCAGCGGGCTGAGTCCGCGTCGGTCTCGTTCCGTCCAGTAAATCGGGCCACGTCCCTTTTCGGCATAGTTGCCGACTCGATTTTCTCGCAACAGCATGCGGCGGCGCTCGTCGAGAAGTTCCCTGCCCAGGGATGAGGCATGGTCGAAAGTTGGGCCGATCGAGTCGACGCATTCGTTTTGCTCGACATTTCTCAAGGCGCCCCAGTTTTCGTGGTGCCGGTCCGTATTTCCGATCAGGGCGTCAAGAACGAAGTAGCCCGCCAATTTCCGCTTGGCGCTTGAAGCATCGGCAACGTCAAACACGACTTCCATGGCGCCGAAGATGTTTTCCAGCGTATGCTTGGATTGGCGATATTTTTTGCCTTCGTCGTAATCAGGGAAACTGACTCCGAGCAACTGGTTGCCATGTACCAGTTCCCATCCATCGTTCAAAAATGATTTTGTGGCGGACCCCGGCTGCTTTTCGCATAGGGCCAGTTCCACCTTGGCGCAATCAATGTCGAGCATTTTCGCCGCTTCTTCCGCAATTTTTTCGGACCAATGCTGGCCGGTGTTTCGCTGCGAATACTTGAACAGCCAAAGGGGCTCGGCATCGGTTGGCTGAAACCAGAACTTCTTCTTGCTGCCCATATCTTCCCAATCTGGCACCGGAACTTGTTCCGGTGGAACTTCCATAATCGGGTAAGGAGCGGGCATGGCCGGATTTCGCAGGGTTGCGCGGACTCTAAGTTGATAATCGACTGATCGTGTCCGGCCAGCAGTGCGGCATCCGTTCAGGCGGGTTCCGCGCCGCCGCCATCGTGCGTTTTCTCTTCCACTCTCTTCAGCCAGCCCTCCGATTCCGAAAACAGCTCTTGGGCGGTGGCCGCCAGCCGGTCCAGTTTCTCAGCCATCTGCTGGTACTCTTCTTCCAACTGCGCCGGCAAGTCGGGGTCGTTGTCCAGGTAGGCCGTGCCGGCCTGCAGGTTGGAAAGCATGCCGGACAGCCGGCGCACTAGCTCCATGTCGTCCCGGGCGATCTGGCAGCGGTCGACGATATCCATGTGCGGTCTCCTGAAAGTGGCGGGGCGGAGTGCGCGGCCGGAACCGCGCGCTCGCGCGGACGAGTGTACCTCTAGCGTTCCGTGGGGCGCGCCGGCGCGCGGTCCCGGCGTACAGTTGTTAGCCGGCGCGTGGGCGATTGCGGCGGGGCGCTGTTCGCCGCAGCGCTGGTGCCGAGAAGAGGACTCGAACCTCCACGGAGTTGCCTCCACTGGCACCTGAAGCCAGCGCGTCTACCAAATTCCGCCACCTCGGCAATCGGCCGGCGCGTCGGGCGCGCCGGCATGGGCGAACGGCGATTTTACCGCACATCGCCCGCCCTGTGTTAAAGTACCCGGAAACTTCCCCCGATTCCCGTGGACATCGTATTCATCCGGGGCCTGAAGGCCAAGGCCACCATCGGCGTGTTCGACTGGGAGCGCCAGATCCGCCAGAACCTGGTGCTGGACCTGGAGCTCAAGGCGGACGCCGCCAAGGCCGCCAAGAGCGACCAGCTCAAGGACGCGGTCGACTACAAGGAGATCTCCCGGCGCGTGGTCGAGCTGGTCGAGGCGAGCGAGCACCACCTGGTCGAGACGCTGGCCGAGGAGGTCGCCGCCATGGTGCGCAAGGAGTTCAAGATCGGCTGGCTGCGGCTGCGGATCGCCAAGCCGTTCGCGGTGCGCGCCGCGCAGGACGTGGGCGTGCTCATCGAGCGGGGCAAGTGATGGCGCGGGTGTTCGTCAGCCTCGGCAGCAACATCGACAGGGACAGCAACATCGCGCGGGCGCGGGCGCTGCTCCGCGACCGCTACGGGCCGCTGACCGAATCCGCGCTGTACCGCTCGCCGGCGCTCGGCTTCGACGGCGACGACTTCTACAACATGGTGGTGGCGTTCGACACGCCGGAGCCGCCGCAGCGCATCAACGCCGCGCTGCGCGCCATCGAGGACGAGCTGCTGCGGGTGCGCGGCAAGGACCGCTTCGTCTCGCGCACCATCGACCTGGACGTGCTGCTGTACGGCGACCTGGTGCTGGCGGACGGCGCGCTGAGCCTGCCGCGCCCGGAGATCCTCGACCACGAGTTCGTGCTCGGGCCGCTGGCGGAGATCTGCGGCGACCTGGCGCACCCGGTGTCGGGGACGCCGATCGCGCGGCTGTGGGCGCGCTGGCGCGCCGAGCGCCCCTGCGCCATGCGCCGGGTCTCAGAAGCGCAGGCTGCGCCCGCCGTCGACGGCCAGGATCTCGCCGGTGAGGTAGGTCGCGTCGCGGATCAGGAATAGCGCCGCCGCGGCCACGTCGGCCGGCTCCCCCTCGCGCCCCAGCGCGGTGTCGGCGACGATCGCTTCGCGGTCGCGGCCGTCGTCCGCCTCCGGCCACAGGATCGCGCCCGGCGCGACGCCGTTGACCCGCGCCGCGGGCGCGAGCTCCAGCGCCAGCGCCCGGGTGACCCCGGCCAGCGCCGCCTGGCTGACGCTGTAGGCCGGGTAGCCCGGCAGCGGCCGCCGCGCGTAGATGTCGAGGATGTTGACCACGCAGCCGCCGCGGGCGCGCAGTTCCGGCGCCGCCGCCTCCGCCAACAGCCAGGGCGCGCGCGCGTTGACCGCCAGCGCCTCGTCCCACACCGCGAGGTCGGCGGGCGCCGCGCCGCCGGGCGCGAACGCCGCGGCGTTGTTCACCAGCGCGTCGAGGCGGCCGAAGGCCGCGACGGCCGCCGCCGCCACCGCGGGCGCGCTCTGCGCGTCGGCCAGGTCGCCGGTGATCACGGTCGCCGAGTCCGGGCGCGCCGCGCACAGCTCCGCCGCCAGTTCGTGCGCCTCCGCCACCGAGCGGCGGCAGTGGACCGCCACGGCGGCGCCGTCGGCATGCAGGCGGCGGGCGACGGCCGCGCCGAGGCGGCGCGCGGCGCCGGTGACCAGCACGGCGCGGCCGTCGAGGCTGCGGCCGGTCGGGGAGGCGGGCGGGGCGGCCATCGGAGCCGCCATAATAAGGGACGCCGCCCCCGCCGCCATGACCGCCCCCGCCGCGCCCGCCGTTTCCGCCTCCTCCTCCGGGGAGCTGCGCGCGCGGCTGCTGGCGCGCATCCGCGACCGCGGGCCGCTGCGCTTCGACGAGTTCATGGAGCAGGCGCTGTACGCGCCGGGGCTCGGCTACTACGAGCGCGGCGAGGCGGTGTTCGGGAAGGACGGGGACTTCGTGACCGCGCCCGGCCTGGGCGGGCTGTTCGCGCGCTGCCTGGCGGATTTCTGCGCCCGCGCGCTGGCCGCCTGCGGCGGGGACTCGATCGCCGAGTACGGCCCCGGCGACGGCCGCCTCGCGGCGGACCTGCTGGCGGCGCTCGCGGCGCCGCCGGCGCGCTATGTCCTGCTCGAGCGCGCGGCGGGGCTGCGCGCGCGGCAGCGGCGGACGCTGGCGGCCTGGACGCCGCCCGCGGCCTGGAGCCCGGCGCTGCCGGACGGCTTCGCCGGCGTGGTGCTCGCCAACGAGTTCCTGGACTCGCATCCGGCGCGCTGCTACGAGGTGGCCGCGGCCGGCGTGCGCGAGCGGCGGGTCGGCGCCGCCGCCGGCGGGCTGGCCTGGGAATTGGCGGACGCGCCGGACCTGGCGGCGGCGGCCGCGGCGGCCCATGCCGCGGCCGGCGGCCTGCCCGCCCCAGGCTACCGCTCGGAACTGCGCCCGGACGCGCACCGGGGCTGGTTGGAGGAGGTCGCGGGCCGCCTGCGGCGGGGCTTCGTGCTGCTGATCGACTACGGCTACCCGCGCCGCGAGTATTACCACCCCGAGCGCCGCGCCGGCACCCTGCGGGCGCACGCCGGGCAGCGCGTGGCGCCGGATCCGCTGGCCGCCGCCGGGCGCCAGGACCTGAGCGTCGACGTGGACTTCACCGCGGCGGCCGAGACCGCGGCGGAGCTGGGCCTCGAGGTGCTGCTGTTCACCACCCAGGCCGGCTTCCTGCTCGAGCACGGCGTGCTGGAGTTCGCCGCCGAAGCCGACGGCGAGGCCGGCCGCCTGGCGCGGCGCGGCGAGCTCGCGACGCTGCTGCACCCCGAGCGCATGGGCGAGCGCTTCCGGGCGCTGGTGCTCGGCCGCGGCGCCGAGCTGCCGCTGCCGCGCGGGGTCTGCCCGGACCACCGCAACCGCCTGTGACGGACTGGGCCCAGGCGCTGGCGCTGGCGCTGCTGCAGGGCGCCACCGAGTTCCTGCCGGTGTCGAGCTCCGCGCACCTGGCGCTGGCGCCGGCGCTGCTCGGCTGGCCGGACCAGGGGCACGTGTTCGACGTGGCGGTGCACGTGGGCACGCTGGCGGCGCTCGCGCTCTACTTCCGCCGCGAGCTCGCCGGCTGGCTGCGCCTGGGGGCGGCCGGCGGCGCGGCGCGGCGCGAGCTCCGCTGGCTGCTGCTGGCCACGGCGCCGATCCTGCTCGCCGGGCCGCTGCTGTACGACTTCGCGTCGACCGCGCTGCGCGACGTCGCGTTCATCGCCTGGACCACGCTCGGCTTCGGCGTGCTGCTGTGGTGGGCGGACGCGCGCAACGCGCGCGCGCGCGGCCTGGCGGACCTCGGCTGGGGCGGGGCGCTCGCGCTCGGGTTGGCGCAGTGCCTGGCGCTGGCGCCCGGCGTGTCGCGCGCCGGGATCGTCATGACCGCGGCGCTGCTGCTGGGCCTCGGGCGCGCCGAGGCGGCGCGGGCCGCGTTCCTGCTGGCGCTGCCGACGGTGGCCGCGGCCGGCGCCCTGTCCGCGCGCGAGGCCGCCGCCGGCGCGCCGGCGCCGGACCTCGGCGTCCTGCTGTTCGGCATGCTGGCGGCGGGCGCCGCCGGCTGGCTCTGCATCCACTTCTTCCTGCGCCTGATCGAGCGCATCGGCATGCTGCCGTTCGCGCTGTACCGGGTGGCGCTGGGGACCGCGCTGCTGCTGTTCGCGGCCTAGCCGCCGGCCAGCGCCGCGCGCACCGCCTCGAGCCGCGCGGCGCGCGCGGCGGCGGGGATTTCCGCCGGACTCCCGGCGCGCGCGACGGCGGCGCGCTCGTCGCAGTTCCGCACCGCCGCCAGCGCGCGGCGCAGGGCGCCTCCGGCGCGGGCCCGGCCGGCCCCCTCTTCGGCCGCGACCGTTTCGGCGGCGGCGAGGAAGTCTGCCGCCGGCTCCGGGCGCCGCGCGCCGTCGAGCGCCTCGACCAGCGCCAGCAGCGCCTCCGGGTCGTCCGGGTCGAGCCCGGCGAAGCGCGGGTAGTGCTCCTGCAGCAGACCCGCGGCGCGGTGCAGCGCGCGCGGCGCGCGCAGCCGCCGGCAGAACGCGCCGGCGCCGCGCGCCGGCCAGGCGGCGCAGGCGAAGCGGGCGGGCGGGGACAGGCCGGCCGCCGCGGCGCGCTTGAGCAGCGCCGCGACCCGCCGCGGCTCGGGCTGCTCCGGGAACACCGCGGCCCAGGCGCCGCAGTCCGCCAGCACCTCGACGAACGCCTCCGGCGCGGGCTCCGCCAGCGCGCTGCGGAATTCCCGGAACACCCGCTCCGGCACCAGCGCCGCCAGTTCGCCGCCGGCGGCCATGGCGCGCATCAGCTCCCGCGTCTCGTCGGCGACGCGGAAGCCCAGCGGGCGGAAGCGCGCCGCGAAGCGCGCCGTCCGCAGCGCCCGCACCGGGTCCTCGCGGAACGCCGGCGACACGTGGCGCAGCAGCCGCGCCTCCAGATCGCGGCGGCCGCCGCGCGGGTCGATCAGCGTCCCGTCGGCGTCCCGGGCCATGGCGTTGACGGTCAGGTCGCGCCGGCGCAGGTCGTCCTCCAGCGTCACCTCGGGCCCGGCCTGCACCGCGAAGCCGCGGTAGCCGGGGCCGGTCTTGCGCTCGGTGCGCGCCAGCGCGTATTCCTCATGCGTCTCCGGGTGCAGGAACACCGGGAAGTCGCGGCCGACTTCGCGGTAGCCCCGCGCGAGCAGCTCCGCCGGCGTCGCCCCGACCACCACCCAGTCGCGCTCCGCCGCCGGCCGCCCCAGCAGCTCGTCGCGCACGGCGCCGCCGACCAGGTAGGCCTTCACGGCCGCGCCGCCCGGTACAATGCGCGCCCGGCCGCCGCGCGGCCGGCGCGCGCATGCTCATCGAGGGACCGCTCCGCATCCGCTCCGAGGCCGCCGAGGACGGCGGCGGCTTCACGCTGCGGCTGTCGTTCACCGAGGCGTTCCGGGCGCTGGCGCGCCCGGCGCAGGCGGCGGACCTCGCCGACTACCTCGAGCGGCTGCGCGCCGCTGCGCGGGCGGCCGAGGAGAACGACCCCAACCGCCAGGGCATGCTGCTGGTGCTGCAGGTCGGCGAGCAATTGCTGCCGCTGGTGCGCGACGGCGACCTGCCGCTCGGCGAGGAGCTGGAGATCCAGGTCGACCAGCAGCCGTCCCTGGCCGGGCTGTTGGCCGCGGACCCCGGCCGCGTCAACTAGGCCCCGGGCGCGCGGGGTCACCCGTCGTGCCGGGCCATCGCGTCCTTGGCGATGTCGTTGGCGTAGAATTCGCGGATCGAGGCCACCGTCTCCGTGCGGTTGGCGCCGGAGCCGACCAGGCACACCCCGTTCGCGTCGCAGCCCCAGAGGATGTAGGCGGTGAAGTCCCGCAGGTCTTCCGGCAGCTGGTCGCGGTGCGGCACGCCGCCGGGCTCCACCCGGTCGCCTTGGACCTCGCGCTTGATGCGCGCGAGCTCCTGCTGCAGGGCCTGCACGTCTTGGCCGTCCCAGCGGCCGACCACGGCGCCGGAGCGGGATGTGATGTCGTCGGACATGGCGGTGCCTCCCGGAAGCCGCTGGGCGATCGCGCCGTAGTGTGCCACAGATGACCGCGCCCGGCAAAGATTCGCCGGCCCGGCCGGGGCGGGCGCGGGCGATGCGCTACTGGCTGCGGCTGGGGCTGCTGAGCTTCGGCGGCCCCGGCGGCGCCATCGGCGTCATGCACCTGGAGCTGGTCGAGCGGCTGCGCTGGATCTCGGAGCGGCGCTTCCTGCACGCGCTCAACTACACCCTGCTGCTGCCGGGGCCGGAGGCGCAGCAGCTGGCGACCTACGTCGGCTGGCTGCTGCACGGCCGCCTGGGCGGGCTGGTCGCGGGCGCGCTGTTCGTCCTGCCGTCGCTGGCGATGATCATCGCGCTGGCCTGGCTGTACCTGGCCTACGGCGAGGTCGGCTGGGTGGCGGCGCTGCTGAGCGGCGTCAAGCCCGCGGTCACCGCGGTGATCTTGTGCGCGATCTGGCGCATCGGCCGCCGGACGCTGCGCCGGCCGCTGCTGTGGGCGGCCGCGGCGGCGGCGTTCCTCGGGCTGTTCGCGTTCGGCCTGCCGTTCCCGCTGGTCATCCTCGCCGCCGGCGCCCTGGGCGCCGCGGCGCACCGCTATGCGCCGGGCTGGATCGCCGCGCCCGCGGAGGAAGACGCCGCCGGGGACGAGGCCGGCGGCGGCGGGGCGGCGCTGACGCGCGCGCAGGCGGCGCGCATTCTGGCGCTCGGCGCGGCGCTGTGGCTGGCGGCCTACGCGGCCGCCGGGCTGCTCGACGGCAGCGGCATGCTGGCGGCGATGGCGGCGTTCTTCAGCAAGGCCGCGGTGCTGTCCTTCGGCGGCGCCTACGCGGTGCTGCCGTACGTCCACCAGGTCGCGGTCGAGCAGCTGCAGTGGGTCACCGCGGCGCAGATGATCGACGGCCTGGCGCTGCGCGAGCTGATCCCGGGGCCGCTGGTGCTGATCGGCTCCTTCGTCGCCTTCATCGGCGGATACGAGGCGGAATTGCTGGGCGCGGAGCGCGCCGCGGCCGCCGGCGCCGCGGCCGCGCTGGTGGCGGCCTGGTTCACGTTCCTGCCGTCGTTCCTGTTCATCTTCGTCGGCGCGCCGCTGATCGAGCGCCTGCGCGGCCGCCCGGCGCTGACCGCGCCGCTCAGGGTGATCACCGCGGCGGTGGTCGGGGTGATGCTGAACCTGGCCGCGCACTTCGCCGGGCACGTGGTGTGGACGCGGGGCTGGGACGCGCCGCCGGACTGGGGCATGGCGCTGATGACGGGCCTGGCGCTGCTGGCGCTGACCGCGGGCCGGGTGCCGATGGTGCCGGTGCTGCTGACCTGCGCCGCCACCGGCGTGCTGCTGGCGGAGCTGGGCGCGGGCTAGTCCGGCGCCTTGGGGTAGATCGGCGTCAGGGAGACCTCGTCGCCGTGGCGCAGCTTGATGGTCGACTCGGCGAACTGGCGGTTGACGGTGACGGTGAGGCGCGCCGGATCGATGGCGTCCTTCCAGGCGCCGCCGCGGCGGCGCAGCTGGTGCAGCAGTTCGGCCACGGTGCGCACGGTGTTCGGCAGGGCGACCTCCAGCTTCTCGGCGTCGAGCTTCTCGGCCAGCGTGGCGAACAGCAGCACCGTCACCCGGCGCTCGCCGGTGGGGTCGGCGGCGCGGTCGCGGCGCTCGAGGTCGAGGCGGTACTGCTCCCAGTTCTTGCGGTAGTCGCGGCCGAGCCGGTACAGGCTCTCCCAGGAGTAGATGCCGGTGTCGTGGCCGTCGTCGAAGTACAGCCGCACGGCGTAGCCGCCGTAGGGCTCGATGCGCTCGATGTTGACGGCCTGCTTGTCGGTGACCACGTCGCCGCGGGCGCGGGCGGTCTTCACCTCGGCGGAGGGCGAGAACACGCGCAGGTACTCGCAGGGCAGCTCGAACGCGGCGCCGTCGTCGAACGTCACCCGCAGGCTGCGCGCGCCGCGGTCGAGGTTGAGTTCGGTGGGCGCGGGGCCGTCGGACACAGATGCGGCAGCGATTTCAGGAGAAATGCTGTTTCAGGTAGTCGCTGAGGTCATCGCCGACCAGTTCCTGCGAAGCATTGCCGTTCCGGACGTACAGTTTCTCCTGCGCCTGCCCGTGCTTGTCTCTCACGGTGGTCCAGAGCGGCTCTTGGGCACGCGCCACATCCACTTGGCAGATTTCCACGTCTCCGACAACTGGGAAATCGATCTTAATGCCGCTTGCCACGAAAGCATCTCCGAACTGATCGCCGAGTAGCGCCCGCAGGTGCCGCTCGAACTTATCTTTGTCGCCGCTGAGGGAGGCGTAATCGTTGCCCAAGCCTTTCGGGCACCCGTCGTCGTTGATACCAATCAGCAGCATGCCGCCGCCCGCGTTGGCGAGAGCGGCAACGGTTTTGGTGGCCACCGCTTCAAGGGCTTTGCTGATTTCGCCGGCGCGATAGTCCCAGCGCAGCGAGGATTTGAATTCCAACTCCTCGTTCTCGCCGTCCGCGATCAGTTCGGCCAGGGTCATCGCGCCGGCCGCATCTTCGTCGTTCGGCGCGGTAAGTTCCTCGAGGAAACGGTTCAATTGTTCGGCGAGCAGATGCCGGCGCGCCTGCAGAAAGTCCTCGTAGCGGTCGATTTCCCAGAGTTCCTCGTTCGGCGGAATGCTCTGCTTCTCCAGTGCATCGGGGAATTTGCCCCGGGTTTCGGCGAGGTATTCCTTGGCGGACCGCGCGGACTTCCTCCGGTTCGCTACCCGAGTGAGAATGGCGCGATTGGTCAGCTCCTGCGCCAATGCGTACTTGAGGCGGTTGTCCCTGGTGTAGCCAGCGTCCCGCAGGCGTGCCCAAGGGAAGATGTGGTCGTACTCCAGCTGGTACTTCTTGCCCATCTTCTTGCGGATGCTGAGTCCCGTGGTGAAACACCGAGCGTTCCGACTCTTGAAGTACCACCGCATCAGCCCGAATAACGGATGAACTGTGCCGCGGCCGACGAATTCGGACGGCATGATGGTGAGGTCGCGTTCTTCTTCCGCAATTACCGCAAGCAACTCCTCAAAAGGCCGTGAGGATTCTTGGACCACCTGAAGATCCTTATGCAGTTTGGTCTGCATCTGTCCGACGTACCGGCCCCGGACCTGCGAGCAGTAGAACCATTTCGCGATCCGGTTGAGTTGTTCCTCGGATACGGTTTGGCCGCGCCTGTCGTAGAAAAACACGATGATCGGGATCAGCGCGTAGATGGAGTTGATTTCATCGGTGTGGTCGACATATGCCCGGTCGTGGAGGAAATTTGCGACATAATCCAGCACTTCGTTGTTTAAGACATCCCAAGCTTGCCGAATCTGCTTGTCGTTGTCTTTGCTGTGCAGCCGTTGCAGATCCTTGCTCATACTGGCGTGGTACAGGCAGCCGAGCAGCGCGTACACCACGAAGTCCAGCTTCAGCACGAAGCCGTTTTCGGCTAGTTTGACTAGTTTTTTCTTGAAAGATAACCGCGCCTGCGGCCAGTAGCCGGAAATTTGCGCCAGCGCCAGTTCCGCGTCGGTGAGCGCGATGCCGCTGGCGTTAACTTTATAGAAGATGTCGATGGCATCGCGTATGGTCGCGTTTCCCGGGATCACCTGCTCGCGGAATTCCCGCTCGAGAATCATCTCGATTTTTCGCAAATTCTCCTCGATGCGGTCCTCTTGATCGTCGCTGAGGTCAATGCCTTGCTCGCGCAGCTGGCGGCGTAATGTGGACAGGCGGACTTCTCCTTTGAAAATTCTCGTGAGATCTACCCAGTAGGGATCGTTGCGCATCTGCACCTGCTGGTAGTAGGACAACTCGAGATTCATCACTTGCACATGCAGCCCCCGGATGTCGTTCACGATCTCCGACTTGGTGTAGTACGGAGGGATTTCCCCCCGGATGAGCATGTAGAGAGTGGTAATGCGCTGCTGTCCGTCCAAGATCAGTTTGACGGCGCCTTGCGCTGTGTCGTACTTCTGACGTTTCAGTTCCGGCGGACTTGATGTCTTCCAAGTCAGCATGGTGCCGGTTGGATATTCCTTGAGGAGCGAATCGATCAGGGATTTCGCGTCGTCGCGGCTCCAGACGTATTCGCGCTGGAAAGCAGGAACGAAAATCTGCTGATTGTCGATCTCGTACAGGATGTCTCGAATTTTCATGTTGTTGTTCTTCTCCGCGGAGCGATTGCTCCCCGTTTTTCTTGTTACAGTCCCTCTTCGGCGAAATAATTCTCATCGATTTTCTTAATGGCGAAGTCCCGGCGTGCGACTCCCACTTCGTACTGGATCATGAGGCGCACAAGTTCCTCGCCGTCGATCAGGACGATGTCGTCCCGCTCGGCGTATTCTTTTTTCGCGCTGGGAGCGAATTTTGAGGTGGTCACGAACACGCCTTTCGTCGCCCGCTTCACGCGGAGCGCTTCGGCGAATTCCCGCAGCTTGCCGCTGCTCACGGAGTACGGGGCCGCGTACTTTTTCGCCTGAATGTAGATCTTGCTCAGGCCGAGCGCGTCTTCCTTGATGACCCCGTCGATGCCGCCGTCATTGGGGCCGCCGGTTACTTCGGCCGAATCCGCGCGGCCTTTCCCGTAGCCCATGGCTTTCAAGAGGTCCACCGCGATGCGTTCAAACATCGCCGGCGTGATTTCTTCCTGCATCAGCCGGTGCAGCTCGCTCTCCAGCAGGCGCCGGATTTCCGCGTGCGCCTCTTCCAGCCGGTCCATGGGCGTCAGCGAATCAGCAGCCTCCTCGGCATCGGTCGTTTCCGGCCCGGTGCGGGCGCGGGTCTCAGGTTCGGTGCTCTGGCGCCACTTTTTGTATTCCGGATAGCGCGTCTTCAGGAAAGCGGTGTTGATCGCCTCTTGTTTCTCGGCCCGCAGTTTCTTGCCGTTGTCGGAAAGTTGGTAAACGCCGCGCCGCACTTGCGCGAGCAGCCCGGCCCTGTGCAGGCAATGGATCGCCCAGCCGGCTTGGTTCAGGAAGACCGGCACTCTGGTGGCGTACCTCTCCCGCAGCTGCTCGTCCGAGAGTTTTTCTGTTTTGGCGATGCGCGCGCGGATTTCGGAAGTGGAAAGCGTTTCGTTTCTGCCAAACGCGTTCAGTATCGGCGCCATAAGCTGCTCGAAGTTCGTCATCGCCATGACCGGATTCCTCTTGTTCTGGTTTTCGGCTTCCGCCGGGTTAATGCGCCGCGTGCTCGGGAAGCTGGGTGATCGCCCGGCCTGGGGCCGGAGCGGTCTCTGGGCAAGGGCGACATCGGCTCGCCAGCCAAGTCGGGAGAAGCCTCGCGCGGGCGCCGCAGAAGTCGGTCTGCTTCAAGCCGCGGGGCTGTCCGGTGATCATGGGCTGGGTCTTTGCCAATCTCGGACGAGCTATGGTAGCTCATATCCGGCGCGGCGCGTTTTCCCGCTTTTGCCGCGCCATCCGCGTGGCGCATTGCCGGACCTCCCCGGATCCCCGGCTTTTATACTGATGGCGCAGCTGCCACCGCTGTTTGCCCATGTCTGCGCCCTGCGAAGTCTCCGAACTGGAGGAACGGCTCGAGGAGCACGTCGACGCGGTGCTGTCGTCCCGGCGCACCGCCCGCGGCCCGGCCGAGCGCTTGGCGGCGCGCAGCCGCGAGGAGCAGGACTTCGTGCTGCGCTGGGTGGGCGCGGTGGCGCGCTCCAACTCCGAGATGGGCTACCAGGTGGCGAACCTCGCCCCGGACGCGCTCGAGGCGCTCGACCGGGACGGGGTGGAGGCGTGGATCCTGGCGGCGATGGATGGCTTCGACCGCGAGGGCCTGCGCGCCGGCGTCGCCAGACTGCGGGCGCTGGACGAGTTCGCGGCCGAGCGTCGGGCGGCCGAGCGCGCGCTGCCGCTCGACCGGGTGCGCGGCGTGCTGGAGGGCTTCGTGCACGGCCTGAACGGCCGGCCGCTCAAGATCGAGGCGGGCGAGGCCGCGCACACCGACACCGGCACCCTGTTCCTGCCGGCGGCGGAGAGCCGCGGCGCCGACGCGGATCTGAATTTCCAGCTGTGCAAGGCCGCCGTCGCGCACCTGTGGGCGCAGTGCTGGCACGGCACCTGGCGCGACCTGCGCGCCGCCGACTGGGAGGCGCTGCCGGACGCGGCGGACCGGGCGCGGCTGCACCGGCTGGAGACGCTGCGCCTGGATGCTTGCCTGGCGCGCGACCTGCCCGGCATCGCGCGGCTGCAGGCCGCGCTGCGGGAGCGCTTCGGCGATCCGGAACCCGCCGGCCGGTGGCGGGCGGCGGCGGACCGGCTGGCCGATCCTGCGGCGACCGCCCGCGACAGCCTGGACTGGGCGCGGCGCCTGCGCGGCGAGCCGCCGCTCGCGCCGTGCTGCTACCAGGGGACGTTGGACCCGGCGGCGGTGGCGGCCGCCTCGGCGGCGCGGCAGGCGCGGGAGAAAGAGGAACTCCGGCAGGCGCTCGGACGGCTGCGGGAGGAGGCCGAGACCGGCGCGGAGCGCAAGCCCGGAACGTTCCGCGCCGCGCCGGACCCGGAGCCGGCGCCCGGCGAGGCGCCGGTGGCGCTGCTGCTCGACGAGCGCCCGGTCGAGCCGCCGGCCGAGGTGGCCCGGCTGCTGGTTTCGGTCCACCAGGACTTCGGCGAGATCCCGCCCGACCATCTGGTGCCGGCCGGCCCGGGCGAGTACGACGCCAAGGCCTCGGGCCGCGCCGCGGACGACGTGTGGAAGGGCACCTACCACGAGGAGGGCGCGCGCCACTACCCGGAGTGGGACCACGCCCGCGGCAGCTACCGCAAGCGCTGGTGCGTGCTGCGCGAGCGCGAGGTGCATCCGAAGTTCGACGACTTCCCGGAACGGACCCTGCGCAAGCACTACGGCCTGGCGCAGTCGCTGTGCCGGACCTTCGAGATGATCCGCGGCGGGCGCAGCCTGCATCGCGGCGAGCCGCACGGCGACGAGGTCGACCTGGACGCGCTGGTGCGGGCCCTGAGCGAGGCCCGCGCCGGGCGCGAGCTGAGCCGGCGGGTGTTCGTGCGCCAGGCGCGCGACGAGCGCAGCATCGCGGTGCTGTTCATGGTCGACATGAGCGGCTCGACCAAGGGCTGGATCAACGACCTGGAGCGCGAGGCGCTGATCCTGCTGTGCGAGGCGCTGCAGCGGCTGCAGGACCGCTACGCGATCTACGGCTTCTCCGGCATCACCCGCAAGCGCTGCGAGCTGTTCGGCGTCAAGCGCTTCGACGAGGACTACGACGCCGCGGTCGCGGCCCGCATCAGCGGCATCCTGCCGCAGGACTACACGCGCATGGGGGTGGCGATCCGCCACCTGTCGGGCCTGCTCGGGCGGGTCGAGGCGCGCCGCAAGCTGCTGATCGCGCTGTCGGACGGCCGCCCCGAGGACTACACCGACTACCGCGGCGAGTACGGCATCGAGGACACGCGCCAGGCGCTGATCGAGGCGCGCCGCGGCGGCATCCACCCGTTCTGCATCACCATCGACGACGCCGCCCGGGAGTACCTGCCGCGCATGTACGGTCCGGCCGGCTACACGGTGGTCAGCGACGTCCGCCGCCTGCCGCAGCAGGTGACGGACATCTACCGCCGCCTGACGACCTAAGGGCGCTTGCGGGCGGGACGGCGCCGGGGCTCGTAGGCCGCGACCGCCGCGGCCACGCCGGCGAGGGGAACGCGCGCCAGTCCGCCGTAGCGGTCCGCGGCGCGCGCCAGCAGGGCGGACACCTCGGGTTTTTCGTCCGGCTCCTCCAGCAGCTCCGCCAGACCGCGCATGCCGCCGGCCTGCACCTTGGCCTCCAGGCGGTGCGGCAGGATTTCCGGAGTCGCGCCCTGCGCCAGCGCCAGGCGCGCCTCGCGGCGCAGGCGCTCGAGCCAGGCTTCGCAGGTCCGGTGCGCGTCCGCGTCGGTGCAGGCGACCCCCTCGCGGTCGGCCAGATGGAAGCGGCGCTTCAGGCGGCAGTCGCAGGCGCGGGCGTTGAGGGCCTTCTCGAACCAGCAGCGCCGCTCGTTGATCGCGTGGTAGGTGTCGCGGTAGGCGAGTTCGTCCATCTGCCCGCTGCCGTGTCCGCCGGCGGCGCTGCGCTACTTCTCCCACTCTTTCAGAATCGGCGCCTCGCGCGGCTGGCGCAGCAGCGCCTCGGCCAGCTCGGCCGTTTCCGCGAACACCACCCGCACCGCTTTCGGGTCCTCTTCCGGGTTTTCCTTGCGGCTGGCGCGCGCCAGCGAGCGCGCGTCCCGGTAGGCCTCGAAAGCATCGAGCAGGGTCAGCGCGCCCGCGTTCGCGGGGTCGCCTTCGGCGCGGAACACGAAATAAGGCATGGGTGCTGCTGTCGGAGCGGGGTTCCGGTCGAGAAGGCGGGCGCGTCGGCGGCCGCGCCGATTATATGCGGTGCTTTCCCGGCCCGCCGGCGCGGGCTGCCGCGCGCCGCCGCGCCGCAGCTCTATAATTCCGCGCAGGCCCGCGTCCGCGCGGTTCTTTGACCGAGCGCCCGACTGATCGGAGGTCCGTCATGCAGTTCATGGATTACCTGCATTCGCAAGTCCACAATCTTCGCGTGTCGAAAACCGCGCCGAGCTGCCGGGAAGCGTGGCCCGCCGGCGGCTGCGTGCTGCTTCCGGCCCGCATCATGCGGGCGGCGCGCATTCTTCCCTACGAGAAAATCCGCGTGGACAACCTGAACACCGGCGGCCGGTTCGCCGCCCACGCCGTCGACGGCGGCGGCGCCGATGCGGTCGTCGCGCTGGGGCCCGCCGCGCGCCTGTGCGGGAAAGGTGACCGGCTGTCCGTGACGGTGTATCGCCAGATGCAGGCGGGCGGCAGCCTGCCGCAGTGGCGGTTCGTCCGGTGCAAGGGAAAACGGAACGAGATCGGCGACAAGTCCAACGGAGTCGCGGGGATCTTCTTCGATGACATTCCCGCGGGGTCGCTCGACAGCGATCCGGGGGACGACGAGGTATACGTGCATGCGCGGGATTTGGTCGCGGCCGGATTCCGCTTGAGCGAGCCGATGCGCGGGGTCGTTCGAATCGAATATGAGACCGCGGATCTCAAACTGCCCGGCAAGGCTCACGAATTGTCGCAAGATCTTCATAGTTACGCCGGCCTGTCGGCGGATGTCAGCGGCGTGCTGATGAGGGCGGACGGCGGCCCGCGGGGCTTGTGGTGGGAGCTGGATGCTGAAGCCGTGGATCTGTCCGGGATCGTCAGGCTTTCGCCCCGTCCTTATGGGAGGGACGAGTGGATGTGCGAGGGCCTTGCGGAGGAGTTCTGTTAGAATGCCGTCCAGCACTGCCGCTCATGTGGGTTTGGGTGCAGCATTCCAAACCACAGGAGCTTCCGCTATGACCGCCTTGACCTTTGACACTCACGCCGTCGTTAAATCGATCAAAGATGCCGGCGCGAACGAGTCCTTGGCGGAATCCATCGTATCCGCGATTCAGGCGGGCATGGGTCATTTGGCCGACCTTGCGACCAAGGCGGATCTGAAAAGTTTTCCGACCAAAGCGGATCTCAAGGCGGAGTTGGAAAATTTTGCGACCAAGACGGCCCTCAAGGAAGGGTTGGAAAACTGCGCGACCAAAGCGGATTTGAAAGATTTGGAAGACCGTATGACTGCCCGCATGACCATCTTGGAACAGCGTATGACCATCCGGCTGGGGGTGATGATAGTCGCCGCCGTCGGCTTGGCGACCGCAGTCGCAAGATTGCTCTAAGTTGCCCCCGGCGGTGCTACACTGGCCGCGCCGCGGATTTCCACCCCCTCGCCAGTGAGCGACCGCAAGAAGCAGGCGGCGGCCGAGGCCGCGCTGGAGTTCATCGAGCCGGGCGAGGTGCTGGGCGTCGGCACCGGCTCCACGGTCGACTTCTTCATCGACGCGCTGGCCGCCGTCAAGGGCAAGCTCGACGGCGCCGTGGCCTCCAGCGAGGCCAGCGCCGCGCGGCTGCGCGGCGTCGGCGTGCCGGTGCTGGACCTGAACGCCGCGGGGCCCTTGCGCCTGTACGTGGACGGCGCCGACGAGGCGACCCGCCACCGGCACCTGATCAAGGGCGGCGGCGGCGCGCTGACCGGCGAGAAGATCATCGCCGAATGCAGCGAGACCTTCCTGTGCATCCTCGACGACTCCAAGCTGGTGGAGACGCTCGGCGCGTTCCCGCTGCCGGTGGAGGTGCTGCCGATGGCGCGCTCGATGGCGGCGCGCGCGCTGGTCGAGCGCGGCGGCATGCCGGAATGGCGCGAGGGCTTCGTCTCCGACCACGGCGGCGTCATCCTCGACGTGCACAACCTGGACATCCCGTCGCCGCCCGCGCTGGAGGACGACCTGAACGGCATCCCCGGGGTGGTGACGGTCGGCCTGTTCGCGCGCCGCGGCGCGGACCGGCTGCTGGTCGGCGGCGCCGGCGGCGTGGAGGAGCTGGCGTGACCCGCGGCACCGTCTGCGACCTGGACTTCCGCGCCCGGCTGGCGGCCGGGGAGACGCTGGTCGGCACCCTGGTCACCCTCAACAGCCCGCAGGCGGCGGAGATCCTGAGCGCGGCCGGCTTCGACTGGCTGTTCATCGACACCGAGCACGGCGCGCACGGCCCGCTGGCGGTGGAGGCGCTGCTGCAGGCGGCCGGCGACGCCATGCCCTGCCTGGTGCGCATCCCGGTGCACGAGGAGGCGTGGATCGAGAAGATGCTGGACGTGGGCGCGGCCGGGATCATCGCGCCGCAGGTCAACACCCGGGCGCAGGCCGAACTGGTGGTGCGCTACGGCAAGTACCCGCCGGCCGGCGAGCGCGGCGTCGGCGTCGCCCGCGCGCAGCGCTACGGCGCGCGCTTCGCGGAATACCTGGAGCGCGCCAACGACCGCCTGCTGACGGTGATCCAGGTCGAGCACCGCGACGCGGTCGAGAACCTCGCCGAACTGGCCGCGGTGCCGGGCGTGGACGCGCTGTTCGTCGGCCCCTACGACCTGTCCATGAGCTACGGCGCGCCGGGGCAGGTGGACGACCCGCGGGTGCGGGCCGGGATCGCGGCGGTGCTGGACGCCTGCCGGGAGCACGGCCGCGCCCCCGGCATCTTCGGCATCGAGGCGGCCGCCGCGCGGCGCTACGTGGCGCAGGGCTTCCGCCTGGTCTGCGTCGGCATGGACGCCCTGTTCCTGGACCAAACGGCGCGCGCGGCGCGGGAGGCGTTGCGATGAGCCTGAAACGCACTCCGGTCTGCGACTTCGGCGCGGCGGCGCCCGGCTTCCGGCTGCCCGGCGTGGACGGGCGCGACTGGTCGCTGGAGGACTGCCGCGGCGAGCGCGGCACGCTGGTGATGTTCATCTGCAACCACTGCCCCTACGTGCAGGCGGTGCGCGGGCGGCTGGCGCGCGACGCCGGCGAACTCGCCGGGCACGGCGTGCGCTCGGTGGCGATCATGTCCAACGACCCGGCCGAGTACGCCGAGGACTCGTTCGACAACATGGCCGCGGTGGCGGAGGCATGCGGCTTCCCGTTCCCGTACCTGTTCGACGAGACGCAGGAGGTGGCGCGCGCCTACGGCGCGGTGTGCACGCCGGACTTCTTCGGCTACAACGCCGACCTCGAGCTGCAGTACCGCGGCCGCCTGGACGCGAGCGGGATGAGTCCGGCGCCGCCGGACGCCCGCCGCGACCTGTACGAGGCGATGCTCGAGGTGGCCCGCACCGGGCGCGGCCCGGCCGAACAGACCGCGAGCCAGGGCTGCTCGATCAAGTGGCGGCGCTGACCGGCGCGAGCTCGTCCAGCGGCCAGCGCGCCCGGGCGCGGATCTGCAGGCCGCTGCGCGCGGCCGGGTCCCGGAGGCGCAGGCACCCGGCGTAGGCGATCATCGCGCCGTTGTCGGTGCAGAACTCCGGCGGCGGCCAGGCGACGCGCATCCCGCGCTCCGCCAGGGCCGCGGCCAGCCGCTCGCGCAGGCGCCGGTTGGCGCCGACCCCGCCGGCCACCACCAGCCGCTCCAGCCCGCTCTCGTCCAGCGCGCGCAGGGACTTCCCGACCAGCACGTCGACCGCCGCCTCCTGGAAGCCGGCGGCGAGGTCCGCGGCCGCTTGCCGGTCGTCCGGATGCCGCTCGGCGAGCCGGCGGGCGTGGGTCTTCAGGCCGCTGAAGCTGAAGTCGCAGCCCGGCCGGTCGAGCATCGGGCGCGGGAATTCGAAGCGCTCCGGGTCGCCGTCCGCGGCCAGCGCCGCCAGCGCCGGGCCGCCCGGGTAGGGCAGGCCGAGGATGCGTGCGGTCTTGTCGAACGCCTCGCCGACCGCGTCGTCGATGGTCTGGCCCAGGCGGGCGTAGGCGCCGACCCGGTCGACCCGCATCAGCAGGGTGTGGCCGCCGGACACCAGCAGGGCGACGAACGGCGGGCCGGGCTCGTCCGGGTCCATCATCGGCGCCAGCAGGTGGGCCTCCATGTGGTGGACGGCGAGCGCGGGCCGGCCGAGCGCGTAGGCTAGGCCGGCGGCGTACGCGGCGCCGGCGAACAGCGCCCCGATCAGGCCCGGGCCGGCGGTGTAGGCGACCGCGTCCAGGTCCCCGGGCCCGCAGCCGGCCGCTTCCAGCGTCTCGCGGGCCAGCTGCGGCAGGCGGCGGACGTGGTCGCGCGAGGCGAGCTCCGGCACCACGCCGCCGTAGCGGGCGTGGGTCTTGACTTGGCTGTACAGCCGGTGCGCGCGCAGGCCGCGCGCGCCGTCCCACACCGCGACGCCGGTCTCGTCGCAGGAGGTCTCGATGCCCAGCACCAGGGGCGCGCCGCTCGTCATCGTCCGGGGGAGGGGGTTCCGCCGCCGCCATTATGCCGGGAACCGGGCGGCAATGAATACAAATGAGAATGGGTTGCGTTTAGATTATTATTCGTGTATAGTGCGCGCCGCAACCGCCACGGAGGCGAATCATGAGACAGTCAGGGAAGAAACTCGCGGGCGCGGGCCTGTGCGCCGCCGGCCTGCTGGCCGCCGCGCCGGCGCCGGCCCGGGAAGAGCCGCCGGCCGAGATCGCCGACGTGATCATCGTCGGCAGCCAGAAGAACGCGCTGGAGACCGCGGGCTCCGCCCACTTCCTCGGCCCCGAGCAGCTCGAGCAGTTCGAGCACGCCGACGTGCACAGCATCGTCGGCGAGGTGCCGGGCGTGCACGTGCAGACCGAGGACGGCTACGGCCTGCGGCCGAACATCAGCATCCGCGGCGTCGCCACCGAGCGCAGCGGGCGCATCACGCTGCTGGAGGACAACGTCCTGATCGCGCCGGCGCCGTACTCCGCGCCGTCCGCCTACTACTTCCCGACCGCCGGGCGCATGCACGCGGTCGAGGTGCTGAAGGGCCCCGCGGCGATCACCCAGGGCCCGTACACCATCGGCGGCGCGCTGAACCTGGTGTCGACGCCGATCCCCGACGAGGCCGCCGGCTTCGTGCTGACCGAGGGCGGCGGGGACTCGACCTACCGCAGCCACGCCTGGTACGGCGACCAGCAAGCGAACGGCTTCGGCTTCCTGCTGGAGACGCACCTGTGGGGCTCGGACGGCTTCCAGGAGATCGACCGCAGCGAGGCCGAGACCGGCCTGCGGCTCGACGACTACACGCTGAAGCTGCGCTACGCCCCGCCCGGCTCGCGCCACCAGGTCGACTTCAAGTACCAGTACGCCGACCAGGATTCCGAGCAGAGCTACCTGGGCCTCACCGACGCCGACTTCCGCGCCGACCCTCACCGCCGCTACGGCGTGTCGGAGCTGGACAACATCGAGACCGAGCACCACCAGTACATCCTGCGCTACCAGTTCGCGCTGAGCGACGCCGTCCGGCTGTCGGTCACCGCCTACGACAACGAGCACAAGCGCAACTGGTTCAAGACCGAGGGGCTCTACACCCACGAGGACGACGACGGCGACCCGGTGCGCTCGTCCTGGTACAACGTGGTCGCGGCCGTCAACCGGGGCGCCGCGCGCGGCGACTTCTCCGCCGCGCAGCTGCAGGCCATCCTCGACGGCGCGCTCGACAGCGTGCCGGACAACGCGGCGTACGCGGGCGCCGCCATGGTCGGCCACATCCAGCTGCGCAACAACGCCCGCGAGTACTACTCGCGCGGCGTGCAGCTGCGGGTCGACTGGGAGGGCATGCTCGGCGCGGCGCGGCACGAGGTGCAGGTCGGGCTGCGCTACCACGAGGACGAGGAGGACCGGCTGCAGCGCAACGGCAACTACCGCCAGGCCGGCGGCCGGCTGGCGCTGGACGACCCGGGCGAGTGGGGCAACGCCGGCAACCGCGTGCAGGAGGCCGAGGCGGTGGCGCTGCACGTGCAGGACCGCATCCGCTGGGGCGCCTGGACCGTCACGCCCGGCCTGCGCTACGAGGACATCGACCAGCAGCGCACCCGCTACCGCGGCGCCTCCCGCGCCGCGCGCGCCTACCGCGATTCGCGCGAGAACCGGACCACCGCGTTCCTGCCGGGGCTCGGCGTGCTGTACCGGGCGAACGAGCGCTGGTCGCTGCTGGCCGGCGCGCACAAGGGCTTCACGGCGCCGTCCAACTCGCCGGGCGTGCGCGAGGAGGAGGCGATCAACTACGAGTTCGGCGCGCGCTACGCGCGCGGCCCGCTGCGCGGCGAGCTGATCGGCTTCTACAGCGACTACGAGAACCTGCTCGGCGAGTGCACCTCGTCCTCCGGCGCCGACTGCGAGGCCGGCGAGGCCTTCAACGGCGACGCCGCCACGGTGCAGGGGCTCGAGGCGCTGCTGGAGACGGCGCTGGTCGCCCGCCCGGGCCTGCGCGTGCCGCTGACCCTGAGCTACACCTACACCGACGGCGAGTTCGACACCGACATCGCGGACACGGACTTCTTCGGCGACGTGTCGAAAGGCGATCCGCTGCCCTACATCCCGGACCACCGCCTGCGCGCCACGCTCGGCGTCGAGCGGCCGGCCTGGGCGGCCTACCTCAGCGTCAATTACGTCGACGAGATGTGCGTGCGCGCGTCCTGCGGCGCGTTCGAGCGCACCGACGATTCGACCACGCTCGATCTGGCGGCGCGGTACCGGCTCGGCGAGTCGGTGGAGCTGATCGGGCGGGTGGTCAACCTGACCGACGAGGAGGACCTGGCCGGGCGCCATCCGTACGGCGCGCGGCCGAACAAGGAGCGCGCGCTGACGGTCGGCCTGCGCTTCCGCGAGGCGTTCTGAGGGGCGCGGCGGCGCGGGACCGGACGGCGGCCGTGGACTCCCCGCCGACCCCGGTCTTTCCGGAGGGCGCTGATCGGCCCTCCGGCTGCGCGGCCTGCCGGCGCGGACGAACCGGCGCCTGCCCCCGCCGGGGCGCGCCGGGGGCGGGGCTCGGCGCGGCGTCTAGTCCCGCGGCTTCGGCGACGCTTACGGTTGCGGCGGGAACCATTCCCGCAGGGTCTGCAGCAGTTCGTTGAATGCGGGGTCGCGGCAACCGCGCGGGTCGATCTCATTTGCAAGGCGGAATGGAACTCTCGGCGAGTGCCGCGCGCCGGTAGCGCGCAGAGTCGCTTTCATCGCGGCTTTCGGATCCGGGGGTTTGGGTTTTCTTGCCGGCCATAGATTCCTGCTTCGCAGAAATTCCCGCAATTCGAGGTAACTCTTGTTCCAATTCATGGCGCGCAGCGCCTGCGGTGTGTCGTTCCAGATCCAAGCCTCGAGTTCGGGTTCGATGACGATGGCTTTGGCGCGTCCGCGCCAGCCATTCGCATCCAGTTGCGTCTCGACTTCCTGTTGGATTTCCTCTCTGGATTTTGTGCTGCCGCATCCGTCCCGGTCGAATACGACCAGCGCATGCTGGTAACGGTCCAGCATTGGCCGAAGTTGCTCAGCGGCATGTTTCCGGCAGCCGGGATCCCGGCCGAAATGGCGGTCGATATTGAAACTGGGCGTCCTCATATGAAGGCTTTCGGCTTGGAGGAGCAGGCCCCGGATGGCGTTCTCGATCTCAAGATCCGCGGCCAGCACCGCAAGGTCCGCGCGGACGCCGCGACCGCTCATCCGAAAATTCCCGTGGCGAACAGCAGTTCTATGTCGTTCGATTCCTGCCAGCCGATAAGCCGCGGGTGGTCGTTTCCGCGCACGATGTCGGCCGCTCCCTCAGCGTTTTTCGCGAAGCAGAGAACTTCTTCAGGCCGGGACATTTTCAGGATGACCGGCGAGTGGGTGGCCAGCAGAATCTGCGAGTTGTAGACCGATTCGAGCGAGGCGTAGATGCAGTCGACGGCCATCGGATGGACGCCGTTTTCCGGCTCTTCCAACAGGTAGATGTTGTTGCGGTCCGGGAGATAGGCCAGCAACGTCAGCGCTAGCAGCCGCAGGGCGCCGTCCGATGCCGTCCAAGAAGGGATTTTCACGCCGGTGCCGTATTCCAGCATCAGATGCGCGTGCCGGTTGTCTTCCCGCTCCACGACATGCACCTGGGCAAGGTCGGTCAGGACGGTTTGCACGTGTTCCAGCCAGTCTTCGTAATCCTGCCGGTTTTCTTCCCGCAGGCGCCGGATGGCCCACGGCAGGCCGGAGCCGTCCGGGGCGAATCCGTTGCGGTTGAATTCCGGCGGGCTGGGCTGGCGCAGCTTCATGCTGTTGAGGAACAGCGGACTGACTTTCGTTTCCAGAATCCGTTTCACGTACGTCGCCGCCGGGAGCTTGTCGGGAGATTCCGGCAGGTTTTTCAGCGTGGAGTTGCGCGGGCCGAAAGAGAAGTTCGGGATCCAGCCGCGCCCGGGCTTTTCGGTCACCTCGTGGCTGAAACTGTCGCTTTTCCCCTTTGACTTGCTCAGGACCGTTCTGGAGCCGGGGCGCCCGCCGCCGCGCAGGATCGTGTCGGGCGGCGGCGGCGGGTCGGGGAACAGTTCCGGTTGCCTCGGCGCAAGGTCCTGCCGCGGCATGAGGATGCCGCGCTCCGATTCGATCATCACTCCCTGATCTTTATCCTCCCGAATCGCGATCTCATAGCGGAAGATCTGATAATTTTTCTCCGGGGGAAGTTTTTCCAGAATTTCCTCCGGCAGATCGAATTCCACCGCCAGCTCGAACTTCAGATCCTCTTTGGGGCGGCCCCACACCAAGTCCTGGAAGTTGCTCGTGCGCTTCCGGATGGCGGCCTCCAGTCCTTCCGCCACGAGGTCGCCCAGAAAGGCCACCACGTCGAACAGCGTGCTCTTGCCGCTGGCGTTGGGGCCGACCAGGAGGTGGAACGGGTCCAGCGCCACGTCCACGTAGCGCAGGCAGCGGTAGTTGTGGGCCTGGATGCGGCGGATCATGGCTGCGCGCCGCGCCGGGCCGTGCGTTCGCGGGCGGCATGAGGCCGAACCGGGGCGGTTCCGGCCGGGCGGCGGCCCTCAGTGTACTATGGGGCTTGCAATCGGGTACAATACGCGGCCCTGTTCCGGCCCGCGCCAGAGAGACCCGACCCCTATGCCCGGCATCCGCGTCAAGGAAGACGAGCCGTTCGACGTGGCCATCCGCCGCTTCCGCCGCGCCTGCGAGCGCTCCGGGGTGCTGAGCGAGGCCCGCCGCCGCGAGTACTACGAGAAGCCGACCGAGGTGCGCAAGCGCAAGGCCGCGGCCGCGGTCAAGCGCAACGCCAAGCGCCTGTCCAAGCAGTCGCGCCCGCGCTACCGCTGATTCTTCCCGCCGTTTCCGGCCGCCCGGAAGCGCGCCGAGGCTTACAATAGGGCGGCCATGGCCGACCCCCTGCAATTCCTCCAGGTGCCGCGCCGAGATCCGGCGACCGACGCCGCCGAAGTCCGCCTGCTGCATTCGCGCGAGATCTACGGCCAGTACGACCCGGCGGCGGCCGCCGAGCAGTCGGCGCGCTGCCTGGCCTGCGGCAACCCCTACTGCGAGTGGAAGTGCCCGGTGCACAACTACATCCCGGACTGGCTGCGGCTGGTCGAGCAGGGGCAGCTGTTCGAGGCCGCGGAGCTGTCGCACCGCACCAACTCCCTGCCCGAGATCTGCGGCCGCATCTGCCCGCAGGACCGCCTGTGCGAGGGCGCCTGCACCCTGAACGACGGCTTCGGCGCGGTGACCATCGGCGCGGTCGAGAAGTACATCACCGACGCCGCGCTGGCGCAGGGCTGGCGCCCGGACCTGTCGGGCGTGACGCCGACCGGGCGCAGCGTGGCGGTGGTCGGCGCGGGGCCGGCCGGGCTCGCCTGCGCCGACGTGCTGGCCCGCAACGGCGTGCGCGCGGTGGTGTACGACCGCTACCCGCGCATCGGCGGCCTGCTGACCTTCGGCATCCCCTCGTTCAAGCTCGAGAAGGAGGTCGTCGAGACCCGCCACCGGCTGCTCGAGGAGATGGGCGTGGAGTTCCGGCTGGGGGTCGAGGTCGGCCGCGACCTGGCTTTCGCGGAGCTGCTCGAGGCGCACGACGCGGCGTTCCTCGGCATGGGCGCCTACACCGCCATGCGCGGCGGCTTCCCCGGCGAGGACCTGCCGCAGGCGCGCGAGGCGCTGCCCTACCTGATCGGCGCGGTGGACCACGAGCTCGGCCTCGGCATGGCGGAGGCCGAGCACGTCGACCTGCGCGGCCGGGACGTGCTGGTGCTGGGCGGCGGCGACACCGCCATGGACTGCGTGCGCACCGCGGCGCGCCAGCAGGCGCGCTCGGTCACCTGCGTCTACCGGCGCGACCTGGAGAACATGCCCGGCTCGCGGCGCGAGGTGAAGAACGCCATGGAGGAGGGCGTGAAGTTCCTGTTCAACCGCCAGCCGCTGGCCATCGAGGGCGACGGCGAGGTGCGCGGCGTGCGCGTGGTGGAGACGCGCCTGGGCGCGCCGGACGAGCGCGGCCGGCTGGCGCCGGAGCCGGTGCCCGGCTCCGAGACCGTGCTCCCGGCCGACGCCGTGCTGGTGGCGTTCGGCTTCCGCGCCAGCCCCGCGGACTGGTTCGCCGAGCACGGCATCGCGACCGACGACTACGGCCTGGTGGCGGCCGCCGGCGGCGGCCTGCCCGGGCAGACCGCCAACCCCCGGGTGTTCGCCGGCGGCGACATGGTGCGCGGCGCCGACCTGGTGGTCACCGCGGTGTTCGACGGCCGCGCCGCGGCCGAGGGCATCCTGCGGCAGTTGGGCGCGTCCTGAGCACGCCCGTGGCCGGGCCGGCCAACGACCGCTTCCTGCGGGCGCTGCGGCGGCGGCCGGTCGACCGCGCGCCGCTGTGGATCATGCGCCAGGCCGGGCGCTACCTGCCCGAGTACCGGGAGCTGCGCGCGCGCGCCGGCAGCTTCCTCAATCTGTGCCGCGCGCCGGAGTTCGCCTGCGAGGCGGCCCTGCAGCCGCTGCGCCGCTACCAGCTGGACGCGGCGATCGTGTTCTCCGACATCCTCACCATCCCCGACGCCATGGGCCTGGGGCTCGGCTTCGCGGAGGGCGAGGGGCCGCGCTTCGAGCGGCCGGTGCGCGCCGCGGCCGATGTCCGCGCGCTCGGCGTCCCGGACCCGGCGCGGGAACTGCGCTACGTCCCCGAGGCGGTGGCGCTGCTGCGCCGGGAGGTCGGCGACCGGCTGCCGGTGATCGGCTTCGCCGGCAGCCCCTGGACCCTGGCCGTGTACATGATCGAGGGCCGCAGCCGCAGCGATTTCGCGCGGGCGAAAGGCATGCTGCGGGAACGGCCCGAGCTGCTGGAGCGGCTGCTGGACGTGCTGACCGAGGCGGTGGCCGCGTACCTGCGCGCGCAGTTGGCGGCGGGCGCGCACGCGGTGATGGTGTTCGACAGCTGGGGCGGCGTGCTCGAGGGCGCGGACTACCGGCGCTGGTCGCTGGACCCGATCGCGCGCATCATGGACGCGCTCGGGGCCGCCGCGCCGCGCATCGTCTACGCCCGCGGCGCCGGCGCGCAACTGGCGGCGGCGGCGGACACCGGCTGCGAGGCCATCGGCGTCGACGAGACCGCGGATCTGGGCGCCGCGCGCGGCGCGGTCGGCGACCGCTGCGCGCTGCAGGGCAACCTCGACCCGGCGCTGCTGCGGGCGGAGCCGGACGAACTGCGGGCGGCGGCGCGGGCGGTGCTGGACGCCTACGGCCCGCACCCGGGGCATGTGTTCAATCTGGGGCAGGGCATCACGCCGGACATCGACCCGGAGCGGGTGACCTGCCTGATCGACGAGGTGCGGCGGCACAGCGCGGCGATGCACGCCGGGCGACAGGCCGGTTAAACAACAGGAATACACCAATATTAAACAGTCACATAGGGCAGGGAAAAATATAAGACTAATCAACTAGGATTATTTGTGGTATATTGAGAAACACCGATTGCTCTTGTTCTCTTTGTCATGCTGCCGGGAATCGACGCGGAATCCATTTCCCGGTGCCTGCTGGCGGACAACCCGTGGTGGAAGGATCTGGGCATCGACCCGGCTCCGGATTTTCCGCGGACGCGCGAGTATTTTCCGGCGTTGTTCGCGCTGGCGCGGCAGCGGCGGGTGCGGCGCAGCGTGGTCCTGATGGGCTCGCGCCGCGTCGGCAAGACGGTAATGCTGCTGCAGCTGGTGCGGCGATTGATTCAGGACGGGTTTCCGGCTGACCGGATTTTCTACGCGCCGCTGGGCTCGCCCGTCTATCGCGGTCAGCCGCTGGAGCGGCTGCTGAATTTGTACCGGCAAGAGCGGAGTTGCGGCGCCAGCGACCGCTGCGTGGTGATTTTTGATGAGATCCAGTATCTGCAGGACTGGGAAGTTCATCTCAAGGTCTTGACCGACAGGTACCCGGCCTGCCGCTTCGTCGCTTCGGGCTCCGCAGGAGCGGCGCTGAAGCGGACAAGCGCGGAATCCGGCGCCGGGCGCTTCACGGATCTCTTGCTGCCGCCGCTGGCGTTCGCCGAATACCTGAGTCTGTGCGGCCTGGAAAACGAAGTCGTGCAGTCGGATGCATCGTGCGCTTCCGGTTACCGGGTGCTCGACATGGACGAGTTGAACCGGCACTTCGTCGACTATCTCAACTTCGGCGGCTACCCCGAACTGGCGATGGCTTCCGGGGTGCGGCGGCGCGCGGGACGCTTTCTTCGTCAGGATCTGATCGACGGAGTGCTACTGCATGATTTGCCGAGTCTGTACGGCATTCAGGACGTGCAGGAACTGAATCATCTCTTGGCCTATGTGGCGTACCGTTCCGGACAGGCGCTCAGTCCGAAGAATCTGGCCGAGCATTCGGAGGCGGCCCAAGATACCGTGCGCCGTTACCTGCAGTATCTTGCGGCAGCGTTTCTGACCGTGCAGGTTTCCCGCGTGGACGATGCCGGGAAAACTTTCCGGCGGGCGCGGAACTTCAAGGTGTACTTGACCAATCCGTCCCTGCGCACGGCGCTGCACGGACCGCTGCAGCAGGACGACGAGGGCGTGGAGCGCCAAGCGGAGACGGCCGTGATCAGTCAGTGGATGCATTCGCCGCAGGCGAGCGGTTTCCGGTATGCGCGGTGGGGATCGCCGAACAGCAGGGAGGTGGACTTGGTGCGGATCCGGCCGGAAACGCAACAGGCGGATTGGGCTTGCGCGATCAAGTGGTCGGATGGGCACGTGGACGAACCCAGGAAGATCGCCGGGCTGCTCGAGTTCGCGCGCAAGAATCGATTGAAAGAAGCCTGCGCCACCACGCGCACCCGGTTCGAGAGGAAGCGCGCGGGCGAAGTTTTGGTGGAGTACATTCCGACGGCTTTGCAATGCTATGCGGTTGGCCGCGACGAGATCCAGCGTCTCTCGTCCGAGTTGGCGCCCATGGCGGCTGACGGCCAGTAGCGAGCCAGAGGCTAGCGCCCTTTTCCAACAAATAGCGCAACCATGTTCGGTTTATTTCTCAATGATTTAGTCAATATCAATTGCCCTTACTTCAACGATGAATAACAATCATCTTGGAAGAAGATAATCAGAATTACCGTATTTTAAGCGAAAGATAGAGGATATTGCCGCTAAAACAGCTGTTCCGGCACGTCCGCCAGCGAATCCTCCGGCACCACCCGCATTTCCCCGGAAAACCGCTTCGGCACCAGTTCCTCGCGGAAGGTCTCCACCATGCTGTGGCGGTCGCCGGGCCGCGCCAGCAGGCCGTTCTCGGGATCGATGCGCGCGGTCACGATGCCGGGCGGCGGCTCCGGCGCCGGCGCCTCCGGCGCGCTTTCCAGCGCGACCCGCATGAAGTCGATCCACATCGGCAGCGCGGCCACGCCGCCGACCTCGTTGCGGCCGAGCTTCTCGTTGTCGTCGCGCCCGATCCAGGCGGTCGCCACCAAGCGGTTCTGGAAGCCGCTGAACCAGGCGTCGCGCTGCTCATTGGTGGTGCCGGTCTTGCCGGCCAGGTCGCGCCGGCCCAGCACCTGGGCGCGGCGGGCGGTGCCTTCGCGCACCACGTCGCGCAGCATGCTGGAGATCTGGTAGTGGGTGCGCCGGTCGAGCACGCGCGGGGCGAGGTTCTCCGGCGGCAGCCAGGCGGCGACGGCGGCGCCGTCCGGGGCCGGGGCCAGGCTCTGCCGCTGGCAGCGGTCGTCGCAGGCCCGGCGCGGGTCCGCCACGTAGACCAGTTCGCCGGCGGCGTCCTCGATGCGGTCGATCAGGTAGGGCGCGACCCGGTAGCCGCCGTTGGCGAACACCGCGAACGCCGCCGCCATCTCCAGCGGGGTCGATTCGCCGGTGCCGAGCGCCAGGGTCAGGTTGTCGGGCAGGCGCGCCGGGTCGAAGCCGAAGCGTTCCGCGTAGCCGCGCGCGTACTCCCGGCCGATGTCCTTGAGCACCCGCACCGACACCACGTTGCGCGAGTGCGTCAGCGCCTCGCGCAGCCGGGTCGGGCCGTAGAACTGGCCGCCGTAGTTCTCCGGCCGCCACGCGCCCTCCAGGCTGTCGTCCTCGTACACGATCGGCGCGTCGTTGACCACGGTGGCGGGGGTGTAGCCGCGGTCCAGCGCGGCGCTGTACAGGAACGGCTTGAAGCTGGAGCCCGACTGGCGCCGCGCCTGGGCGGCGCGGTTGAACTTGCTGAGCCGGAAGTCGAAGCCGCCGGTGAGCGCCCGCACCGCGCCGTCGGCCGGGTCGAGCGCGACCAGCGCGCCGGCCGCCTGCGGCAGCTGCCGCAGGCGCCAGACGCCGTCCTTGCGCAGCAGGCGCACCAGGTCGCCGGGCCGCAGCACGTCGGCGGTGGAGCGGGGCTCCGGGCCGCGGCGGTCGACGCCGCGCATCGGCCGCGCCCAGCGGATCTCCTCCAGGCTCAGCTCGGCCCAGCCGCCGCCGCCCAGGTACAGGTGCGCGGCGTCGCGCCCGGCGTGGGTGACGACGCCGTTGACGAAGCCGCCGCGGGCGGGGGCCGCCGCCAGCGCCGCGTCCAGTTCCGCGCGGCTTTCCGGCAGCGGCGCGAGCCGCGCCGCCGGGCCGCGGTAGCCGTGGCGCAGGTCGTAGCGGATGAGGGCGCGGCGCACCGCCCGGTTGGCGGCCTGCTGCCAGTCGTGGCGCAGCGTGGTGTGGACGGCGTAGCCGGCGGTGTAGGCGTCGGCGCCGTAGCGCGCCACCATCTCGGCGCGCACCATCTCGCCGAAGTGCGGCGCGGAGGCGTCGGCGCGGCCGCGGTGCAGGCGCGCGGTGACCGGCGCCGCGCGCGCCCGCTCGTACTGCGCCCGGGTGATGTAGCGCTCCTCCAGCATGCGCGTCAGCACGTAGGCGCGGCGCCGCAGCGACGCCTCCGGGTGCGACACGGGGTTGAGCCGGGACGGCGCCTTGGGCAGGCCGGCGATGGTCGCCATCTGCGCCAGCGTCAGCTGCCGCGGCCGCGCCGCGTAGTAGGTCTCGGCGGCGGCGGCCACGCCGTAGGCGCGGTGGCCGAGGAAGATCTTGTTCAGGTAGAGCTCGAGGATCTCGTCCTTGCTGAGCTCCCGCTCGATGCGCAGGGCGAGGAAGATCTCGCGCAGCTTGCGCAGGAAGCGCCGCTCCCGGGTCAGGTAGAAGTTGCGCGCCAGCTGCATGGTGATGGTGCTGCCGCCCTGGCGCACGCGGCCGCTGCGCGCGAGGTCGAGGGCGGCGCGCAGCAGGGCCTGGGGGTCGACCCCGCGGTGCTCGCGGAACCGCGCGTCCTCGGAGGCGACGAAGGCCTGGCGCAGCGGCGCCGGGATCTCCTCGAGCGCCACCGGGATGCGCCGCTTGGCGCCGTACACCTCGAGCAGCACGCCGTCGCGCGAGAACACCCGCAGCGGCGTCTGCAGCCGCACGTCGCGCAGCTCCGCCACCGTCGGCATGCTGGGCTGGATGTAGACGTAGGCGCCGAGCAGGCCCAGCAGGGCCGGCAGCAGCAGCAGGCCGATCAGGCGCAGCAGGCGGCGGAGCGGCATGGCGGCGGCGCGGGCGGGCGCATAATAGATGCATTCTTTCACACTGCGGGGGCCGCGTGGCCGGACAGCGCGCCAGCATCTTCCTGATCGGGCCGATGGGCGCCGGCAAGACCTCCATCGGCCGCCGCCTGGCGGCCGCGACCGGGCGCGCCTTCCGCGACAGCGACCGCGCGCTCAGCGAGCGCACCGGGGTGTCGGTGGCGGAGATCTTCGAGCGCGAGGGCGAGGCCGGCTTCCGCCGCCGCGAGCGCGAACTGCTCGAGGAGCTGACGCGCGAGCCGGAGATCGTGCTCGCCACCGGCGGCGGCGCGGTGCTCGACGCCGGCAACCGGCGGCGCCTCGGCGCGCGCGGCGTGGTGGTCTACCTGCGCGCCGCGCCGGCGGCGCAGTGGCGCCGGCTGCGCGCCGACCGCTCCCGGCCGCTGCTGGACGTGGCGGACCCGCGCGGCGCGCTCGAGCGGCTGTTCGCCGCGCGCGACCCGCTGTACCAGGAGCTGTGCGACCACCGGCTCGACACCGACGGCCTCGGCGTGCGCGAGGCCTGCGCGCGGCTGCAGAAGTTGCTGGACGGGGAAGCCTGAAGCGCCGGGCGGCTGCCGGGCGTTTTTCGCCGCCGGCGGCTCGGGCGCACCGGCGCGTTGGGAAGATTCTCCGTTGCCGGCTCGGAATTTCTCGAAATTCCGTCATTTTTTCAATAATTTATTATAGTAGTAATATTATCGCGCCAGTTTTATATAAAATCGGTTATATTTAATTACCATCTTTGGTACAATCCGTGCCGCAGACCGCCGGCGCGGGCCCATGTTTGAACTGATCCAGAGTCTCATCCTCGAGTCCCAGGCGGAGGAGCCGGCCGCCGGGACGCCGCGCCGCGTCGGCATCGAGAGCCTGCCCGAGAAGGTCACGGCGCTGATCGGGGTGCGCCGCTGCGGCAAGACGACCTGCCTGCGCCAGCGCATGGCGCAGTTGCGCGCGGCGGGCGTGCCGGGCGAGAACCTGCTCTACCTGGATTTCTCCGACGACCGCCTGCACGCGCTGAGCCTCGAGCATCTGGATCTGATCCCGCAGGCGTACTTCGGCCGCTACCCGGCGAAGAAAGGCCGGGAGAAGATCCACCTGTTCTTCGACGAGATCCAGTTCGTGTCCGGCTGGGAGCGCTTCGTGGAGCGCCTGCGCCGCGCGGAGAACTGCGAAATCTGGCTGGCGGGATCCTCGGCGAAATTGCTGAGCAGGGAGATCGCGACGGAGTTGCGCGGGCGCTCGCTCGCTTGGGAGGTCTTCCCGTTCTCGTTCCGGGAATTCCTCGACCACCGCGGCATCGACGCCGCCGGCGACGTCTGGTCCCCGGGCCGGCAGGCCGCGATCCGGCACGCGTTCGACGCCTACTGGGAGACGGGCGGCTTTCCCGAGGCGCTGGATTGTTCGCGCCCATTGCGCGTCCGACTGCACCAGGAATACTTCCACGCGATCCTGCATCGCGACCTGATCGAGCGTTACGGCGACCCGCGGCCGACGGCGGCGCTCGATCTGGCGCGGCGGCTGATCGACAACGTGGCTTCGATGCACACCGTCAACCGTTTGGCCGGGTACCTGAAATCGCTGGGGCACCGGGTGCCCAAGGCGGCGGTGGCCGGCTATCTGGAGCGGCTGGAAGATGCCTACGCGCTGTTCTCCGCGCGCCTGTTCGACGCCTCGCTCGCCCGCGTCAACGTCAACCCGAGGAAGATCTACTGCATCGACCACGCCCTGGCGCGGTCGGTCGGCTCGGGCATTCTGGTCAACTCCGGCCACCTGCTGGAGAACCTCGTGTTCGGCGCGCTGCGGCGGCGCGCGGCGGACGTGCGCTACTACCGCACCGCCAGCCGGCGGGAGGTCGACTTCATCGCGCGGCCGCCGGACGGCCCGCGGCTGCTGGTGCAGGTCTGCGAGACGCTGGCGGACCCCGCGACCCGCGCCCGGGAAGTCGGCGCCTTGGCCGAGGCCATGGCGGAACTGGGGCTGCGCGAAAGCTTCCTCGTGACCCGCCACGAGCAGGAGGAGATCGACGCCGGGCCGGGCGCGGTCCGGGTCCTGCCGGCATGGCGGTTCCTGCTGCGCGCGGACGGCGCGGCCGCGGCGCCGGCTCAGGCGTCCGGGCGGTCGTAGCCGTACAGCCACACGGCGCGGCCGGCGCCGATGTTGTACACCGAGTGCAGCGCGCCGCGCGGGATGAACGCCTCGTCGCCGGGCGCGAGCAGCGTCTCCCGCCCCTCGACCACCAGCCGCAGCCGGCCCCGCAGCACCGCGATGCGCTCGTTGCAGTCGTGGCGGAAGTCCTCCCAGGCGCGGCCCGGCGGATCCTCGAACGCGCCGCAGGAGTAGCCGCGGCGGCGCCAGTCGGCCGCGATCCGGTCGCGGTCGGGCGGGGCGGGGGCGGCGCGGTTCGTCGGCGGCACGGCGGCGGCAGGCAGTATACTTCGGCGGGCCGCGCGTCCGGTCCGGCTCCATGCCAGCGGAAACCCTGCCCATTTTCCCCGAACCCGGAAGGCGCCGGCGATGCGGGAACTGACCGTCGATCTGGGCGCCGGGAGCTACCCGATCCTGATCGGCGCTGGCCTGCTGGGCCGGGCGCAGCCCGCGGCGCGCTACGCCGGCGCGGCCGCGGCGGTGGTCGCCCAGCCGGCGACGGAGCGCTACGCGCGGCCGCTGGCGGCCGCGCTCGGCGCGGCCTGCCGCGGCGTGCACGTGCTGCCGGACGGCGAGGAGCACAAGACCCTGGCGACGCTGGAGCGGCTGCACGGCTGGCTGCTGGAGCGCGGCCTCGGCCGCGACGCGGCGCTGGTCGCGGTCGGCGGCGGGGTGGTCGGCGACCTGGCCGGCTTCGCCGCCGCCACCTACATGCGCGGCGTCGGCTTCGTGCAGGCGCCGACCACGCTGCTGGCGCAGGTCGACGCCGCCATCGGCGGCAAGACCGGGGTCAACCACCCGCTCGGCAAGAACATGATCGGCGCGTTCTGGCAGCCGCGCGCGGTGCTGGTCGACCCGGACGTCCTGGCGAGCCTGCCGCCGCGCGAATTGCGCGCCGGCTTGGCCGAGGTGATCAAGTACGGCCTGCTCGGCGACGCGGACTTCTTCGCCTGGCTGGAAGCGCATGCGGAGGCGGTGCTGGCGCTGGAGCCCGCGGCGCTCGCGCACGCCATCGAGACCTCCTGCGCCTGCAAGGCGCGCATCGTCGCCGCCGACGAGCGCGAGCGCGGCGGCGCGCGCGCGCTGCTGAACCTGGGCCACACCTTCGGCCACGCGATCGAGACCGAGCAGGGCTACACGCAGTGGCTGCACGGCGAGGCGGTGGCCTGCGGCCTGGCGCTGGCGGCGGAGCTGTCGGCGCGGCTGGGCTGGCTGCCGGCGGCGGACGCGGCGCGCGTCGCCGCCCTGCTCGAGCGCGTCGGGCTGCCGGCGCGGCCGCCGGCGGACCTGGACCCGGAGCGGCTGCGCGCGCACATGCGCCGCGACAAGAAGAACGAGGGCGGCGCGGCGCGGCTGGTGCTGCTGCGCGCGCTCGGCGCGGCCGAGCTGACGGCGGCGGCCGACGAGGCGGCGCTGCGGGCCGTCCTGGCGGGCGGCTGAGCGCGGTGGCGGTCGAGACCCCGGGTCCGGCCGGCCTCGCCGCCTACGCGGCCGCGGCGGCGCAGTCGCGCGGCCGGGTGTACGCCGAGCCGGAGGACGCGGCGCGGGCGCCGTACCAGCGCGACTGCGACCGCATCATCCACGCCGCCGCCTACCGCTGCCTGGAGTACAAGACCCAGGTGATGGTCAACCACGCCGACGGCTTCTTCCGCACCCGGCTGACGCACAGCATGGAGGTGGCCAAGCTGGCGCGGGCGCTGGCGCGGGCGCTGCGCCTCAACGAGGACCTGGCGGAGGCGGTGGCGCTGGCGCACGACCTCGGGCACACGCCGTTCGGGCACGTGGGGCAGGACGTTCTGGACGAGTGCATGCGCGGCCACGGCGGCTTCGAGCACAACGTGCAGTCGCTGCGCGTGATCGACCGGCTGGAGCACAAGTACGCCGCCTTCCCCGGCCTCAACCTGTGCTTCGAGACGCGCGAGGGCGTGCTCAAGCGCTGCCCGCGGGAGCTGGTGCGGTTCTTCGGCCCGGTGGCGGAGCGCTTCCGGCGCGGCTGGCAGCCGAGCCTGGAGGCGCAGCTGGTCGACCTGGCCGACCGCATCGCCTACACCAACCACGACCTGGACGACGGCCTGGGGCTGGAGATGCTGGCGCTGGAGGAGGCGCGCGGGCTGGAGCTGTTCGAGCGCGCCTACCGGGAGGCGCGCGCGCTGGGGCCGGAGCTGCCGCGGCACTCGCTGCTGCACGAGATCAACCGCCGCATGATCCACGGCATGATGCAGGACCTGACCGCGGCGACGCGCGCGCGGCTGGCGGCGGCGCGGCCGGAGTCGCTGCAGGAGGTGCGCGAGCAGCCCGGGCCGCTGGCCGGCTTCAGCGCGGAGATGCGCGCCGCGCTGGCGCCGGTGACCGGCTTCCTGAACGAGCGCTACTACCGGCACTCCCGGCTGCTGGAGATGGCGGCGCAGGCGAAGAAGGTCATCCGCGAACTGTTCCAGGCGCTGATGGAGCGCCCGGAGGGATTGCCGGAGCGCCTCGCCGCGCGGCGCCGGGACAAGGAGGAGAAGTACGGCGTCGACGGCCGCGCGCGGGTCATCGCCGACTACATCGCCGGGCTCAGCGACCGCCACATCCTGGAGGTGCACGGGCGGCTGTGCGGCGGGGCGGGCTGAATCCGCTTGCCCTTAGAATGCGGACAGGCTGGATCGGAAAGGGCGACGCGACATGGCCGGGAAGCGGGAAACCATCGACGCCGATGCGGCGCTGACGGCGGAGGAGCTCCGCGACCTCGCCGCGGCCGGGGACGACGAGTTCTTTCCTTTCGATGCGGTCAAGCGCCTGCTGGGCGGCGAGCATCCCGTGCGGGTGTTCCGGACGCACCGGAAACTGACCCGGGAGCAGCTGGCGGCGAAAGCGGGCATCAGCGCGCTTCACTTGGCCCGGATCGAACGGGGGCAGCGCGTTGGCTCCGCCCGGCTTCTGGACGCGCTTGCCTGCGCGCTGCAAGTGGACGCGGATCTGCTGGCCGTTGAATAACCGGCTTTGCGTGGGCCGGGAACGGAATGCGAGCGTTACGGCTTGCGGGCATTCACAAACCAAGCGCTTTCGTTTCGCAGCATATCGAACGGCGACAGGCACTTGATGTTGAATTCCTTGCGGACATAAGGAATTTTGATTCTTGCTTTGGTGTTTTCTGGGACTTCGAGCGTGACCACGCAGCGGTTGTCGGCGAGCGCCTGCGATATGAGGTAAAGGTCGGCGGATCCCAGGAATTTGTCGGTGGCGGATGCTGTGTAGTAGTTTGTCTCCTTAGCCCATTCCCGAACTTGTTTCAGGCTCGGCTCTACACGGGTTTCTAGCGGGATGAAAAACTCCCGGCCACGTCTGGCAGCCCATTCTTTCAACTCGCCATTGCCCCGGGCGAGTTCGCGTCCGATTTCCTGCACACTGAAAACTTTCCCCGCCGTATTGTTTTCAACGATCCAGTCCCAAAAAGCAGGACAGAAATCGAAGCTGTAGTAGCGGCGGTGCGCTTCTATGAATACATTGGCGTCCAAGTAGTACATCCTTATCTGAATCCGAGCTCGTGAGCAAGTTGGTTGAAAGTTTCTGTTTTTGGAAAACCGAGAAGATGATGAGCATCACGATACAGCGTCCGGCCTTCTAGCGTGCTGGCGACAAGGGCGTGGGCAAATCGCTTGCCGGTGCGAGCGACATGCGCCCGATAGAAACTGCCGCCGCCGCTTCGCGCCAAGTCTTTCAGTCGTTTCAGCTCTTTTTGATATAGGCGCTGAAAATGTTGGCGCGGAAGATAGCCCGCATCGTAGATGCGGCGCAGAATCACCAATGTGCTGACTTTGAAGCGGCGGGCCAGCCGGCCGGTTTCTTCTTTGAGGTTCTCGTTCTTGCGGTATTCTGCGCGCATTGCGTGTAACGGCACGAGCAATTCGGCCGCGACGCAGTTGCACCACTTCTCGGTTGCATGCCCGGGCGCCGCGTTGGGACTACTGTCGGAGAGCACCGATTTGCCAATCCAGAGGTGCGCCAGTTCGTGTGCGAGCGTGAACATCTGTGCGGCTTTGGTGTCGGCGCCGTTGATGAATACCAGCGGGGCCATGTTGTCCGCCAAGGCAAAGCCGCGGAACTCCCGCGGATCAAGTTTGCGGTGCGTATTAATGCCGACCACGCCATTGATCATTACCAGCATGCCTGCCGCTTCAGCTTGCTCCACAAAACGGCGCAATGCTTCTCCCCAAGTCGAGAATCGGGCCCGTTCCTCCAGATCGAAGTGAATTTCGCCGCGAATCCGTGCCGCAGCCTCCTTAATCGAACTGTTGGCCCGGGCCGAGCCGACGAACGGAAGCGGTTCTTCGCCCGCCGCGCGGGCATAGTCCCGGTACCATTCCTGCCGCGATTCGCACATGCGCACGGTGTCGATCAAGTCCGGGCTGGGGCGTCTTGGCGTTCTGCTTCCAATCGTGCGGAAATCCGCGAGCGGCAGAGTCTCGTCTGGCGGCTGCTCGAGGAATAACGCGCCGATCTGCACCCGCGCGACGCGCGAAAATTTTTCCAATTGCCGAAGCGTCGGCGACTGTTTGCCCTGTTCCCATTCAAGGTAGCGCGGAAAGCGGCGGCGCAGCTCCGCTGTTTTCAGGCCGGCGCGCTTACGGGCCCAGCGCAGCATTTCCGGCTTGATGTTGGTGCGCATGGCGGTTCTCTTGCGCGTCGGATGGGCGATCGTCCGGAGATTGGGCGAGACCGCCTTGAGCGGCGACGGCGGCGGGGATTATATGTCCCGGGCATGAGGCGGAGCGGCGGGCGGGGCAGGCAGTCTGGCGTTCAGCATTTTCTCCGGCGGCGCGCGTTGAGGCTGTGCGCATGGCCGAAATCACCTTTCAAACATGAGTTTTCCGCCAGATTCCCGGCGGTCGCCGGGCGATTTTCCGGCACCCCTGTACTATACTGCCGGATCCGCTTCCGGAATCACCCCGCCATGACCGTGAAGGCGCCCGCCTCCACCAGCCTCTACCGCCCCGAATTCGAGCGCGACAGCTGCGGCTTCGGCCTGATCGCGCAGATGGACGGGCTGGCCAGCCACGACCTGGTGCGCACCGCGGTCGGCGCGCTGGAGCGGCTGACGCACCGCGGCGCGGTGGACGCCGACGGGCGCACCGGCGACGGCTGCGGGCTGCTGCTGAAGATGCCGGACGAGTTCTTCCGCGCCGCGGCGGAGCGGGCGGGCTTCGACTGCGGCCGCAACTTCGCGCTGGCGATGGTGTTCCTGAACCGCGACGAGGCGCGCGCGCGGCGCGCGCGCGCGGCGTTCGAGCTGCGCGTCCACCAGCTCGGCTTCCGCCCGCTCGGCTGGCGCGCGGTGCCGACCGAGCCGGCGGTGCTGGGGCCGCAGGCGCGCGCCACGCTGCCGCGCATCGAGCAGCTGTACATCGACCTGGTCGGCGCCGACCCGTGGCGCAGCGGCGCGCTGCTGCTGCTGGCGCGGCGGCGGGTGGAGCGCGACCTGGCGGGCGACCCGGAGTTCTACGTGTGCAGCCTGTCGCCGAACGTGGTCGCCTACAAGGGGCTGATGATGCCGGCCTACCTGCCGCGGTTCTACGCCGACCTCAACGACCCGGCCCTCGCCTCCTCGATCTGCGTCTTCCACCAGCGCTTCTCCACCAACACCCTGCCGCAGTGGTCGCTGGCGCAGCCGTTCCGCTACCTGGCGCACAACGGCGAGATCAACACCGTCCGCGGCAACCGCAACTGGGCCGAGGCGCGGGCGCGCACCTTCCGCAGCGCCGACCTGCCCGGGCTGGAGCAGCTGCGGCCGCTGGTCTCGATGGAGGGCTCGGATTCCTGCACGCTCGACAACATGCTGGAGATCCTGCACGCCGGCGGCGTCGACATCTTCCGCGCCATGCGCCTGCTGATCCCGCCCGCGTGGCAGAACGCCGAGGGCATGGACTCCGACCTGCGCGCCTTCTACGAGTACAGCTCCATGCACATGGAGCCCTGGGACGGGCCGGCCGGCGTCGTGCTGACCGACGGCCGCTACGCGGCCTGCGTGCTGGACCGCAACGGCCTGCGCCCGGCCCGCTACGTGGTCACCCGCGACCGGCGCATCATGCTGGCCACGGAGATCGGCGTGCACGACTACGACGACGCCGAGGTGGCGGACAAGGGCCGCGTGGGGCCGGGCGAGATGGTGGCGGTCGACACCCGCACCGGCGAGTTCCTGAGCTCGCGCAACATCGACCGCATCAACAGCGCCCGCCACCCGTACTGGAAATGGCTGCAGGAGGGAGCCCGCCACATCCGCACCCTGGTCCACCGCCGGGTGCCGGACTGGGAGGCGTGGCCGGCGGCGCGGCTGCGCCGCCTGGAGAAGCTGTTCGGGGTCAGCGAGGAGGAGCGCGAGCAGGTGCTGCGGGTGCTCGCCGACGAAGGGCAGGAGGCGGTCGGCTCGATGGGCGACGACACGCCGCTGCCGGCGCTGTCCGGCCAGCCGCGCTCGCTGTACGACTACTTCCGCCAGCAGTTCGCGCAGGTCACCAACCCGGCCATCGATTCGCTGCGCGAGAAGATCGTGATGTCGCTGGAGACCTGCCTGGGCGCGGAGCTCAACCTGTTCCAGGAGGAGCGCGGCCACGCCGAGCGGGTGGTGATCGAATCGCCGGTGCTGACGCACAAGAAGTTCGAGCACCTGCTGGCCCTCGACGACGACGCCTACCGCCTGCGCCGCATCGACCTGCACTACGACGAGGGGCGCGAGCTGGGCGCGGTGGTGCGCGAAATCGCCGCGGCGGCGGTGCAAGCGGTGGCCGACGGCTGCGTGCTGCTGGTGCTGTCCGACCGCGACGCGGCCCCGGGGCGGCTCCCGGCGCACGCGCTGCTCGCCACCGGCGCGGCGCACCACGCGCTGATCCGCGCCGGGCTGCGCTGCCGCGCCAACCTGCTGGTCGACACCGGCACCGCCCGCGACCCGCACCACGTCGCGGTCCTGCTCGGCTACGGCGCCACCGCGGTGCACCCGTACCTGGCGCTGCAGTCGCTGGCCGGGCCGCGGCGCCCCGGCGAGGCCGGCGCGGAGCCGTTCGCGGCGCTCGAGCGCCGCTACTGCGGCGGCCTGGACAAGGGCCTGCTGAAGATCCTCTCCAAGATGGGCATCTCGGCGGTCGCCAGCTACCGCGGCGCGCAGCTGTTCGAGATCGTCGGCCTGGCGCCGGAGGTGGTCGACCTGTGCTTCGCCGGCACCGTCAGCCGCGTCGCGGGCGCCGGCTTCGCGGACCTGGCGGCCGACGCGCGCGAACTGGCCGCGCACGCCTGGAGCCGCGCCGCGCCGCGGCCGGGCGGGCTGCTCAAGTACATGCACGGCGCCGAGTACCACGCCTTCAACCCCGACGTGGTGCAGGCGCTGCAGCGGGCGGCGCGCAGCGGCGCGCGCGCCGACTACGAGGCGTTCCGCGAACTGGTCAACGCGCGCGAGCCGATGGTGCTGCGCGACCTGCTGCGCCTGCGCCCCGCCCGCGCCCCGGCGCCGCTCGCGGAGGTGGAGCCGGCGGAGGCGATCACGCCGCGCTTCGATTCCGCCGGCATGTCGCTCGGCGCGCTGTCGCCGGAGGCGCACGAGACCCTGGCGCTGGCCATGAACCGGCTGGGGGCGCGCTCCAATTCCGGCGAGGGCGGCGAGGACCCGCGCCGCTACGGCACCGACCGCACGTCGAAGATCAAGCAGGTCGCCTCGGGCCGCTTCGGCGTGACCCCGGAGTACCTGGTCAACGCCGAAGTGCTGCAGATCAAGATCGCCCAGGGCGCCAAGCCGGGCGAGGGCGGGCAGCTGCCCGGGCGCAAGGTCGACGCCACCATCGCCCGGCTGCGCCACTGCGACCCCGGCGTGACCTTGATCTCGCCGCCGCCGCACCACGACATCTACTCGATCGAGGACCTGGCGCAGCTGATCTTCGACCTGAAGCAGGTCAACCCGCGGGCGCTGGTGTCGGTCAAGCTGGTGGCCTCGGCCGGGGTCGGCACCATCGCCGCCGGGGTGGCCAAGGCCTACGCCGACCTGATCACCATCTCCGGCTACGACGGCGGCACCGGCGCCAGCCCGCTGACCAGCATCAAGTACGCCGGCGGGCCCTGGGAGCTGGGCGTGGCCGAGGCGCAGGTGGCGCTGCGCGCCAGCGGCCTGCGCGGCAAGGTGCGGCTGCAGGCCGACGGCGGCATGAAGACCGGCCTCGACGTGGTCAAGGCGGCGCTGCTGGGCGCGGAGAGCTTCGGCTTCGGCACCGCGCCGATGATCGCCATGGGCTGCAAGTACCTGCGCATCTGCCACCTCAACAACTGCGCCACCGGGGTCGCCACCCAGAACGCGGTGCTGCGCCGCGAGCACTTCGCCGGCGAGGCCGACATGGTGGTGAACTACTTCCGGCTGGTGGCGGAGGAGGTGCGCGAGTGGCTGGCGCAGCTGGGCGCGCGCCGCCTGGAGGAGGTGATCGGCCGCGCCGAGCACCTGGAGGCGCTGCCGGGCGCCGCCGGCCGGCGGCGCGGCCTCGACCTGTCGCCGGTGCTGGACGACGGCGGCGTCGACCCGGCGGCGCCGCGCTTCTGCCGGGAGCCGAGCAACCCCTCGTTCGACCGCGGCGAGCTGGCCGAGCGCATGGCGGCCGAGATGCTGCCGGCGATCGAGGCCGGCGCCGGCGGCGAGTTCCGCTACGAGATCCGCAACACCCACCGCTCGATCGGCGCCCGCGTCTCGGGCGAGATCGCGCGCCGCCACGGCAACCGCGGCATGCGCGCCGCGCCGGTGACGGCGCGGCTGCGCGGCGCCGCCGGGCAGAGCTTCGGCGCCTGGAACGCCGGCGGGCTGCACCTGCGCCTCGAGGGCGACGCCAACGACTACGTGGGCAAGGGCATGGCCGGCGGCAAGCTGGTGCTGCGCCCGGGGCCGCGGCTGGCGCCGGCCGCGCACGCCGCGCCGATCATGGGCAACACCTGCCTGTACGGCGCCACCGGCGGCAAGCTGTTCGCGGCCGGCGCCGCCGGCGAGCGCTTCGCGATCCGCAATTCCGGCGCGCTGGCGGTGGTCGAGGGGGTCGGCGACCACGCCTGCGAGTACATGACCGGCGGCGTGGTGGTGGTGCTCGGGCGCACCGGGGTCAATTTCGGCGCCGGCATGACCGGCGGCTTCGCGCTGGTGCTCGACGAGCACCGCGAGTTCGCCGACCGCGCGAACGGCGAGCTGATCGAATGGCGCCCGCTGTCCGCGGCCGGCTGCGAAGGCTACCGGAAGGACCTGCGCGGCCTGCTGATGGAGCACCGCGGCGAGACCGGCAGCCTGCGCGCCGAAGACCTGCTCGAGCATTTCGACGAGCGGCTGGATCGGTTCTGGCTGGTCGCGCCGCGCGAAGCGCGCCTCGACGCCCTGCTGGAACGCTTCCGGGCGGCGGCCTAGGCCGCGCCGGCGGCGGCCTCCGGTTCCGCATGGCCGGCGGCCGCATCCCCGCGCAGTTCCTGCAGGCGCTGCTGCGCCGCGTCGACCTGGCCGAGGTGATCCAGCGGCACGTGCCGCTGCAGCGGGCCGGCGCCGAGTACAAGGCCTGCTGCCCGTTCCACAACGAGAAGACGCCGTCGTTCACGGTCAGCCCGGCCAAGGGCTTCTACCACTGCTTCGGCTGCGGCGCGCACGGCACCGCGATCACGTTCCTGATGGAGCACGCCAAGTACTCCTTCGTCGACGCGGTCGAGGAGCTCGCCGCGGGCCAGGGCCTGGAGGTGCCGCGCGAGGGCGGCGGCGGCGCGCCGCGCGAGGACTTCGAGCCGCTGTACGAATGCCTGGAGGCGGCCTGCCGCTGGTACCAGCGGGAGCTGAAGCGCGCCGGGCCGGGGCAGGCGTACGCCAAGCAGCGCGGCCTGTCCGGCGAGATCTGCCGCGACTACCGCATCGGCTACGCGCCGGCCGGCTTCGACAACGCGCAGAAGGAGCTCGGCGGCAAGTATGCGGAGGAGCTGCTGTTGCGCGCCGGGCTGCTGGCGAAGAAGGAGGCGCGCGTCTACGACCGCTTCCGCCACCGGCTGATGTTCCCGATCCGCGACGGCCGCGGCCGGGTGCTCGGCTTCGGCGGCCGCGCGGTCGGCGCCGACGACCAGCCCAAGTACCTGAACACCGCGGAGACGCCGGTGTTCCGCAAGGGCCGCATCCTGTACGGCGCGCACGAGCTGCAGCAGCGGCCGGGGAAGGTCGAGGCGCTGGTGCTGACCGAGGGCTACATGGACGTGGTGAGCTTGGCGCAGGCCGGCGTCGGCAACGCGCTGGCGACCCTGGGCACCGCCGCCACCGCCGACCACCTGCGCCAGCTGGGCCGCTTCTGCCGCACCTACGTGTTCTGCTTCGACGGCGACCGCGCCGGCCGGGAGGCGGGCTGGCGGGCGCTCGGCAACCTGCTGGAGGTGATGCGCGACGGCGACGAGTGCCGCTTCGCGCACTTGCCGGAGGGGGAGGATCCGGACAGCTACGTGCGCGCCAACGGCGCCGACGGCTGGCGGCGCTTCCTCGACGGCGCCTCGCCGCTCGAGGAATACTTCTTCGCCCGCCTGCGGCAGGACCTGGACCTCGCCCGGGTGTCCGGCAAGTCGCAGCTGGTCGAGCGCGCCCGCCCGCTGCTGGCGCGGCTGCGGGCGCCGGTGTTCCGCGCCCTGATGGCCAAGGAGCTGGAGCGGCTGACCGGCCTGGCGGTCGGCGAACTGCGCCTGGAGCGGGCGTCCGCGCCGGCGGCCGGCGGCCGCCCGCCGCGCCCGCGGCGCCGGCCCGGGCAGATGAGCGCGGTGGCGCGGCTGCTGCGGGTGCTGCTGGAGTACCCGGAACTGGCCGGGCGCATCGAGGCGCCGGGCTACCTGGCGGAACTGCCGGAGCCGGGCTTCCGCCTGCTGACCAAGGTCGTCAAGCTGGCGCAGGCCGAGCCCGGCATCAACGCGGCCGGCATCATGGAGTCGTTCCGCGACGAGCCGGCGCACCGGCACCTGGGCGCGCTGCTGGACCGCAGTCCGCCGCAGGAGCTGGCGGGCGTGACCGGCGCGCGGGACCTGCACGGGACGATCGACCAGTTCGCGCGCAATTTCCGCCTGGACTGGGTCCGGCGCCGGATCGTCGAGCTGAACGAGAAGCAGGTCGCGGGCGGCCTCAGCGAGGCGGAGCTCGAGCGGCTGGCGCGGCTGAAGCGGGAGCGGGCGGAGCTGAACGCGGCGCAGCGCGGGAAAAGCGTCCCCGATTCAAGCAGTTAGGCGGGTTTCCTCCCGCGCCCCGGTGCTGGTAGAATAGTCCTCGCCGGTTTTCCGGCATTCCCCGAACAAGCAAGAACAAACCGGGGGACCGACATGGAAGGAGTGCTCGAGATCCGGGACGGGTGCAACACCCCGGAGCAGATGCTGCGCAGTCTGGCGTTCGCCCGTTACCTGAAGCTCTACAAGGAAGAGTTCATCGGCGACCTGCTGCGGCGCGAGAAGAACCGGCGCGAGGCGCAGCACAAGGCGGAGATGATCCGCGGCATCACGCTGCGCGACATCGCCGAGATCCTCGACGCGAGCCACTTCGCGGACAAGGAGGAATTGGAGCGCGCGCGCGGCATCGTCAAGTTCCTCGACGGCGGTTTCCACCACTTCCGCAACAAGAGCTATTCGCGCCTGGTGCGGCTGCAGAACGAGGTGGTCAGCTCCGGCGCCGAGAGCCAGCAGACCATCAAGGACAAGGTCACCGAGAAGGCCGCGCAGCTCACCGACCTGCTGCTGGAGACGCGCCGCCGCCTGCTGTCCAAGGTCGGCCTCGGCTACGGCGTGCGCCGCACGCACGGCCTGGACGCCGCGCCGAACGTGACCGCGGGCGAGATCTCCGGGCACTACTGCAACATGCCGGCCGACTACAGCCTGCTGTGCCACGTGCCGCTGACCATGTCCGCCGACATCCGCACCGGGGTCGACTACCGCACCGCCGCCAACCGCCGCGCCTGGCCGTTCTACGAGCTGGACCACAACCCGCTCGACATGGACGAGTTCGACCCGGACCAGTGGGTGTCGGTGCCGCTGCGGGTCGGCCGCTGGCTGATCATCGCCTACATCCACAAGTCGCGCGGCTGCATCGAGATGGAGCCGGGCCTGCTGAACCTGTTCCCGCTCGCCGACGTGGCCCAGACCTTCCCCGCGATCCGCCCGGACGGGCTGTTCTTCTTCGGCAACCCGAACGCCGAAGTCGGCGAGGACCTGGGCTACTACTGGGACGACGCCAACGAGCTGCTGATCGGCATGGTGCCGAACGACGACGGCTACAAGTACTTCGGCTACTGCAAGAAGCCGATCCTGACGCTGCACAACGTGCTCGCGATCCGCGGCGGCGACGTGCCGCTGCACTGCGGCTGCACCCGCTACATCGTCGGCTTCGAGGGCGACGAGCCGTACATCTCGGAGATGCTGGTCAAGGCCGACGACATGGGCCGGGTGGTGCGCGAGCGCAACGGCGCCGCCGGGCCCGCGCAGCCGGTCTTCTACGGCACCGAGATCGGCGCCTTCGCCTGCCTCGACGGCTTCAGCGAGCAGGCCAAGCTGGCCATGGAGGGCCGCGAGATCGGCTACAACAACCACATGGGCTCCAACGCCCGGCAGGTGGTGCCGGTGGCGGAGGAATCCGAGGTCAGCACCGGCAGCCACCTGGACGTGCTGCTGTACGTGAACAACTTCGACATGAAGGAGGAGGGCGAGCCCTGCGTCGACACCGACATCCCGGCGCGGGAGGCGCTGCTGCACTTCCGCAAGGGCGAGCGGGTCGCGGCCGGCAGCACGCAGACCCACCGCGGCAAGAAGGAGGCGAGCTACTGGGCCAACCCGTTCCCGACCCTGCAGTCCAACGAGGGCGAGGTGCTGCACGAGGACCTGTACCGGCAGTTCAGCGAGACCGAGGCCGCGTTCATGGAGGACGTGGCCGCGCTGGTGCAGCGCGGCCGGATGCGCATCGGCGTGGCCTACAGCCAGCTGATGGCGGGCGTGTACGAGAACAACAGCGACGCGGACGTCGCCCGCTGCGGCTTCGCCAACCGCGAGGAGATCGAGCAGATCGCGCCCGTGCGGCTGGCGCAGGACCTGATCGGCATGGTCAAGCAGATCGCGCTGGAGAAGCGCGCCCGGCTGGGCGGCGGCGCCCGGGAGGTGGACGTCACCGTGGCGCTGGTCGGCGACAGCCGCACCGGCAAGTCGGAGACCGCCGAGAAGATGGAGGGCGTGCTCGGCCTGACCCTGGTCTGAGCGCCTACAGGCGCGCGATGCGCGCCCGCTGCTCGGCCAGCTGCGCCTGCGCGGCCTGCTGCGCGGCGAGCCGCGCGCGCTCCTTCTCCACCACCGCCGCCGGCGCCCGCGCCGCGAAGTTCTCGTTGCCGAGCTTGCGCTCGAGCGCGGCCACCGCCGCCGCCGCCTTCTCCAGCTGCCGGTCCAGGCGCTTCAGCTCCGCCTCCCGGTCGACCAGCCCGGCCAGCGGCACCAGCACGCGCAGCGCGCCGACCAGCGCGGTGGCCGCCTCCGGCGCCTCCTCCCCGGGCTCCAGCCAGCGCACCGACGCCGGCCGCGCCAGGCCCGCGATCCAGGGCTCGGCGGCGGCGTAGCGCGCGCGGTCCCGCTCGTCCCAGTCCGCCAGCAGCACCGGCACCGGCTTGCCCGGCGGGATGTCCAGCTCGGCGCGCACCCGGCGCACGGCGGCGATGACGCCGCGCATCCAGTCGGCCGCCGCCAGCGCCTCCGCCGGCGCCTCGGCGCCCGCGTCCTCCGGCCAGCGGCGCAGCATCAGGAACGCGCCGTTTTCGCCGGCCCGCGCCGCCGCCGGCAGCTGCCGGTGCAGCTCCTCGGTGAGGAAAGGCAGGAACGGGTGCAGCAGGCGCAGCAGCTGCTCGAAGGTCTCGAACAGCGTCCAGGCGGCGGCCTGCGCCGCCGCGCCGCCGCCGTCCCGGTTCAGGTCGACCTTGGCCAGCTCCAGGTACCAGTCGCAGAAGTCGTGCCAGGCGAAGTCGTACAGCGCCTGCGCGGCGAGGTCGAAGCGGTAGCCCTCCAGGTGCGCGGTGGCGGCGCGCGCGGCGGCGCGCAGCCGGTGCCCGATCCAGAGTGCGCCCGGCGCCGGCGCGGCGTCGGGGCGGGCGTCGCCGAGCCGTTCGGCGTGCCGCAGGGCGAAGCGCGCCGCGTTCCACAGCTTGTTGCAGAAGTTCCGGTAGCCCAGCACGCGCGGCAGCTCGAAGCGCACGTCGCGGCCGAAGGTCGCCTGGCTGGCGAAGCAGAAGCGCAGCGCGTCGGCGCCGCAGGCGGCGAAGCCGTCCGGGAACTCCGCCCGCGTGGCGCGCTCGACCGCCGCCGCCTGCCGCGGGTCGAGCAGCTCGTCGACGCGCTTGGCCGCCAGCGCCTCCGCGCCGAGGCCGTCGATCACGTCCAGCGGGTCGATGGTGTTGCCCTTGGACTTCGACATCTTCTGGCCGCGCGCGTCGCGCACCAGGCCGTGCACGTACACGGTGCGGAACGGCACGTCGCCGGCGAAGTGCAGGCCCATCATGATCATGCGCGCGACCCAGAAGAAGATGATGTCGAAGCCGGTCACCAGCGCGTCGGTCGGGTAGAAGCGCGCCAGCTCCGGCGTCCGCTCCGGCCAGCCCAGGGTCGAGAACGGCCACAGCGCGGAGGAGAACCAGGTGTCCAGCACGTCCTCGTCCTGGCGCAGCGGCCGGTCGCCGAGGCCGTTTTTCGCGCGCGCCTCGGCCTCGTCGCGGCCGACGTAGACCGCGCCGTCGTCGTCGTACCAGGCCGGGATGCGGTGCCCCCACCACAGCTGCCGGCTGATGCACCAGTCCTCGATGTTCTCCAGCCAGTCGCGGTAGGTGCGCGTCCAGTTCTCCGGGACGAAGCGCACGCGCCCGTCGTCCACCGCCCGCACCGCCGCCGCCGCCAGCGGCGCCGCGCGCACGTACCACTGGTCGGTGAGGTAGGGCTCGAGGATGCTGCCGCTGCGGTCGCCGCGCGGCACGGTCAGGGCGTGCTCCTCGACCGCGTCCAGCAGGCCGCGCTCCTCCAGCTCCCGCAGCACCCGCTCCCGCGCCTCTTCGCGGGTCAGGCCGCGGTAGGGCTCCGGCGCCTGCTCGTTCAGGCGGGCGGTGTCGGTGAAGATGTTGATCTGCGGCAGGTCGTGGCGCAGGCCGACCTGGTAGTCGTGGAAGTCGTGCGCCGGGGTGATCTTCACGCAGCCGGTGCCGAACTCCGGGTCCACGTGGTCGTCGGCGATCACCGGGATGTCGCGCTCGGCCAGCGGCAGGCGCACCATGCGCCCGACCAGGTCCCGGTAGCGGGCGTCGTCCGGGTGCACGGCGACGGCGGCGTCGCCCAGCATCGTCTCCGGGCGGGTGGTGGCCACCACCAGCGCGCCGCCGCCGCCGGCGAGCGGGTAGCGCAGGCGCCAGAGCCGGCCGCGCTCCTCGCGGGCCGCCACCTCCAGGTCCGACAGCGCGGTGCGCAGTTCCGGGTCCCAGTTCACCAGCCGCTTGCCGCGGTACGCCAGCCCCTCCGCGTGCAGGCGCACGAACACCTCGCGCACCGCCGCCGACAGGCCGTCGTCCATGGTGAAGCGCTCGCGCGACCAGTCCACCGAGGCGCCCATGCGCCGCAGCTGGCGCGTGATGCGGCCGCCGGATTCGCGCTTCCATTGCCAGACCCGCTCGACGAACGCCTCGCGGCCGAGCGCGCGGCGGCTCTCGCCGGCGCGCTCGAGCCGGCGCTCGACCACCAGCTGCGTGGCGATGCCGGCGTGGTCGGTGCCCGGCTGCCACAGCGCCGCGCGGCCCTGCATGCGCCGCCAGCGCGTGAGGATGTCCATCAGGGTGTCCTGGAAGGCGTGGCCCATGTGCAGCGAGCCGGTCACGTTCGGCGGCGGCAGCATGAGGCACCAGGGCCGCCCGTCCGCGGCCGGCGCGAACGCGCCGGCCGCCTCCCAGCGGCGCGCCCAGTCGGCCTCGAGCCGCTTCGGGTCGTAGGTCTTGTCCATCTGCGCGCCCGCCGCGGCGCCGCGCCGGGCGGGGGCCGGCTCCCGGCTCAGCCGTCGACCGCGTGGGTGGCGGGCTCGGCGCCGCGCTCGCGGTAGGCGCGGAAGCGCGCGCGCCCCTCGTCGCGGGCCGCGGGCTCCGGGCCGACGATCTCGATCACCCGGGCGAAGGATTCGAACTCCGGCGGCAATTCGCCGGCCAGGTTGATCAGCACGTCGCGCTCCTCGGGCAGCCACTCCTCGTGCAGGGTGACGCGCACGTGCGGGCTGTCGCTCGCGCCGACGCTGTGCGGCAGGAAGCTCTGCGTGCGGAACGTCCACAGGCGGGCGTCGAGCTCGCGCGCCGCGTCCGCGTCCGCCACCCGCAGGTGCACCCGCCGGCCTTGGCCCGCGGCCTTCTCCGCCAGCCGGCAGGCGAACTGCGTCCGCGCGCCGCGCGCCAGCACGTAGAAGGAGACGCGCTCCGCGCCGGCGGCGTCAGAGGCGTCCGGCATCCTGCATCAGGAAGTGCGCGAGCAGCGGCACCGGCCGCCCGGTCGCGCCCTTGCGCGCGCCGCTCAGCCAGGCCGTGCCGGCGATGTCCAGGTGCGCCCAGGGGCGGTCGCCGACGAAGCGCGACAGGAAGCAGGCCGCGGTGGTGGCGCCCGCGTAGCGCTTGCCGATGTTGGCGAGGTCGGCGAAGTTGCTGTCCAGCTCCGCCTGGTAGTCGTCCCACAGCGGCAGCGGCCAGACCCGGTCCCAGCTCTCGTTCGCGGCCGCCCGCAGGCGCCGCTCGAGCCCGGCGTCCTTGGTGAACAGCCCGGAGGGGTGCTTGCCGAGCGCGACCACGCAGGCGCCGGTGAGGGTGGCGACGTCGATGATCAGGCGCGGCTCGTAGGACGCGGCGTGGTGCAGCGCGTCGCACAGGATCAGCCGGCCCTCGGCGTCGGTGTTGAGGATCTCCACGGTCTGCCCGGAGGCGGTGGCCACCACGTCGCCCGGGCGGGTGGCGCCGCCGCCCGGCATGTTCTCGGTGGCCGGGATCACGCCGACCACCGCCAGCGGCAGCTTCAGCGCGGCGCAGGCCTTGAGCGCGCCGAGCACGCTGGCGGCGCCGCACATGTCGAACTTCATCTCGTCCATGTCGTTCGCGGGCTTGATCGAGATGCCGCCGGTGTCGAAGGTCACGCCCTTGCCGACCAGCGCGATCGGCGCGCCGGGGCGGGCGCCGCCGCGGTACTCGACGGTGATCAGCTGCGGCGGCTCGGCGCTGCCCTGGGCGACCGCCAGCAGCGCGCCCATGCCGCGCTTCTTCATCTCGGCGCGGTCCAGCACCGTGACCGTGAAGCGCTCGTCGTTGCGCGCCAGCCGCCGCGCCTGCGCCGCCAGGTGGCGCGGGGTGCACACGTTCGGCGGCAGGTCGCCGAGCTCGCGCGTCCACAGCTGCCCCGCGGCGATGGCCGCGCCCTCCTCCAGGCCGCGGCGGACCTGCGCGCGGTCGGCGGCGGGCATGAGCATGGCGACCGCTTCCAGCGGCGCCTCCGGGGCCGCGGCGGAGGGCTTGGTGGCGCGGTAGCGGTAGCCGGCGTTCTCGACCGCCAGCGCCAGCTGGCGCGCCTTCCAGCGCGGCGCGCGGCGGCCGACCCGCCACTCGGCCGCGGCCACCGCGGCGCGGCGCGCCCCGCCCGCGTGCAGCCGCGCGGCGGCGGCGGCGCAGGCCTTGAGGAAGTCGCCCTCGCCGCCGGCGCCGAGGCCGGCCAGCAGCACCTGCCCGGCGGCGACCCCGGCGGGGCGATACAATGCGCGCAGGCGGCCCGCCTTGCCGGCGTCGCCGTCGGCGAGCGCCGCGGCCACGGCGCCGCCGGTCGCCCGGTCGACGAGGCGGGCGGCGGGCGACAGGCGGCCGTCCTGGTAGGCGCCGACGACCAGGCAGTCGCAATCGGTCTGGAGCGGCGGCGCGGAACTGGCGGAAAACTGCATGGGCGGGACGGACGGATGACGGCGATTCGGCATTCTAGCAAACTGTCCGGCCTGCGGCCGACGCTGCTGGACCGCTATCTGGTGCGCGAGATCTCGCGCGCGGCGTTCGCCATCACCGCGGTGCTGCTGCTGCTGATCGCCAGCAAGCTGCTGATGCAGCAGCTCGGCTACCTGACCGAGGGCAAGTTCTCCGCCGGCGTGGTCGGCGCGGTGCTGGTCAACAAGCTGCTGGCGTACTTCGTCCACATGCTGCCGTTCCTGATGCTGCTGGCGGCGGTGGTGGCGCTCGGCCGGCTGCACCGCGACGGCGAGATGGCCGCGCTGTACGGCTGCGGCTACTCGGACGCGCGGCTGCTGGCGCCGCTGCTGGCGGTGGGGCTGCCGCTGGCCGCGCTGCTGGCGGCGCTGAGCCTGGCGTGGGCGCCGCGGCTGGCGCTGGAGGCCGAGCTGGCGCACCACCGGGCGCGCCTGGAGGCGGGCCTGGACGTGGCGCGGCCGGGGCGCTTCCTGCAGGCGCGGGGCGGGCGCTGGGCGCTGTACGCGAACGAGGTCCGCGGCGCGGAGGCGCGGGACGTGTTCTTCGCCGTCTACGAGCCGGAGGCGCGCCAGGTGCACATCGAGACCGCGGCGCGCGCGCGCAAGCACCTGGACGCGGCGCGCCGGGAGTACGTGCTGCACTTCGAGCAGGGCCGGCGGCACAGCGGCTGGCCGGGCGCGGCCGACTTCCACACCATGGAGTTCGAGCGCCACCAGCTGCGCGTGTCGGCCGCCGCGCCCGCGCACGTCGGCCGCGGCGTCAAGTACTGGCCGCCCGGGCGGCTGTGGGCGGCGGACGACCCGGCGGCGCGCGCCGAGCTGCAGTGGCGGCTGTCGCTGCCGGTGTCGCTGCTGCTGATGCTGGCGCTGGCGGTGCCGCTGGCGCGCACCTCGGTGCGCGAGGGCAAGTACGCCCGCGCCGCCTACGCCATCGTGCTCTATCTGGTGTACGCGCAGCTGCAGCTGCTGGCGACCAGCCAGGTGCGCGGCGGGCATTGGCCGGAGTGGGCCGGGGTCGGGCTGGTGCACCTGCTGATGGCGCTCGGCGTGGCGCTGCTGCACCACCGGGCGCGGGCGGCGCGCGCGTGAGCGTCCTCGCCCGGCACGTCGCGCTGCGGGTGCTGCTGAGCGCCGGCCTGGTGCTGCTGGCGGTGACCGCGGTGCTGACCCTGGTCGACCTGATCGACGAGGCGCGCGCGGTGCGCGCCGGCGGCTACTCGTTCGCCGACGCGCTGCTGACCATCCTGCTGACCACGCCGCAGCGGGCGTACGAGACGCTGCCGGTGTCGGTGTTCATCGGCAGCCTGCTGGGGCTCGGCCAGCTGGCGGCGGACGGCGAGATGACCGCGCTGCGCTCGGCCGGCTACGGCGTGTGGGCGGTGGCCCGGGTGCTGCTGGCGACCGGGCTGCTGCTGGCGGCGGCGACCATCCTGATCGGCGAGGGCCTGGCGCCGGCCGGCAACGCCGCGGCGCTGGAGCGCCGGCAGGCGGCCGGGGCGGAGCCGCCCGCCGCCGAGGGCCTGTGGCTGCGCAAGGACGGGCGCTACCTGCACCTGCGCCCGGGCGCCGACCGCCGCCGGCTGCGCGACGTGCTGGCCTACGAGCTGGACGACGCCGGCGCGCTGCGCTCCAGCCTGCACGCGGAGCGCGCCGAGTACGACGGCGCGGCCTGGACCCTGCATGGGGTGCGCGAGAGCGTGCTGCACGGCGACGGCACGGTGACCAGCCGCCGCCGGGACGCGCAGCCGGGCGGCCTGCTGCCGGAGGCGGAGCTGCTGGCGCTGATGCTGCGCCCGGCCGACGGCATGTCGGCGGCCGACCTCGGCCGCTACCTCGATTATTTCGCGGGCGAGGAGCTGGACCTGCGCGCCCACCGCTTCGCCTGGTGGCTGCGCTTCGCGGCGCCGCTGTCCTGCGTGGTGGTGCTGCTGCTGACGGTGCCGTTCGCGGTCACCCAGGCGCGCGGCGGCGGCCTCGGCCAGCGCGTGTTCGCCGGCATCCTGAGCGGCATCGCCATCTACGCGTTCAACCGCATCGGCGCGCACTTGGGGCTGGCCGCGGGGCTGCCGCCGTGGCTGGCGGCGTTCCTGCCGCTGTTCGCGCTGCTGGGGCTGGGGGCGGCCGCGCTGGCCGCGCGCCAGCGCCTGCGGCTGCGGCCCGGCGGCTGGCTAGGGGCTTGGGCGGAGCTCCGCCGCGCGCGCCAGGCGGGTGCCGCTTAGGCGGTCCGGCCAGCACGGCGCGCCGGCCAGGCCCACCCAGTGGCCGAGGCCGAGGCAGGCGAAAGACGCGAGGCCGCCCAGCGCCCGCAGCAATGCTTGGCGCCAGCCGATGTGGCCGCCGCCGGCGCCGACCACGCGCACCCCCCACGCCTGCATGCCGACGGTGGCCCCGCGCAGCCGCCAGCACGCCGCGAAGTAGGCGGCGAACAGCGCCAGCAGCCCGGCCTGGTAGAGGCTGCGGGCGGGGCCGGGCGCGCTCAGGTCGACGCCGCCGAGCGGCAGGCTCGCGGCCCCGGCCAGCGCGAGCAGCACCAGCAGGTCGTACAGCATGCAGCCCAGGCGCCGCGGCAGGCCGACGGCGGGCGGCGCGGCGGCGGATTCCGGGGGCATGGCGGGACGGCGGCGGGCGGGCGCCATCATAACAATGGGGTATCATCGGGCGCGCCATGCCCGACGCCGACGTCATCGACGCGTTCCTGGACCACCGCTGGGCGGAGCGCGGCCTGTCCCGCGCCACCCTGGACGCCTACCGCAGCGACCTGACCGGGCTGGCGCGCTGGCTCGGCCGCCGGGGCGCGGACCTGCTGACGGCCGACGCGGCCGCGCTGCAGGAATACCTCGCGCATTGCCTGCAGGAGCGCGTCCGGGCCAGCAGCGCGGCGCGCATGCTGTCGGCGTTCCGCTCGTTCTACGGCTACGCGCTGCAGCACGCGCTGTGCGAGCGCGACCCCTGCGCGCAGGTGGCGGCGCCGAAGCGCGGCCGGCCGCTGCCGGAGGTGCTCACCGAAGACGAGATGGAGCGCCTGCTGCAGGCGCCGGACGCCGGCAGCCCGCGCGGCCTGCGCGACCGCGCCATGCTGGAGCTGCTGTACGCCAGCGGCCTGCGGGTCAGCGAGCTGGTGGCGCTGCAGCACGCCCAGGTGAACCGCCGGGCCGGCGTGCTGCGGCTGTCCGGCAAGGGCGGCAAGGAGCGCATGGTGCCGTTCGGCGAATGCGCCGCGGGCTGGCTCGAGCGCTACTTGGCGGAAGCGCGCGGCGCGCTGCTGGGGGAGGGCGCCGGCGCGGTCGAGGACCTGTTCGTGACCCGCCGCGGCCGCGGCATGACGCGGCAGGCGTTCTGGCAGCTGCTGCGCCGCTACGCGCGGCGGGCCGGCATCCGCAAGACGCTGTCGCCGCACGTGCTGCGGCACACGTTCGCCACGCACCTGCTGAACCACGGCGCCGACCTGCGGGTGGTGCAGATGCTGCTCGGCCACGGCGACCTCTCCACCACCCAGATCTACACCCACTTGGCGCGCGATGAACTCAAGACCCTGCACCGCACCCACCATCCGCGCGGCTAGGCTCGGCCTGGCGCTGCTGGCGGCGCTCGCCGCCGGCGCCGGCCCGGCCCCGGCCGCCGAGCCGCTGGACGCCGACGCGCTGCGCGCGCTCCTGCTGGCGCGCTTCCCGGACCACGTGCCGGACCGCATCCGGCGCTCGCCGCTGCCGCAGCTGTACGAGGTGGTCTACGGCGGCGAGGTGCTGTACGTGTCGGAGGACGGCCGCCACCTGCTGCGCGGCGCCGACCTGTTCGAGCTCGCGGGCCTGAGCAACCTGACCGACGCGGTGCGCGCCGACGCACGCGCGCAGCTGCTGGCGGATTACGGCACGGACCGGCTGGTGGTGTATCCGGCCCGCGGCGAGCGCCGGCACGCGGTCACGGTGGTGACCGACATCGACTGCATGTACTGCCGCAAGCTGCACGCCCACATTGAGGAGCTGCGCAACCGCGGCATCGAGGTGCGCTACCTGTTCTTCCCGCGCACCGGCCAAGACACGCCGAGCTACGACAAGGCGGTCAGCGTCTGGTGCGCGCCGGACCGGCTGGACGCGCTGACCCGCGCCAAGCGCCTGGAGCCGCTGGAGCCCCGCACCTGCGCCAATCCGGTGGTCGAGCACATGGAGCTGGTGGAGAACATCGGCATCGCCTCGACGCCGACCATCTTCCGCGCCGACGGCACGGTGATCCGCGGCTACCGCCCGCCGCAGGAGCTGCAGGCGCTGCTGGAGGAGGGTTAAGCGGAGAGGGAACGTATGATGTCAGAGATTTCTAAATCTCTTTGTGCTTGGAACCATGCGATGATTTTTTGAGCGGCTTGCGTTTTGGTGGTGTCGAACCCCATGTCAATGTCTACCCCGCTTGCCCACCTCAAGGCCATGGAGAGTTTTCCATCCCATTCGATAGCGCGAACGAAAAATTGCCCGTGCTCGATATCGGTGGCATCGAAAAGCAAGTCAAGTAGCGGGGATTCGTTTTGGCAGGCGGTGGCTCTCCATAGAAAGCGGGGCATGCTTTCTCGTAGCACTTCATTTCGATACGGTTGTGCCATAGCAGAGGAATCCGAACGCAGAATTTCACGTTTGAGATCATTGTTTGTCGTCAGGTAAATATCCCATTGCAACTCGGCATCAAGAGCAAGGCAGTCAATTCCTTCGGCGGCGATAAGTTTGACGAATCTATCGAAAGATCTGACCGTTTCGTGAACGATTTTATATGGGATTCTGATTTTGTGGTATAGGGGTATCAGCAATGCGATGGGGGCGGCTCTTATATCTCCGATATTTCCTCTTGAAGATCTCAGAGATGTGGAAAGAGTCTCAACAGGCATCCTATATTCGGTGCGGTTGGGGCAAGGAAGTTGAAGTGTGAGGCCATCGAAATTCATTCGGGCGAAAGGCCCGACTTGGTCGTCGTGAACATATATTTTTTCCATGTTTCGCGCTTTAGTGGAAAATCCTTTTGAAGTATTTGCAGGGGTGTCTTTCAACAAAGAATAGCCAGTAATGGAAACGGCGTGCCAGTCCTCAGGCATATCTAACGATCGGGTTTGATCCCAGAGCTCTATACCGAGTACTGCCGGAATTTGTCCGCGCAAGTATGCATATACAGTTTCTTTCAGAATATCTAGATGCCCGATTCCAACATAGTACGGCTCTAAACCAACATCTCGTATGGCATGCGCCATCATTGGCATTTCTAATCCATGGTTGGGGAAAGCGCGCGTTTGAGGTGGGTGCCCCTTGGTGGCTGAACGGGTAATTTCAACCGGCGAAGGGATAGGGTGCTGGAAACGCTTGCCAGTTCCGTGGAACGTGCTCCAGAGAGCACTGGTCGCACAAGCTGATGTCACGTGGTCTTGTTCTTGAAAGGCAAGAGATGTAATTTCCAGATCCAATCCAAAAGGGTGTGCAGAATATTTTCGAACTACCGGGAACTTCCTATGATTCTCTTCCGGATACGTTTTTAGGCAAGTTCTTCCGATAACAGTTTCAGGAAGCGGCTTGACGACAATGAATCCTAGATAGTGTTCGTTTAGTGATTCGGGTGAAATTTCCGCGAGTTGAAAATTTTCTAGAAGTTTTGCAAAATCCTGTGCTGAGAATTTGCAAGTGAAAAAGTGCAGGCGCGTGCAAAACCTTTCGTAGCGAGTGAAACACCGCACATAATAGGCGGAAAAATCTTCAAGGAAATCCCGATCAACGTACTTGTTCTCAACTAGTATCGTTTTTGCTTGCAATTTATTGAAATACTCTTCGAAGTATTGGGGGTGGATTCGCCGTTTGACTGCCGCGAGAGTATTCTTAGATTTTTTGGCGAGTAATTTGCAAAGAGTCTCGATATCATACGTGCATACCTCAAGGTCCTCATTGTTACTTGTCGCAATCATGGTTCAGATCGTAAATGGCCGGTGTAAGCTTTCAAGATTGATGCGGCTTGCTTTTTCTCGTGCAAGTCGTTCTTGACGAGTTTCTTCTCCGATGCGTCGCAATGCCTGCTGACCGTTCGCAGACGTGAGAAAATTTTCCAACTTTTTTCGCATGCGATCCAATTCTTCAGGTTCCATTTGTTTTCCCTCTAAGTTTAGCCATTACCGGCCCCGGAACCGCAGTTGTTTGCGAGGCCGATGTTGGATGGCTGGTTGCTAGGGCGCCGACCGCTCTATGCGCTTCTAGGCAGGTCATGCAAGGAGGGCGGCATTGCGGAATTATAGCATAGATGGTGGGGTAGTCAAATCGTGAGAACTGAGTTTTCGTAGTAAGCGAAAAAATCTTCTGAGAAATCTCAGTCTCTGTAGTCGTGTTCTATCAAAATTCCCTTTGCGCCTAATTTCCCAAACTATCTTTGAAATACTGAGCGTGAAGTTTCCCGGCAACTACAGCTTGTTTGCTCTTGGACTTCTCGGCGACCAGTTCGAGAAACAACTCAATACTGTATTCGCGGACTTTCAAACCCGCCACTGCGTGTATTACCCGCCATGGGCTATATTGTAATCGGCCGATACAAGTCCTCAATTCGTACCTGGCATGCTTTTTCGCGTTCCAGTCTTGCCTTGCGGGTTCTTTCCGCAATGCGCTGCAGTTCTTTCTGGCCATCTTCGGAGTTGACTCGTTTCTCTATTTCTCTATAGACTGAGTCTGCATTTCGGTTTATGTTCATAAGGCGATTCTCCCGTGAACGTCACAGGCGGTAGAGAAAGAATAAGAAAGTTGGCAGAGTGGCCAAATTTCACGCCGGACTTTCCGCGAGACAGCCGATCAAGCGGTGCTCGCCCAAGTATCCGCGCATGTGGAATCCATTCTCGCCACGGCGGGTCATTCTACCAGAAAACCGTGCACAAGGAAATCAAATCAACTAGTTGAAATAACTAGTGCTTATTTCATTTTTCTCATCCTGTAATGATATCTTCCAGCCGCCGGCTGCGAGTGAACAGCAGCGAGCAGCGCACCGGCCGCTCCGGGTAGGCGGCGCGCAGGATGTGCGCGTAGCGCCCCATCTGTTCGGCGTAGATTTCCGACTGCGCGATTTTCTGCAGCGCGGCGGGGTCCTCGGTCGCGTGCGACTTGAAGTCGATGACCCAGACGTCGTGCGGGCCGATGTGCAGGCGGTCGACGATGCCGAACTCGGGGCCGTCCGCCGCGGCGGCCCAGCCGCCGATCGGCGCCTCGCGGTAGACGCGCACGGCCGCGTCCGGCCGGAACACCTCGGCCAGCGCGGGCTCCGCCAGCACCGCGCGCGCCTCCCGCAGGCAGTCCCGGAATAGCTCGTCTTCGGGCTCGAGGCATTGGCCGCGGGCGACGCGCTCGAGCGCCGCCGCGTCCGGCTCGCCGCCGTCCAGCCGCTCCAGCAGCGCGTGGATCAGGGTGCCGCGGGCGCGCGCTCGCGCGGCCGCCTCGCCGGCGCCGAATTCCTCTTCGCTTCCGGGCAGGCCCGCGGGCGCCGGCGCGATGGGCTGGTCCAGGCCCTCCGGATCGACGGCCGGCTCCGGCGGCGCCTCCGGCTTGACCGCCGCGGCCCGTTCGCCGGTCTCGAAAACCAAGGCGCCGTCGGGCGCGGCCGCGCCGGCCGGGTCTAGCCGCGCGAACGCGGACTCCAGCTCCGCGCGCATGTCCTCGTGCACGCACAGCACCAGCATCTGCCGGGCGCGGGTGAACGCGACGTAGTCCTGGTTGTGGAACTCCGCATCCCGCCGCTCCCGCGTGGCTTCCAGATAGCGCCGTGAGAGGGAGTCCATCTCGCGCTTGCCCGGCTGGCACAGGAAGCCCCGCGGCCGCGGCTCTCCGGCCGGCCAGTCGATCAGGACGTCGCCGGCCTTCTCCATGCGGCGCGGCTTCTTCAGCACGGCGTAGAACACTACCGGACTCTCCAGACCCTTGGCCGCGTGCACGGTCAGGATGCGGACGCGGTCATCCCGCACGCTGGCGGGGATCAGATCCGGCGCGTCGGAGGCTTGGATGCGTTCGGTGCGCATGTCCTCCAGATATTGCACGAACGCTGGTGTACTCGGGTAGCGCCCGCTGTCGAGTTCTAACGCTAACTCTAGCAAGAGAGTTAGGTTGCTGACCGCCTGTGCGCCGGTTTCGTCCGGCAGTGCGGCCCGATAGCGCCGCAGCACGTCGGCCTTGAAATACATCCGATCCAGCAGGTCGTGGGTAGGAATGCGCCCGACCAGTTTCCGCCACTGCTCTAGGTCATAGGCGGCGCGGTGCAAGGGATGGCCTGTGTCGGTGCTGGCGACGCGCTGCAATCGCTCGTACCAGGGGCCGCTGCCTGCCGCTGCCAGTGCTACTAGATCCTGGTCGCTAGCGCAATACAGGGGCGAGCGAAGCACTTGCGCTAGGCTCAGGTCGTCGGCTGGGTAGGTCAGGACCTTGAGCAGGGCCAGCATATCCAGAACTTCAAGGTGTTTGAGCAGAGTCTGGCGTGACTGGCGAGTGAACGGGATGCCCCGGCGGTTCAGTTCGCGCTCGACTTGCGGCAGATGGGCGCGGCGGCGCACCAAGATCAGGATGTCGCGGTAGCGGATCGGGTGTGTTCCGTCTTTTTCGGGATCTACGATGCCGATGCCGGATTCGTACAACGCGTTGATGCGGGTTGCGAGTTGATTGGCGTATTCGGTGATTGTATCGTTTTCGCGCTCCGGTCGGGGCTCGGTCAGCGGGTCGCGCAACTCGTCGCCGCCGGGCTCCGCGGCGAGCGCTTCGGCGGGCTCTGGGGTCGGCATCAGTTCTACCCGTCCCCACAGATCTTTCCGGTGGGTCTCGTGCCGCTGGAAGCCGGGCAGAGTGTTCGCGTAGCAGCCGTCCTCGTCGAAGCAGGCGTTGACTAGTTCGATGACCGCGGCCGCGGAGCGCCGCGAGGCGTCCAGCGGGCGCGTCTGGGCGCCCAAGTTGTGGATCAGGTAGTTCCCGGCTTCGTCCTGCAGTTTCGGGTTGGCGCGGCGCCACTGGAAGATGGACTGCTTGACGTCGCCGACGATGAACGCGCTGCGGCCGTGCGGGATGTCGTCGTCCGCGGCCTCGCGCAGGGCTTCCAGGAACGGCAGGAGGATCTGCCAAGATAGGTCGTCGGTGTCCTGAAATTCATCCGCCAGGATATGGCGGAACTGCTGGCCCAGTTTGTACTGCACCCACTCGACGCCGTCGCGCATCAGCCGGTGCGCGGCCAGTCGCTGGTCGTCGAAGTCCATCTGCCCGGCCTGTTGCTTGAGCCGCTGGTAGCGCGCTACCAGCTCTGCGCCCAGGCGGTGCCAGTGCTGGTTGAGCTCGCGGTTGCGTAGGCGCAGGTGCCAGTCGAGCGCCTCCGGCACGAAGTTGCGGAAGTGGTGCAGCAGCAGCTCGCACTCGTCGGCGTCCGCGCCCAGTTTTTTGCGTGCCACTTGACTGGTGTTGAATACTCTTTTGCGCGGGCCTTTGTCGGTAAACAGAGAGTCGCTGATGCTCTGCAGGCGCTCCAGCACCGGAGTCTCTGGCTGCGCCAGTGCGTAGCGCAACTTCGCTGCGGCTTTGGTCCGGTCCGAAGTGCCGCTCTTGTGCAGCAATTCCGCGAGGCGGGCCAGCTTTTCGTCCTCGAACGCCAAGCCCATGGCTGGATCCTCCTGCGGCCCCGGCGGGGCGTCCGCGCCGAAGAACGCCCGGTCGAGCTCCCGCTGCAGCTCCTCGGGCTCGCGCCCGTCCGCGTACACGCGCCACTCCAGGCCGCGCTCCAGGAAGCGGTCGAAGTAGTCGCGCAGCTGCAGCAGGCTCGGCGCGCGGCGCTCGAGATGGCGCATCGACCGGCCGAGCTCGCCGCCGGGCCGCCGCGCCGCCGCCTCGAGCAGGCGGTCGACCGCCTCGCGCTGCATGCGGTCGGCGCGGTCCTCGCTCAGGTTCTGGTAGCCGACCGGGATGCCGGCCTCCAGCGGGAAGCGCTGCAGCAGGTCCCGGAAGAAAGCGTCGAAGGTCGTGATCCGGAGGTCCTGCTCGGCGAACTGCAGCTGCTCGTACAGGCCGCGCGCGGCGGCGAGCAGCGCCGGCGGCGGCCGCGCCGGGTCGAGCTCGAGGCCGATCTCGCGCAGCGCCCGGGCCAGCGCCGCGTCGTCCAGCCGCAGCCAGCCGGTCAGGAACTCGAGCACCCGCGCGCGGATCTCGGCCGCCGCCTTGCGGGTGAAGGTGATGGCGAGGATCGAGGACGGCTCCGCGCCGCCGAGCAGCAGGCGCAGGATGCGCGTGGTCAGCTGCCAGGTCTTGCCGGTGCCGGCCGACGCGGCGACGACCTCGCTGCGCGGCGCCGGAGCGGGCGCGGCCGGCACGGCGGGTCAGCGCCGCCGGGGGCGCGCCGGAGGATGGTGCCGATGGCCGGACTCGAACCGGCACGGCTTTCGCCACTGCCCCCTCAAGACAGCGTGTCTACCAGATTCCACCACATCGGCCAGCCGCCCATTATCGCCGATCGCCGCCGCCGGGTCACTGCGGGATGTCCGCGGTCGGGTCCGGCGCTTCCGGCGCCGCCTCGAGCGCGGCCGGCGGCGCGGCGTCGAGCAGGCTGGGCGCCTCCGGCTCGGCGCGCACCAGCCAGGCCAGCGCCAGGCAGTTGACGAAGAACAGCGCCGCCGCGCCCGCGGTGACGCGGCTCAGGAACGTCGCGCTGCCGCGCGAGCCGAACACGGTGCCGGAGGCGCCGCCGCCGAACGCCGCGCCGGTGTCGGCGCCGCGGCCCTGCTGCAGCAGCACCAGGCTGATGATGGCGACGGCCAGCAGCACCGCCGCGCCGAGGAGGAGGTTGTACAGCATCGTCCGCCTATTGTGGCACGGCGCGGCAGATGTCCAGGAATTCGCCGGCCGCCAGCGAGGCGCCGCCGACCAGGCCGCCGTCGATGTCGGGCATCGCGAACAGCGCCGCGGCGTTGGCCGCGCGGATGCTGCCGCCGTACAGGATCGCGGTGTCGTCGGCCGCGGCGCCGACCGCCGCGCGCAGGCAGGCGCGGATGCCGGCGTGCGCCTCCTGCGCCAGCTCCGGGGTGGCCGCCCGCCCGGTGCCGATCGCCCACACCGGCTCGTAGGCGATGCGCGCGCGGGGGAACGCGCCGGGGTGCTCGCCCGCGATCGCCAGCTGCGCCTGGAGCGCGTCCATCGCGCGGCCGGCCTCGCGCTCCTCCAGCGTCTCGCCGACGCACAGCACGATGCGCGGCGCCGCCGGGTCGGCGGCCGCGAGCTGGTGCAGCAGGGCGAACTTGGCGCCGACGTCGGCCTCCTCCTCGCGGTACAGGTGGCGCCGCTCGGAGTGCCCGAGCAGCACCGCGTCGCAGCCGAGCTCGGCCAGCATCGCCGCCGAGACCTCGCCGGTGTGGGCGCCCTCGGCGTGCGCGCAGACGTTCTGCGCGCCGACCGCCAGCCGCGTGCCGGCCGCCGCCTCGAGCACGGCGGGCAGGTGCACGAACGGCGGGCACAGCAGCGCCTCGCAGGCGACGCCGTCCAGGCCCGCGGCCACCGCGCGCGCCCGCGCGCGCGCCTCGGCCAGGGAGCCGTGCATTTTCCAGTTTCCGGCGACGACGGCGGGGCGGCTCATGGGGAGTTCGGCGGCGCCGGGGCGGCGCGGGCGCCCATTATAGTGACCCGGCCCCGGCCGCCCCGGCGATGGCGCGGGCCAGCCGGCCGGCCTCGCCGGCGTCCTCGCTCTCGACCATGATGCGCAGCAGGGGCTCGGTGCCGGACGGGCGCACCAGCACCCGGCCGCGGCCGCCCAGCCGCGCGCGGGCGTCGGCCGCGGCGGCGTCCACCGCGTCGCCGGCCGCGCCGCCGGCGCGGGGGACGTTGAGCATCACCTGCGGGCGCTTGCGCAGCCCGGCGCGCGCCGCCGCCAGCGTCTGCCCCAGGGCCGCGAGCGCGGCCAGCGTCTGCAGCGCGGTGAGCAGGCCGTCGCCGGCGGGCGCCAGCTCGCGGCAGATGACGTGGCCCGAGGTCTCGCCGCCCAGCCGCCAGCCGCGCGCGCGCAGCATCGCCAGCACGTGGCGGTCGCCGACCGCGGCGCGCGCGAACGGGACGCCGAGCCCGGCCAGCGCGCGCTCCAGCCCCAGGTTGCTCATCTCGGTGCCGACCACGCCGCCGTCCAGCGTCCCCGCCGCCAGCCGCGCCCGCGCCAGCACGAACAGCAGGTCGTCGCCGTCGGCGACGGCGCCGTCCTCGTCGATCATCATCAGCCGGTCGCCGTCGCCGTCCAGGCTCAGGCCGAGTTCGGCGCCGCAGGCGCGGGCCGCGGCCTGCGCGTGCTCCGGGCAGGCGGCGCCGCAGCCGGCGTTGATGTTGCGCCCGTCGGGCGCGGCGCCGACCGCGGTCACCCGGGCGCCGAGCTCGCGGAACAGCCGCGGCGCGGCGGCGTGCGCGGCGCCGTGCGCGCAGTCGAGCAGGAGGTGGCGCCCGGACAGGTCGAGGCCCGGCGCGGCGGCGCGGCAGGACTCCACGTACGCCGCCAGGCGCGCCTCCTCGTCGCGCAGCGGCGCCGGCGGCGCCGGCGGCCCGTCCTCCTCCTCCGCCAGCGCCGCCTCGACGGCGGCCTCGGCCGCGTCGGACAGCTTGCCGCCGTCGGCGCCGAGCAGCTTGACGCCGTTGTCTTGGTAGGGGTTGTGCGAGGCGCTGACCACCGCGCCCGCGTCGATCGCCGGGTCGCGCCCGGCCAGCCAGGCGACCGCGGGCGTCGGCAGGACGCCGCACACTTCCGCGCGGGCGCCGGCGTCGGCCAGCCCGGCCGCCAGGGCGCCGGCCAGGGCCGGGCCGGATTCGCGGGTGTCGCCGCCGATCAGGACCGCCGGCGGGCGGCCGCCGCGGGCCAGCGCCCGCGCCGCGGCGCGGCCCAGGCGGCGCACGAAGCCCGGCGTCATCGGCGCGGCGCCGACGCGCCCGCGGATGCCGTCGGTGCCGAAATGCCTGCTGGGCATGCGCGGCCCGGCCGGGCCGGCTCAGTGCTGGCCGGCGGCCTCGCCGAGCGGCGGCTCTTCGCCGGCCGCGTCCGGACGCTCCTCGGCGCCCGGCGCGCCCGCGTCCGGGCGGTCCGCGTCGTCGCTCCAGTCGCGCGGCGGCCGCGGCTCGCGGCCGGCCATGATGTCGCCGATCTGGTCGCCGTCGATGGTCTCGTAGCGCAGCAGCGCGTCGGCCATGCCGTGCAGCTTGTCGAGGTTGTCCAGCAGGATCTTGCGCGCGCGCTTGTAGTTGCGGTCGATGATGTGGCGCACCTCCTCGTCGATCGAGCGCGCGGTCTGGTCGGACAGGGTCTTGTGCTGGGTCACCGAGTGGCCCAGGAACACCTCGCCGGCCTCCTCGGCGTAGGCCAGCGGCCCGAGCTTGTCGGACAGGCCCCAGCGCGTGACCATGTTGCGCGCCAGCTCGGTGGCGCGCTCGATGTCGTTCTGCGCGCCGGTGGTGACCTTGTCCGGGCCGAAGATGATCTCCTCGGCCAGGCGGCCGCCGTACATGGTGCAGATCTGGCCCTCCAGGCGCTGCCGGGTGTTGCTGTAGCGGTCGTCCTCCGGCAGGAACATGGTGACGCCCAGCGCCCGCCCGCGCGGGATGATGGTGACCTTGTGCACCGGGTCGTGGTCGGGCACGGTGCGGCCGATGATGGCGTGGCCGGACTCGTGGTAGGCGGTGAGGCGCTTCTCCTCCTCGCTCATGACCATCGACTTGCGCGCCGAGCCCATCATGATCTTGTCCTTGGCGTGCTCGAAGTCCTGCATCTCGACCTGCTTCTTGTTCTTGCGCGCCGCGAACAGCGCCGCCTCGTTCACCAGGTTGGCGAGGTCGGCGCCGGAGAAGCCCGGCGTGCCGCGCGCGATCACGCCGGCCTTGACGTCCTTGTCCAGCGGCACCGGGCGCATGTGCACGCGCAGGATCTGCTCGCGGCCGCGGATGTCCGGCAGCGGCACCACCACCTGGCGGTCGAAGCGGCCCGGGCGCAGCAGCGCCGGGTCGAGCACGTCGGGGCGGTTGGTGGCGGCGATCACGATCACGCCCTCGTTGCCCTCGAAGCCGTCCATCTCCACCAGCAGCTGGTTCAGGGTCTGCTCGCGCTCGTCGTGGCCGCCGCCGAGCCCGGCGCCGCGGTGGCGCCCGACCGCGTCGATCTCGTCGATGAACACGATGCTCGGGCCGTGCTTCTTCGCCTGGGTGAACATGTCGCGCACGCGCGAGGCGCCGACGCCGACGAACATCTCCACGAAGTCGGAGCCGGAGATGCTGAAGAACGGCACCTTGGCCTCGCCGGCGATGGCCTTGGCCAGCAGCGTCTTGCCGGTGCCGGGCGAGCCGACCATCAGCACGCCGCGCGGGATCTTGCCGCCGAGCTTCTGGAACTTCGCCGGGTCCTTGAGGAACTCGACCAGCTCCTGCACCTCCTCCTTGGCCTCCTCGACGCCGGCCACGTCCTCGAAGGTGACCTTGTTCTGCTCCTCGCTCATCAGCCGCGCGCGGCTCTTGCCGAAGGACAGCGCGCCGCGCCCCTGGCCGCCGCCCTGCATCTGCCGCATGAAGAAGATCCACACGCCGATCAGCAGCAGCAGCGGGAACCAGTGCAGCAGGAACTCGGCGAACACCGACGGCGCCTCGCGCGCGCTGCCGGTGACGGTCACGTTGTTGGCCAGCAGGTCGTCGACCAGCTTCGGGTCCTGCAGGGCGTTGGTGGTGAACTCGCGCCCGTCCTGGAAGCTGCCGCTGATCAGGCGCTGGTCCGGGTCGATGTTGACGGCGCGCACCTGGCCGTTCTTGACGCTGCCGACGAACTCGGAGTAGGTCAGCGCGGCCGGCGGCTGGCCGACCGGCGCGAAGTTGTTGAACACCGACATCAGGACCGCCGCGATGACGATCCAGAGCACCAGGTTCTTCATCATGTTGCTCATGGCAGCCGCTCCCCCGGGCCGCGGCCCGGGCGGGTGCTAGGATACCAGAGCCGCCCCGGGCCGCCGGCGTTCCCGCCCCGCGCCCCTGATATGGGGGCGGCGGGCCGTTTCCGCAAGCCGCCGGGCGCGGCCCGCCGGAGCCGCATGCCGCACACCCTGTTCGTCTCCGACCTGCACCTGGACGCCGCGCGCCCGGCGCAGGCGGCGGCGTTCGCGGCGTTCCTGCGCGGCCCGGCGCGCGCCGCCGAGGCGCTGTACGTGCTGGGCGACCTGTTCGACGCCTGGATCGGCGACGACGACCCGGCCGCCGGGCTGGAGGACGTGCTGGCCGCGCTCCGCGAGCTGGCCGCCGCCGGCGCGCCGGCGCGGGTGCTGCACGGCAACCGCGACTTCCTGCTCGGCGCCGGCTTCGCCCGGCGCGCCGGCGCCGTGCTGCTGCCGGAGCGCAGCGTCATCGACCTGTACGGCACGCCGACCCTGATCGAGCACGGCGACCTGCTGTGCACCGGCGACCGCGCCTACCAGCGCTACCGGCGCTGGCTGCGCCGCCCGGCGGCGCTGGCGGCGCTGCGGCGCCTGCCGCGGCGCGCGCGGCTGGCCCTGGCCGCGCGGCTGCGCCGGGCGAGCCGGGCGGCGGTGGCCGCCAAGTCGCTCGCCATCATGGACGTCGACCAAGGCGAGGTGCGCCGGGTGATGCGCGCCGCCGGCGCGCGCGCGCTGATCCACGGCCACACCCACCGCCCGGCGGTGCACCGCTTCGCGCTCGACGGCGCGCCCGCGGTGCGCGCGGTGCTCGGCGACTGGTACGAGCAGGGCGGCTGGCTGGCGGCGGACGCCGGCGGCCTGCACCCGCGGTCGGCGGCCGGGCTCAGTCCTTGAGCGCCAGCACCAGGTCCATGACGTTGGTGCCGGTCGGGCCGGCGGCGACCAGCGCGCCGGCATTTTGATCTTGGCGGAATTGGAGGAGTCCACCGCGCTGTCAATGCGGACGATGATTTTGTTGTCTAGTTGTCTGGCGTCCACGCCAGAATCTTTTTGGTTTCTTGTCCTCGGAATTTGCATAGGGCTTTCCCCCTCTCCAAATTGCTCAAGGTCCGGCTGTGAGGGCCAAATATATTACTAACCGATGTCGGCTTGGCTTGCGTCGCAAAAGCGAGAGTCAGCCCCATGTTGTCCAAGAAATTCTCACTCCCAGTGGCGAAATCATCCGGTGATTGAGAAGCTAGCATTAAGCAGCCTCCTTTAGACCTGCTCATTCTAATCAGATTGGCGAGAGCTGGCAGTTTTGTAGAAAGGATCACATGAGCTTCATCGAGCATGCAGACATGGCGGAGTGCTTGGCACCCATCTTCTTCTCTCGGAGCGTCATTCTGAGCATTAATCCAGCGGTCCAGCGCATCCAAGGTCAAATTGACAATCAAGCGTCGCATTTCCTCAGAACCGTCTTGAGGCAGACGAATAACCCAGCTTTTTGCGAAAAAATCGGCTGGAGAATATTGGGGAGCAAATAAATCAAATTCACACAACTCATTGAGTGTGGAAACCAATTCATCAGGTCTTTGCCCTGCGTCCTCATATTCTTCCTGCAAAGCAGAGGCCACCTTTCCAAGATCCGGTGGGCGGTCGCCAGGCGCACTAGCTTGTAATGCGGTAATGAGGGCCTTTCTCAGCAAGTCCCTCTGTATTCCCCCAGCGGGCCTTACCTTTACGCGAAGTATGGACTCGCGCAATTTTGCCGCTGTGGTTTTAATTCCGATGTCGCTGCGATCGGGGGTTGCGAATATATCGAGTGGCACCGTCTCTTGCGGCGGCGAAATTACTTGCGCGTTGATGCCAGGAGCTAATTTCTCTGAAAGGTCTCCTTTAAAGTCGAAAGCTAGCATTGGCACTTGATTAAGCGCACGCAATTCTTTCAGCATGGTTATAGCCGTATAGGTCTTGCCGGAATTTGTCCCACCCATAAGAGCCATGTGAGGGCTCCCGCCCCCAATATTCAATTTGAAAACAACAGACTCCTGAGTGCGAACTTCTTTTGCGGTGGGACCGACGCGTAATTCGATCTTTCCGCGAAACACCGGCGAAACCTGTGTTTCAGGAACTTGGGGGCTACTCGGTTTAGGAGCAGAGGCCAATTTAGCAAGTTTGTTCACAAAAGGCTCAAACTCGTGCCCAGATGCTTCCCAGTCTCCTTGCAGCAGTTTGGCTCCTCGGTTCAAATGGGAGTGAATCAGATGTCTGAACTGGTCCCGCTTAAGATCCTGTGCACCGCTATGCTGAACAATCAACGCTAACCATGCCGCAAGATTTTTAGTATCTCGACCGAATAATTGGTGACCGCGAAGTTCGGTGCTTCGGCTGTTGTCTTTAGCCTCTAAGCCGAAGTGTTCTGCCTCCGATAATGATCGAGCGATAGCTAATTTCGCTGTATAGTATCGAGCAGGCAGTCCTAGCTGACCTTGCAGGTCGTCGAAAATTTTATCTGCCGGTTCACTTGGGTGAAACGACATATTCCCGAGTTCGGTTATTTCAACCATGGCGACATCTCCTATAGTCTCGTCACAGTGGTGTGGCCAATGCCGTTTTCATATTCATGCAGGTCAAGCCGCCAACTGATGGCAATTTTATCGCGGATGGCGTCCAGTACTTCTCCGACGACTTCCGTGTCGGTGGATAGCAAAATCACCTGACCTGAGTGATCTGTAAATTGTCGAATCACCCCCAATCTATTCTCATGACTTAGGCGAGCCAAAGGGGTGTCGACAACAAATGGAAATTCGTGTTGGCTGACATGAGTTACCGACCAAAAAAGCGCTTGAGTGAAGATTTGCTCTCCCCCGGCTGACCGATCAACCTTGCGGATGTCCTCGCCGTTTGTGTTCAGCATTTCGACCTCACAAGCGTCGGTAACGTTAATTTCGGCTACTCTGTCCGGCATGTGAGACATCTTCTTCCAGGCCGCAGTCATCGCGTCCCCTATATTTTTGGTCTGATGGGGTATGGTTTCTTGCACAACTCTCTGTATCAGGGCCGATACTCTTTCGGCATATTTAGCGCGTTGAATGGAGTCGGAAGTAATATATGAAGTGAGTCGCTGCAACTCGGAATTTTTGCTGCCAGCCTCACTCCTTAACTTTTCTTGCAATCTCCCAGTTTCTTGCTTTTTTGATTGCAGAGAGCGAATCCGGTCGCGAATTGCGTTATATGTCTCTCGCTCATTTTTAGCAACCTCAGGTTTTCTTCGCTGTGCTGCCATGCGCTGTAATTTCTTCTCTTCGGCTGCTTTCAGCGCCATCTCTCTCTTTTGTGCCAAGTCTTTTAATTTCTGATTAATTTCCTGATCAATTTCCTGTAGCTTTTCTGCAGCTTGATTGCGAACACGACCAGCCAGACTCTTGTGCAGATATGAATCTGCCGCCCCCTCTGGTAAAGGCCGCCAGATCTCCTGCCATGCGGCTTTTACTGCCTGCAATATCTTTTTTTGTAGCGCCTTACCGACCGGTGGTTCTAGTGCCAATAGTCGGCTAGATAAATCCGCATGATATTCATTAAACTTTTCATCGCCTTGTGCTCGACCTTGCTCCCACTCTTCTCGTTTCCGTTCTGCATGCAGTTGTGATACCGTCTTATTCAACAACTCCTCTCCTACTAGCATCAACGCCATTTCACCAGCCAAGAGGTCGCTAACCCCTTGGGCGGCCTCTCTCGCATTTGCTCTGTAGTCCTCTTCTTCTTTTGTTAAATCCACAATATCAGTCATAGAATCTTGATCATCTTCTTCCATTTTTCTCACCAAGTTGTCCGAATCTCGATTTAAATCTGTGATTTCGTTGTCCAATGTATTGATTAATTCTTCATTGGTACGGATGCGCCCCTGCAATTCTTCAATCTCATTTGCAAGGTTACTCAAGGCTTCCTCGTCGGGGTGCGAGACGTGACTGCGCTCACGTCTCGCATATGTCTGCAAATCTTCAGCAAGACTTTCTAGTAGGGTTAATCCAAGCAGACCTTTGATCCCTTTTTTCACTTGGTCCGCCATATCTAAGCTTGCATAATGCTGGGCCTGCTCGCCGTCGAACAGAAAGAAATTGGCCAAGTCGACTGGTAAGAAGCTTCTAGCAATGTAGTCGCTGTACCACTTATCCCGGTCCTCCACATCTATAGCAGGAGGCGCCACGGGTCCCTGCGAACGAAGTATCCGCAAGTCATCATCTTCTGGAAGATGATTTCTCTCTTTGTCAAAGTGCCATATTCTATGAATGACTACCGGCTCAGAATTTAGCTTGAATGCAATTTCGACTTCGCAAGTCAAGCTTTGTTGTTGTTCCGCGTTCAACCGTTGTTCTGCATTCAAAAAGTCTTCATGCAGTACGCTTTCCATAAACCGGCTGTAGTTCATAGTTCTAGCCTCATCATCTCCCTTTGACTTTCGGGCCCTAGGAGCCAAGCGTAGGCCCCGCTGACCGTACAGCCCAAGTACCAGTGCCTCGAAAAACGAGGTCTTTCCACATTCACTTACTCCAGTAATCAAGATCACATTGCGCTGTTCATCTGCTGGAGGAAATTCAAACTTGGCGTATTTGTATGACCGCCAGTTCCGCAATTTGATGTAATCCAAATGTATCATTTGCCTGCACCGTTACCGTTGTTTTCCGGTAATTCCTGTGCCGCCGTGACTTGGGGTTCTATGATTTGCTCGATCTTTTGATTTAATTTGTGCCTTGTGGAATTGCCTTGGGTTTCTAGGGCAGCCGTTAGCAACTCGCATAAGACAAGATATGGAATGTGGGCCTCTTCGCACATTTCCTCGACGAGTTGCCTCCTTTCAGAGTCCTTGAGCAAAGCAATTGTATCCATGAGGTTCCCCTGTCAAAGATTGTATGTGTTCAGCAAGTAGCCGTTGCCTCGGAGCCTTTCATTATATCCTGACTCCAAATTTCCCGGATCCGCTCAATTTCGCTTGGCCGGATTAGCGTATAGCCGGTTTGGTCTTGCATTTCCAGCAAGCGCTCTAATATTTCCACACGCGTGGAAATGGTGAAAGGCCCAGCTATATGAGCGCCATTTGCGGTAAAACTGATTTGTCCGTTACGGCGCTTAGCGAGGCGTCGGTCCGGCTGGTTGCGGATTTCAACCAGCCAATCTCGGAATTCTAGAAGAGGCAAATATTCGTCAAACCCCGCATCGATCAATCCGCGCAGGCTTTTATCTTTTTCCACTAGCGTACAGGTCCAACATCCGAAACGGGATGATCCGCATGACGGAATATCCTGCTTGGCAGTTACGACCGGGCACTCTCCACCTCCCGCGTTTCTATAGAGATTAATTAAACTTTCATGTCCTCCTCCCCATGGTGGCGGCTCTGCGCCAAGAAACTCCCATACCTCGTCTGTCGTCACATCGGCAATAGGGCGAAATACCCAGCAGTCCTTGATTTGCTGGTGGGGGTGTAACCTGCCGTAGGCATCATGCTTAGAAATCGAATTTGAACGCGCAGAACTTTCATCCCGCCGCACACCCAATAGCAAGACGACTGATCCGGAAATACTTACATGCTGTTTGATGTATCGCGTGGTGGGCTGAATCTTCATGCGATCGGTACACCAGCGAAAACTCTGATTGGGAGTTGGGTATCCGCGGCCAATCACATTGACCCAAAAGGTTCCATCCAATTCGGGCATCGTGGTAACGGTTTTGATGGGAAGGTTGAATGCTGCGGTAGCATTCTCAATTTCCTTGAGTACCTGTTGGGCATGCTCAACAACTTGAGGGCTTTCCACAAGAGTGTCATTCGATACGATGTGAATCGTCCGCGAGCGTTTGCTTGCGGGGAGGCGCATTAGATGTTCTATCGCCAAGTGTGCGAGTACTGTGCTGTCTTTTCCTCCTGAAAAGCCGATGACCCAAGGGCGAGAATGGTTTTCTGCATATTCCTCGGCGATTTCTCGGCGAGCGGATTCCCAAGAGTTCATGGCTGGATGATGTCCGGCGGCCAAGTCGTCCGGGGCCAATACTACCACTTTTGGCTCAGTCCTTGAGCGCCAGCACCAGGTCCATGACGTTGGTGCCGGTCGGGCCGGTGGCGACCAGCGCGCCCGCGGCTTCGAGATAATTGCCGGCGTCGGCCGCGGCCAGCGCCGCGGCCGCGTCCAGGCCGCGGGCGCGGCCCCGCGCCAGGGTGGCGCCGTCCACCTCGCCGCCGGCGTCGGCGGTCGGGCCGTCGGTGCCGTCGGTGCCGCAGGCCAGCAGGCGGACGCCCCCGGCGCCGTCGAGCTCGCGCGCCGCGGCCAGCGCCAGGTGCTGGTTGCGGCCGCCGCGCCCGGGTTCGTCGGGCAGGCGCACGGTGGTCTCGCCGCCCCAGACGTGGCAGCCGGGCGGGGCCTCGGCGCCGCGCAGCCAGCGCGCCAGGCGCGCTCCCCGGGCTTGGGCGTCGCCGTCCAGGAACTCGTCGTGCACGTGCGCGGCCAGCCCGCGCGCTTCCGCGGCCGCGGCGGCCGCCGCCTTGGCGTCCGCCAGCGTGGCGATCACATGCGCGTCGATGTTCGCGAACGCCGCCGGCGGCGGAACCGGCTCGGGCTCGATCCCCGCCAGCAGGTCCCGCGCCGCCGCGGGCAGTTCGGCCGCGCCGCCGTCCGGCGCCGGCGACAGCGGCCCGGAGCCGATCACCCACGGCGCGTCGCCCGGCACGTCCGAGATCAGCAGCGCGCAGGCCGGCCGGCCGTCCAGATGGCGCGCCAGCCGGCCGCCCTTGAGGCGCGAGACCGCGCGCCGCGCCGCGTTCATTTGGTCGATCGGCACTCCCGCGCCCAGCAGGCGGTCGGTGAGGCGGCTGAGCCCGGCCAAGTCCAGCCCCGGCGCCAGCGCCTCGACCAGGCTCGAGGCGCCGCCGGAGATCAACACTAAGAAGCGCGCGTCGGCGGGCGCCGCCGCCAGGAATTCGAGCAGCGCCGCGCCCGCGGCGAGGCTGGCCGCCCCCGGCACCGGGTGGTCCGCCTCCAGGCAGCGCAGGCGCGGATGGCCGGCGCAGCGCCGCCCCGCGAGGTGGCCGTGCTTGGTGACGACCAGGCCCGCGGCCGGCTCCGGGCGCGCCGCCAGCGCGCCGTCGGCCATCGCCGCGGCCGCCTTGCCGAAGGCCAGCAGATGGTCGTACGCGGCATCCGGATGGGCCCGCAGCCAGGCCGCGACCGCGGCGTCGCCGCGCACCCGGTCGAGGGCGGCGCCGAGCAGCGCGCGCAGCGGCGAGGGCGCGGCGCTCACGGCAGGATCAGCACCAGGGCGTCGTCGCGCACCCGGTCGAACAGCTCGATCACGTCGCGCGCGCGCATGCGCACGCAGCCGCGCGAGGCGGCCCGGCCGATCCGGTCCTCCTCGTTGGTGCCGTGGATGTAGATGCACCGCGCGCGCGAATCGACCGCGCCGCCGCGGTTGACCCCGGGCTCCAGGCCGTCCAGCCGGAGGATGCGGGCGGTGATGCGCTCGCGGCCGCCCGGGCCCGGCGCGCTCCCGGCCGCGGCGGTCTCGCCGGTGGGTTCGCGGCCCTCGAACACCGCCTGCGCCGGCGCGCCGGCGCCGATGCGCTCGGCGATCCGGTGCGCCCCGGGCGGGGTCTGCAGGCTGCCGTCGCGGGCGCCGACGCCGCGGCGCGCGGTCGACACCGGCCAGGCGGCGGCGACGGCGCCGTCTTCCAGCAGGTACAGGGCCTGGGCGCGGACGCTGACCAGGCACAGGCCGCGCGCGGCCCGCTCCGGCCAGCGCGCGGCGGCGGCGGCGGCCTGCGCGAGCTCGCCGGCGGCCGGGGCGGGGAGCGCCACCTCAGCCGGCCCCGGCGGCGGCCGGCGCCGGCGCGCGGCGGGTGCGGGCCAGCTCCTCCAGGTAGCCGTCCGGCACGCCGGTGACGTACTCGCCGGTGAACACCGAGCAGTCGAAGCGGCGCAGCTCGGGGTTGCCCTCGCGCACCGCCGCGATCAGGTCCGGCAGGTCCTGGTAGATCAGGCGGTCGGCGCCGATCGCCGCGCACACCTCCGCCTCGCTGCGCCCGTGGGCGATCAGCTCGTCGGCGCGCGGCATGTCGATGCCGTAGATGTTGGGGTGGCGCACCGGCGGCGAGGCGGAGGAGAAGTACACCCGCTTCGCGCCGGCGTCGCGCGCCATCTGCACGATCTCGCGCGAGGTGGTGCCGCGGACGATGGAATCGTCCACCAGCAGCACGTTCATGCCCTCGTACTCGTTGCGGATCGGGTTCAGCTTGCGGCGCACCGAGGCGCGGCGCTCCGGCGCCTCCGGCATGATGAAGGTGCGGCCGATGTAGCGGTTCTTGATGAAGCCCTCGCGGTACGGGCGGTCCAGCCGGTAGGCCATCTCCAGCGCCGCGGTGCGGCTGGTGTCGGGGATCGGGATCACCACGTCGATGTCGTGCTCCGGCCACTCGCGCAGGATCTTGTTGGCCAGCCGCTTGCCCATGCGCATGCGCGAGCGCTGCACCGAGACGCCGTTCATCACCGAGTCCGGGCGCGCGAAGTACACGTACTCGAAGATGCACGGCGCGAACGGCGCCGCGGCCTCGGCGCGGCTGCTGCGCACCTCGCCGTCGAGGTCGATGAACAGCGCCTCGCCCGGGCGCAGGTCGCGCTCGAGCGTGAAGCCGAGCATGTCCAGCGCCACGCTCTCGGAGGCGACGATGTGCTCGCGCGCCGCGCCCGCGCCGCGGTGGCCGTACACCAGCGGGCGGATGCCGTGGGGGTCGCGGAAGGCCAGCACGCCGCCGCCGGCGATCAGGCAGACCGCGGCGTAGGCGCCGGCGCAGCGCCGGTGCGCGCCGGCCACGGCGCGGAACAGCGCGGCCGGGTCCCGGCGGCGCAGGTCCGGCTGCTTGAGCAGCTCGTGCGCCAGCACGTTGAGCAGGATCTCGGAGTCCGACTCGGTGTTGATGTGGCGCTTGTCGTCGCGGTACAGCTCGCGCGCCAGGGCCGCGGTGTTGTTCAGGTTGCCGTTGTGGCCGAGGGCGATGCCGAACGGCGAGTTGACGTAGAACGGCTGCGCCTCCTCGGAGCGCTCGGTGCCGGCGGTGGGGTAGCGCAGGTGGCCGATGCCGGCGCGCCCGCGCAGCCGCGCCAGGCGCTCGCCGCGGCACACGTCGCGGATCAGGCCGTTGCCGCGCAGCTGGTGCAGGCGGTCGTCCTCGCCGCAGGTGGTCAGGCCGGCGGCGTCCTGGCCGCGGTGCTGCAGCACGGTCAGCCCCTCGTACAGGTCCGGCGCGATCTCGCGCCGGCCGACGATGCCGAGCAGCCCGCACACCGCGTCAGGCCGGCGGCGCCGGCGCCGGGTAGTGGAAGAAGGTCCGCCACCGCTCCGGCATCAGGGCCACGACCGGCTCGGCGGCGGCGACGAAGTAGGGGGGCAGCAGCGAGCGCCGCCACAGCTCGCTGGCCGGGAACGCGGTGGTGCCGGCCACCAGCGTCAGCGCCAGCACCAGCAGGCCGCCGCGCGCCAGGCCGAACAGGAAGCCGAGGGCGTGGTCGCCGCGCAGCGTCTTCTTGCCCTCCCGCGAGCGCTGCAGCAGGCCGGCGATGAGGAACACCAGCAGGAACAGCAGCAGCCCGGCGAGCGGCTTGTGGTACTCGACCACGCTGAAGCGCTGGCCGCCGATCTCGACCGCGTCGAACGCGGCGGGGAACAGCGCCGCGGCGGCGCCGGCGAACTGCCAGGCGACGGCCAGGCCGACGATCCAGGCGAGCGCGGTCAGCAGCTCGACCGAGAAGCCGCGCGCCGCGCTCATCGCGGCCGACAGCAGCAGGACGGCGGCGATGCCGACGTCGAGGTAGGAGGCGTCGGCGAGGCCGAGGGGTTCGCCGTTCACGGCTGGCGCACCACCCAGCCCTCGTGCGCCGCGGCCAGGGTCTCCTTGGCGCGGATGCCGGCCAGCGCCCGCTCGGCCCGGGTCTGCGAGTAGTAGGGTCCGACCCGCACCCGCTGCCGCTGGGCGCCGTCTTCGGCGTGCAGGCCGGCCGGGTAGCCCGCCCCGCGCAGCAGCGCGCGCAGGCCTTCGGCGTTGGCGGCGTTCTCGAACAGGCCGACCTGGACGTACCACTCGGGGCGCGGCTCGAACGCGGCGTGCTCCGGCTCCCGGAAGTCCGGCTTCGGCGCGACCGCATCGTCCGCGTCCGCGTCCGCCGCGGCCGGGTCGTCCGGCAGCCGCTCGTAGGTGAACGCGGGCGCGTCGACGCCCGGCTCCGGCACCGGCGCGACGTCCAGCGCCGGGCGCTCGGTCTCGAGCAGCATCGGGATGATCAGGATGGCGGCCGCGATGAGGATGGCCGCGCCCAGCAGTCTCTGCCTGAGTTCGGTGTCCAAGGGTTCGGGGCGACCGCGGGTGGCGAGGCGGCCATTATATACGCGCCGGGTCAGGCGCGGGCTTGCCGGGAACGCCTGTGCCGGACCGAAGCCGGCGGCAGCGCGCCGTGGCCGGTTGCGCTTTCTTTATGCCTTGCCGGGCCGTTGCGTCAATGCCGAAACTGCAGCTCTTTTCGCTGCTTCGCTGGAAAAAGGGCTGCGTAGAATCTTAGCGGCAGTGCTGGCTGCTTTCCTGCTGGCGGCCTCAGCGGAATTTTTTCTACCCGTTTTCCTATTGGACCGCGGTGTTAACGCCGCGGCGGCGGCGGATTTCGCCGCTTTGCTGGAAAAGGGGCTGCGCAGGATTTTTGCCGCGGCGCTGGCCACTTCCGCGCGGGTGATTTCGGTACTTTTTCTGGGCATGCGGTTTTCTCCCTTGTTCTGCAACCCCTGCGTCAGCAACTGGAAATCAGAGGTTCCAGCGCTGGGTAATATGCGCCTTATGGAATGGTTTGTCAAACCCTTGCGCCAGATTCACGCCAACTTGCGGTAATTCCTTGCATTTCTCTTTGGCGGGAGCCGCCATGACTCCGGATCTCATATCATGGTGTAGTACACTTCCATTCCGGCAAGACACGGGGAAGTTGCTCATGGCCTCTGAAACGCGCGACCACAATCGGGTCGCCATGAACGTCGCTCGCAGATATGGCGCTAGGTTCAACACCAGGTCAAATCCCGATATTGAGACGCCCGACCGCGTCATCGAAGTTGAATCTGTCGCGACCGTTGCCGATGGATTCCAGCGCCTGCGGAACTTTCGGAAGCCGGTGTACATTGCCGGTGTCGATGTTGACGCGGTCACGGCCGCGTGCAAGGCGACCATGGGCACCACTGTGGGGGTGATGACTCCGGATGGAAAAATCATCAAACGCTCGACCCGCGGCTGGCTTTCGGTCTTGATGGAGAAATTCAAAGGACCAGAGCAGATGCGCGAGGTCTCCCAGTTAAGAAATTGAGGCGAAGCCCGAAATCCACACCGATCGCTCATAGCGTGTTGTCGGAAGCCCAAGTTGTTGGACTTCTGAAGTTCGTTTAAACTGAGAAGCCCGCCATGGCCAAGTTGTATCTTGCTTCCCGCAAAGTGATCTTAGTGGGAGGAGTTCTTGCGGTATTGATCCTCTTCGGCTATCTATACACGTATTGGGAATCGATATGGGGAATTTTGTGGGGAGATAATGAACGCCTGCGCAATTTTGTCCTAATCATCGTTGCGACATTGGGCTTGCCTGTCGCAATTTGGCGCAGTTGCACCGCGCACCTGCAAGCGACGACGGCGCAAAGGAGTTTGCTGAACGAACGCTACCAAAGAGCGACGGAGATGCTTGGCGGGAAGCGAACTGCGCGTCTGGCCGGTATTCACGCCTTGACTCGCATGGCCCAGCGCCATTTGAACTATCACGTTTTGATCATGTTTGCGCTGTCTGCATTCGTTCGTACTCGCATGAAAAGGAAACCGGAGCATGAGCATGACGCTAATAGGGGAGGACTGCCTGGAGATTTGGTGGCAGTTATGGAGGCCTTAGCCGATAGAAGCGGGCGGCAATTGATCACCGAAGTTAAGGAAGAGTATTATCTCGATCTTCGGAATACCGATTTGCGTGGATTGCTTGTGGCTGAAGCGAAACTGCCGCGAGCATTGCTGGATGATGCGAATCTGTCGGACCGGGGCAACGTAGCGATATTAGGACGTGCGAATTTTGTGGCGGCGAGTCTCGTAAGTGCTAATTTGGCATCTGCTCGTGTTTATGGTGCAGACTTTACTGATGCCGATCTTTCCGGGGCCAAATTAACCGCGACATACTTGTTTATGGTCGACTTCTCTCAGGCAGATTTAGCGGATACCGATTTTTCAGGCACCGATTTCAATGGGAACGTAGTGATAAAAGATGCAATTCTTGATGGAACCGTCTTGGTTAAGGTCACCGGACTGACGCAGGAGCAGTTGAACTCGGCAGAGATCAACCCCGAGCGTCCTCCTATTCTCACCGGGTCGCGTGACCCCGGGACTGGGAGACCTCTAGCCATTCCCAACTGAGTGTTGGGGCTTCTCAAGAAGGGGGGCTTCGCCGGTTCTAGTTGCTAGGCAAGGTCGGGATACAGGTCCAGCCCGCGGCAGCGGAACAGGATGGCGATGCGAAAACTCCCCCGGCTGCGGTAGCCGCAGGCGTTCCGTTTGATCCGCTAGATGCGGGCGTTGATGCTTGTTCTATCTGCCCCTATCTGACCGCTATCTGACCGCCGTTGCGCCCCCATCGCGTTGCTCTATACTCCATATTTGAAAAATAAAGATATGATTTTATTCATTATTAATTTTCCATCGTGTGGCTATCTGACCGTTATCTGACCGCTATCTGCCCCCCATCTGACCGCTCTATATCAGGGAATCGTAATTTGTGACTGCTCGGATTCCCGTGGTGCTTGAGTTCTTCTGAGGCATCGCATTCCCATCACGCTCCTATCGCCTTTTCGCCGGGTTCGGGCGGCGCGCTGTCCCAGAGGCATCGGTATATACTGCTGGGGTTCCGGTCGACGGCCGCCGAGGGCCGCCCAAACATGAGCGATCAAGCGCCGATCACTCCCGCGGTGCTGGTCTGGGCGCGGACCAGCATGAATCTCAGCATCGGCGAAGTGGTCGAGAAATTCGACCGCGCGCGGGTCACCGAAGAAGTGGTGCGCGCCTGGGAGGCGGGCGAGAGCCGGCCGACGTACGTCTAGCTGGAGCGGCTCGCCTACGAAATCTACAAGCGCCCGCTGGCCGTGTTTTTCTTTCCGGAGCCGCCGGAGGAGGCCGCGGCGGCGGAGTCGTTCCGGAGCCTGACGCCGGAAATCGCCGCGGGCTTGTCGCCCCGGATGCACTATCTGCTGCGGCGCGCGAAAGCGTTGCAGTACAGCATCGCCGACCTCGCCGGCGGCCGCGGCTCCGGCGCGCGGTTCCTGTCGCGCGCGATGCAAGCCGGCGCGGGCCGCTCCCCGGCGGAGGCCGCGGCGGAAGCGCGGCGGCATCTGGGCGTCGGCTTGGACCAGCAACGCCGCTGGCCGGACATGGAGACCGCGCTGAAGCGCTGGCGCGCGCGGGTCGAGGACTGCGGCGTGTTCGTCTTCAAGGACAATTTCCAAGACGACGAGATTTCCGGATTCTGCCTGCACCACGAGGCGTTTCCGCTGATCTACATCAACAACCACCAGCCGAAATCCCGCCAGATCTTCACGCTGTTCCACGAGCTGGCGCATATCCTGCAGGAAACCGGCGGCGTGGACTTCCGCGATGCCCGTTCTCCCGCCGGCCCGCCGCGGGGCGACCGGGCCGTGGAGGCGGCCTGCAACCGGTTCGCCGCCGAACTGCTAGTTCCCGTCCGGGATTTCCGGGAGCAGACCGCCCGGTGGGACGCGGCGGATATCGAGGCCGGGGTCGAAGGACTGGCGGAGCGCTACCGCGTCAGCCGGGAAGTCGTCCTGCGCCGATTTCTCGATGCGGATCGCGTCAGCCAAGCGCTCTATGAGCGGAAAGTCGCGGAATGGGCCCAAGCGTCGTTTGGGAACCCCACCGGAGGCGGGGGCGACTGGCATTTCAACCACAACACCTACATGAGCGCCGCGTTCCTGAAGCTTGCGTTCCACAGGTACGCGCGCGGGCGCATCACCGTCGACCAGCTGTCCGACTACATCGGAGTTAAGGTGGCCAACCTCGGGCGTTTCGAGGAGGTGTTCCTGCGCAGCTTGGGTCGGCCGGCATGAAGTATGTGTTCGACACGGGGGTGTTTATCGATACTTTCCGGCACTACTACCGCGATCAGTTTCCGAGCTTCTGGGAACAGTTCGACCGCGCGGTGAGGGACGAAAGGACCGTATCGACGCGGGAAGTGTTCAAGGAGTTGGAGCAGGTTGCGGACGACGCGTTGGCCTGGGCCAAGCGGCATAGGGCCGGAGTGTTTCCCGAACCGCGGGCGGAAGAGATGGAATTCGTGGCGAAGATTTTTTCCGGTCATCCGCATTTTCAACAGCTCGTCCAGCAGAAAAAGCGGCTGGAAGGCGGTCCTTGCGCGGATCCGTTCGTGATCGCCAAGGCGAAAACTGAGCGCCGGACCGTGGTGACCACCGAGAAACGACGGCCGGACAGCGCCCGGATTCCAAACATCTGCGACGAGTACAAAATTGTCTGCATGGACTTGGAGGAATTCATGCGGGAGGAGGGCTGGAAGTTTTAAGGAGTGTCCGCGCCGGCGTGTCGCCTGCTGAGTTCGGGGCTGGCTGGGAACACGGAAGAAATCGAGCCCGGAGTGTTTTGATGTGCAGCGTGACTTGCTCCGCGCGGTCCGGCTTGACGGCCTGAGCGTGTTTCCGAATTATTTTCCGGAGCGCTTGGCAAGTTTGTCGGGCCGGATCAAGACTGAGACCGCAACCGCTTTCGCCTCTTTGCTTGAATAGGGGCTGCGAAGGATTTTGGCGGCAGTGCTCGCCTCTTGTTTGCGCTCTTCTTCGGAACGGTTTTTAATGGCCATGATGAAAGTGTACGCAGTTGTTGCGAGGCCAGTCCGGATCTCCGAACCAAGCGTGTACATATGGTACGCCCAGCGAAAACCCTGTCAATGCTTGGTGGCTTCCCTGATAAGCCGTGCCGACAGAATAATTCTTATCCACGGCTAGTTCCAACCCCGTCTTGTGTTCGAGAGTATCCATGTGATCAAGCAGCATCTTCCAGCATAGGCTTGCCGCGGTTGCCGGAGCGCTGGCGTGGCAGGCGCGGAACATCGTTCCGGAGCGGTGCAGATTTCCGGTCAATCCCCTAACGCGAGGTTCTAGCCTAAGCCTGCTGGAGGATATTTCCATCTTGATCCTGCTAGAGGATATTTCTGGCGCTCATCGCTTGGGAGAGTTCGCTTTTGAAAATCTTCGATATTGTCGATTTCAAAAAAAGTGATGGAGGCTTGCGGCTGCCCGTGCACATGAAAAATTTGCTTCTTGATTCCCTTGGCGGGCCAATATGCGTTGCTTCCTCCGTACTGGCCGTTATTGGCTACGATAACGAGCTGGAACATGTGGTAATGCAGGGCTTGAGCCATCTGGTCAAACGTTCGCACATCCGGATTCAGGGATGGTATAGCCAAGACATCCGATTGATTCCGGAGGGCGGTGATGATTTCCAAATCGGTTGCGTCGTAACAAATGGAACCGGTCAGCATCAGAGGCTGGCTGTTTTCCTCTGCTGACCAAGGGTAACGCACTAGCCATTGGCAGGGCCGAAAACCTTGGACACGTTCCCGGCCGTCATTAAATTTCTTCTCGACCGGAGAAAGGTGCTGTTTCCCCTGCCTGCGTGTTCGAATCCGCAGTTCGGAAGATTCGGACCATTCGGGGAGAATCCATATCGCGGAGTTTTGGTATGGGCCGCGTGGCAGTTTTTCATATGTCAATCCTGCGAGTATTAACGCTTTATAGGCACGTGCAAATGGCATCAGGTGAGTCGTTACATCTTTCGGATGAACCGCAAGTTCGGGCAAAATCAGCCAATCCAATTCTCCGCCACATTCCATGTGAGTGTTTCGGAGATGCATAATGCTTTTGACAGCGGTGAGGGCAGCGGAAAGATGTCTGCGATGCTTTTTGCGGATCAAAGGCGTGGATAGTGAGAGACCGCACTTCTCGAAATCTCGGACTTTTGGGATGGCGGTCTGCACAACGCAGATTCGCAGGGTGTTTTTTGTGCTAAGCCGCTTAGGTTGCGCGTTAACTGGGAGTAGTTGTGTTCCAGAGACATGGCCCATAGCATTGTTAAGCACTCCGATTCTTGTTTTAATTGCCATCCTAGTTGGCTCAAGCCCATTGCTGGCAAATTCAAAAGTCTTGGGCAAGTAACAGCCAGGCCAACGCAGGAGGGCCAGCACAAACTGTTCCACCCAGTCCGTCACGGGGACCCAGTCTCCGCCGAATGCTTGTTGACCGTTGTATAATCCGTGAAGTCGCTGATACCAGTGGCTTTCCGCTTTCCGGTATGTGGAGGTATCTTCTTTCCAGTGAACTGATGGAAATACGCGACGAGTAAAATCCGGTTGCCCCGTGAGTATAAAGCGGATTAGGAATCCAAGATTGAAACGCCAACGATCATTTTCAGCACACCAGTTGGGAGGGCTATAGAGAGAGTTGGAGTGGGGTGTTACGTCGGGAAAGATTTTCACTCGCCTGATTTTGGCAATTTGCGCGTGCGGGGCCTTAACTTCAACCCACACGTTCCTAGGGGTGATAGCTAGAGGTCGAGGAGACATTTGCGACAGTTGCTCAAGGAATTTTTCCGCGAAGCGCAACACCGCCAGTTCGTTCTGAAAGACGTTTAGGTCATGTTTATTCTCCAACACGATACTTGCAAGACTCTGCATTCCATTCTCGGGAATTGTACTTTCTTCAAGACAGAGATCTTCTTTGATGTGTGTAGACAGATGCGTCACATTAAAAGGGCGGGTTTCCTGTGTGACAAGGTCGTAAGCGAACGAAAGATCTCGCGCAGCGATAGCCTCGGCTCGAGCGGGTGTTAGTTGTTGGCGAATTGCTTTGGCCGTAACTGTTCTTCTTTTTGGGAATGAACGATGGGCCAGTACCGCTAAGTTCGCAAACTCCGACACCGATATGGGTTGATTAATATTTCCGGACTGCAAAAACTCGATCATTCTGTAGTAGTGCTTGGTTTCATTCTGAGTTGTCCGGGGGATTGGCACCGCTTCTTCAGGAGAACAGACGGCGAGGTATAGCAGTGCTTGTTGCCGGAGATACCAAGGAATAAGAGCAGTCTTTGGTTCTACTAGCCTAGTTGCTTCCTCCCGCAGAATTTTCCGATATTGCTTGACTTTGACGTCATCAGGTAGAGATTCATTATCTTCTACCCATCCAGTTTCTGTGGCTCCAGCCTGAAACAGTTCCGCTAGGCAATACAATGCAACGGAACGTTGCGGACCTCGCTTATGGATCAGCGGGCGAATCATGTCCAGTATTTTCTGCAGTATTTTGGCATCAGGTCGGAGATCCAGCCCAATGCGTAGCAACCTTACGTTCGATGGATCGGCCACCCATCGCTCAATAAGGCCAAGCGCAAAAACACGCATGTCTTCATCAAGCTCGCGTTGTGTGATGAGACCAAGATAGTCAGCACCTGATTTTGTAGGAAAGTCGGCATCATTGATTTCCTTAGACTGCTGTGTATCGTCAAGCAGGGGCCTGACGGATCTGTATGTGGTCCGGTAGCGGCCCGCTGTGAATCTAGCGACGGTTCCTTTCTGGACATCGGTCAGTGGAGAAAATGGCCAAATGGTTTCGCATTCTTTTCGATGCAATGCTTCTTGGGACCGCATCAAGCCTTGGATCAAGTCCAGTATTTCGGTTCCGCCGACCGCATCAAATCCACCAGATACCGCCTTTTGAATGCGATTCATCTTGGCGCTTTGATTGATCAAAGGATTATCGGCTTGATCTACTTGGCGGATCTCAGTCTTATCTATAGAGATCTCCAGTTCGGGCGCGGTGTCTATCAACAGTTGTTGTAGCCATGCCAAGGTTTTGTCTTTTACATCCGCCACATCTACAGAATTATCTGTGCGGGGACTGGTCATGGTTATTCGCAGGTCGTCAACGTACCTGCAAGCATCTTCTAAACGAAGGCTGCTATCTTTTGTGATATTTTTCCCGATTGTTTCTTGCAGTTTTTTGTCGAACTCAAGAAGCATGATGTTTGCAAAAAAGCCGGCGGAGACTAGGCCTTGCGGGAGGGCCACATGGTCGAAGTCTTCAATTCCCGCCTGAGTGGCATAGAAAGTGCTTTGTTTTTTGTCGCGGGAGTTCCAAGTCCAGTTCAGAACGCGCTTCGCAAAGTCAAAGAATGGCTGCTCATCGGCATTTTCTTTAAGGTGTAGCAGGGCATCAGCAAGATGGCGAGGTCGCACCCTATCGTAAAACTCTTTAAGGTCAGAATGAACGACGAAGATATTTCGATTCCGGAAATTCTTTTGTTTCCCATGAGGTTTCACAACAGCATCTGGACGAGCAAGAAACTTCCTATAGTCTTGGTAGTAGGCTCGATATAATTTGGTTGTCCCCCATCGATGGTGCAATTCGTTGTCGCTGCGGTCACAAAACAGGCGGTTGCCATATGAAAGTACTTTTTTCCTCGAGATCTCGTCCTGGATTTCGTCTCGCGGATCTCCTTGCTTTGTTTCGACTCGATCAGCGAGACACAGCATCAGCGCGGTTGCCACAACTTGTTCTTCAATATCCACGTGTGCGAGCGGCCGCAGGCGCATTGTAGGTTCGTCTGGTTCAGATTTATTTGCGGGATGCCAAGGAAGAGCAGATTTGGATGATGTCTCCCAAGTTTGGCTTTTGGGAGCCAGCACGATCCGCAACCTATGATTTTGCCACTCTGGCTTTTGTATGCGCCGCTGAATTCGCGAAATGAACGAGCGCAGGTTAATTGCAGCTCTATCGAGTTGCAGGGTATCCACGTACCAATTATATTGGCGTATATACGATACGGTCTTTTTCCATGCCTGTATTAACAAGTACTCTTCTTGGAGCAAGTTGAAATGTGGAGTCAAGTGCTCTACCGGTGGTTGTTTTCTAGGCATGGCAGTACTTCGTGCAGGATTTACGGGTACGGGCAAGTCAGCGTTTGATGAGGTTTCAACGGGGAGGTCAACCCGGTCCGCAGAAGCCAATTGACCGGAAGCCTAGTGAAGTCCTCGATCCCTCTTCGTAAAGTTGCACGCTCTCGGCGCGTTTTCGGGAACCTCTCGGAGGTTGTCCCGCATTACTTTGACATATTATAGTGTGTTGCCGCGTACCGCGGGCGGACACGTTGCTTTCCGCGAGCTCCGTGGACCTCGTTCCACAGGAAATCCGAACCGTGCACACCGGCCCCCGCTCCCTGCGCCTCACTTTCCTCCCGGGCTCCCCCGCGCCGCCGGCGGACGAGACGCTGCTGCACGTCGCCTACGGCGGCGCGCGGCAGCAGGCGACCGATGCCGGGCTGGAGCTGGCGCTCCCGCCGCTCGGCAGCGGGTTTTGCGGCGGAGATCATGTAAGGCGGCGGCAAGGGCCGGAAAAGGTCCGGCACATAGCGCCGCTTGACTGGGGGAGGGGGCGGGTGGATTACAATGGTCGTCAACGGTCGTTGACATGGCAACCATCAGTTGCCGGAACCGAACTACTGCATCGACCGCAAGGAGGACCTCAATTATGCGTGACTCGCGTTCTGTCGCAAACGATATCGTTGCAAAAGGCATCGAGAGCGACAACCCGTTGACCCCGTTGCAGGTGGTCAAACTGGTCTACCTGTCCCACGGGTGGATGCTGGGCCTTTATCGGAAGCCCCTGATCCGGCACGATGTTCTGGCGTGGCGCTACGGCCCGGTGGTGGCGGAAGTGTATCGCGGAGTGAGAAAGTACCGGGGGGAGCCTGTCACGGAGAAAATCTACGCTCCGGAAACGGAAGTTTTCGACGACATTGAAAGCGACCTGCTCCAGCAGGTGTACCAGAAGTACAGCCACCTGAGCGGCGTGGAATTGTCCCGGCTCACGCATGCGGAAAACACGCCGTGGCATACGGTGTGGAGCTTGCGCGGGAAGAACTCGGTCATCCCGAACAACTTGATCATGGAGCACTATGCCGCAAAAGTGGCCGCCGCCAAACTGGCGGAGGCCGCATGACGGGGCAACGGCGCGTTCTGGAGCCCGAAGCGCTGGATGAGCTGGGCAGCGAGCCGGTTGACGCCGAGGACGAAAAAGGCGCGTATCGCCGCGGTTACGCTATTGAGGCTCAGGAGAAGATCAGCAAGCATCGCCGCGATGAGCGGGGCCGCGCCATTTTGTCTTGGGGCATGCACTCGTTGATGATCGTGGTGATCGCGGCCATGGCCGTCGTCGTAGTGGTGGTCGCATTGCACCATTTGGCTCCGGTCGGCATGAGGTGGTTGGCGGAAGACGAGCTTCCCGGGCTCAGGATTTTCCTTTTCAGCGGGGCCATCACCAGCGTGGTCACGGCGTACGTGCAACGCGTGCAGACGAACGGCTGATGCCGGGCTCGCGTATGGTTCGCCCGATTCTGCAAATGCCCGATCGTCCGCATAGCGGGGGACAGGCTGAATGCTATGGTTGACACTGCACGAAGAGGCCCATGATGACCTACACCGACCGAACCCTGGACCGGACCTGCATGTGGCTGGACTACCAGTTCCGAGTTTATGACCGCGACGTCGATTGGGGAAAAGTGCCCGAAACGGGCGGCGTATACATTTTCGCTCTTTTGCAGGAGTCTTCCTGGCGATATATCCCCCTCTACATCGGGGAGACGGAGAGTTTCGCCGATAGGATTCCCGCGCACGACAAGTGGCGGGAAGCGGTGCGGCTAGGGGTCAGCCATGTCCATGTTCTGGAAGTGGACAAGGAATACGAGCGGAAAGGCATCGAGAAAGAGCTGGGGCAGTCGTACGGTCCCCGGTTGAACGAGCAGTACCGGTAGTTTGTCATGGCGTTTGTGTGTTCACCAACCTGCGGTGTCCATACTGAAGTTTGCGGTGATCCCGCGTCTGGACGAATGGCAGGCAGGGAACCCGCACTTTCACGACTAACATTTCCGCTTAGGAGGCCAAGATGAATCGCTTGGCCAACAACCTCTCGGACCGAGACCGTCTCGCGGATGACGTCGGGGTAGCCTTGGGTGAAGAAGAAAATCAGCGGGTGGCACGGAAATTGCGAGCCCAGACCGTGCTCATCAGCAAATGGACAGATGGAGAAGAAGTGCGAAGCTTGGAGGATATGCTCAAGATTCAGGTCGGGACAGGCGTGCTTGTGCGAAATGGGGACGACCCGGGGATACTGACGGCTGGGCATGTCGCGGGGCATCTAGTCGAGGAACAGCGGCAAGGCGAAGAAGCCCAAGGCGAAGAAGTCAAGATGACAATTGCCAAAGAGCGGAAGTTGGCAGAGATGACAATCGCCCAAAGGCGGAAGCTGGCAACGTTCGGTTCGCAAGGTTATCTTCCGATATCGCTGCAAGGGGAAATCATGCCGTTGTCGGAGGGCTTGGACGCAAGTCATGATGATCCGATGGACGTGCAGTTGAAAGGTCCGGATATCGCTTGGATGCGGATCACGGAGGAAGATGCGCGCAAACTCGAAAGACATGGGGGCATTTTTCACAACTGGCGGCAATCAGAGGAAACACGTACCGAAGAAATGCGTAAGCAGGGCCGCCAACAGGCAAGCTTGTGGGCATGCGGCCGAGTACACGAGAAAAGTAAGAAGTTGCTGGCAGAAGAAAGAAAAAAGTTAACGCTATGTGCAATGGAGAGGCAAGTATTCCGCGAAGGTCCTGCATTGGAGTCGGAAGACGGGTGGGATCGTTTCGACTACACTCTAGAGTTGTACGGCCGCCCAAAGACAGGACAGTCTGATTGGGGGGAGGCAGCGCAGGATCCGGCGGTGGAAAAAATACTGCATGAGGATCCGACATCTTGGGGCGGTATGAGCGGTGGAGGAATTTGGGAGGTGTACAAGAGACAAGGCGATGACCTGTCCCGATGCAGCTTGGTGGGCGTGGTCTATGCGGAACACCCCCCGAACTTCAACAAGCCGGAAAAACTGCGCGCGCACGGGATCGGCAGCATTAATAGAGTCCTAGGCCGCGAGTGACGCCGCAGCCGGCTGGCCATCCTTTATCATTCGGATGCGCCGCCGCGCATCCCAGCGGGCGCGCCGGCAGCCCGACGCCATGCACACCGGCCCCCGTTCCCTGCGCCTCGCGTTCCTCCCGGACTCCGTCGCGCCGCCGGCGGAGGAGGTGCTGCTGCGCGTCGCCTACGGCGCCGCGCGGCAGCGGGCGACCGATGCTGGGCTGGAGCTGGCGCTCCCGCCGCTCGACGGCAAGCCGTTCGCGGAGGTCTGGTCCAGCGACCGCATCGGCGGGCGCGGCGCGGCCGGGGCGTTCCGCTGGGTGCGCTGCGGCGGGCGGCTGTTCGCTTGGGCGGTGTTCGACGAAGCGGACGACCTGCGGGCGGCCAGCTACCGGGCCTGCGCGGAGCTGCTCGCGCTGGCGCGCGCGCAGGGCTGCCCGCGGCTGCTGCGGGTGTGGTGCCACCTGCCGGCGCTGGCCCGGGACGGGCGCTACCAGGCGTTCTGCGCCGGGCGGCGGCGGGCGATGACCGAGGACGAGGCCGCGCTCGCGGCGCCGCTGCCGGCGGCGACCACCACCGGCAGCGCCGCGCCGGGCCTCGCGCTGCTGGCCCTGACCGCGGCGCGCGCGCCGCGCGCGCTGGACAACCCCCGGCAGACGCCGCCGCCGGACTACCCGGCCGCGCTCGGCCCGCACGGGCCGTCGTTCAGCCGCGGCGCCTGGCACGCCGACGGCGCGTCGCGCGCGCTGTTCCTGTCCGGCACCGCCAGCATCGTCGGCTGCGCCACCCGCCACCCGGGCGACGCGGCGGCGCAGGCGCGCGAGGCGCTGCGCAACCACGCGGCGGTGGTGGCGCAGGCGCGCCTGGCCGGGCTCGCGGGCCCCGAGCGGGCGCAGGACCTGCCGTTCCAGAAGGTCTACCTGGCGGACCCGGCCGACCTGCCGGCGGCGCGCGCGGCGCTCGACCGCGCGCTGGGCGCGGCCGCGCCGCGGCGCTTCGTGCACAGCGCGCTGTGCCGCGCCGACCTGCGGCTGGAGCTGGAGAGCGCGGCGCTCGATGGCGGCGGCTGAGCACCCGCAGGCCGCGCCGCGCGCGATCCTGTTCGACTGGCACGCGACGCTGGTCGACACCCACGACGCGATGTACCGCGCGGTCGACGAGGTGCTGCCGCGGCTGGCGGAGCTCGGCCTGCGCGGGCGGCTGGCGCCGGTCGCCGCCAGCCGCACCCTGGAGGAGGCCAAGCTGCTGCGCCACGTGCGCGCGCACGGCCGGCTGCACCCGCGGGCGCGGGCGGCGCGCAAGATCTCGCGCACCGACCTGTTCGAGCTGCTGTTCGGCGACGACGGCGAAGCGAAGGACCTCGCCCACCGCGCCTTCGACGCCGCCTACCGGGCGGCGCCGCCGGGGCCGGTCGAGCTGCTGGAGCCGGACGCGCCGCGCGCGCTCGCGGCGCTGCGGGCGATGGGCGCGAAGCTGGGCCTGCTCAGCAACCGCAACCGGGCGTTCGTGCGGCGCGAGCTGGCGGCGCTGGCGCGGGCCTCGCCGGCGGCCGACCTGCGCGGCTGCTTCGACGCGCTGGTGTGCGGCGACGACGCGCCGCGGCGCAAGCCGGACCCGGCGCCGGTGCGGGCCGCGGCCGCGGCGCTCGGCCTGCCGGCGGACCCGCACTGCTGGTGCGTGGGCGACAGCGCCGCCGACGTGGCCGCCGCCCGGCGCGCCGGGGCGACGGCGGTGTTCTACAACGGCGCCGGCTGGGAGCGGGAGCGGCTGGACCGGATGTTCCCCGGCACCGCGCGCCACCCGCACCGCCCGCACGCGGCGGTGGGGAGCCTGCGCGAGCTGCTGCGCCTGGCGCGGCGGCTGACGTTCGCGGTGCCGGAGTAGGCGCGGCGCGGGCCGGCGGCGGGCCTGCCGGCATCCTGCGGCGGCGGCGGAGCAGGCGCCGGCACGGGCGGCGGCGGGCGCGGAATCCGGGGCCGGATTCCGCCCCCCCCCCCCCCCGAATCCCTGTGGTATACTCTCCCGCCGCACAGCCAGCCGCATTTCCCAGCGACGGGGCGGGAGAGACTTTCCTCCCCCCGCGCCGGGCGGGCGAGAGGGGCCGTGCGGGCTGTCTTTACAAAATGACCGGCACCATCTATAATCCCGCGCCGACCCGCCCGGAGAGGCGGGGGCATGGTTGCGCGCCGGCGGCGGGCGGCCGCCCGGGAGGCCGCGGCGACGGCCCCGGAAGACGCCACCGAATCACTTTTTTCCACTCCCAACCCCAACCGAGAGGATCATTCCCATGAGCATTTCCCGTTCCGAACTGAAGACGGCGGCCGCGTTGCTGGCGGCCGGCCTGCTGGCATCCTGCAGCGGCGGCGGCAGCGGCGGCGGCGCGGCGGCGCCGGCCCCGGCGCCGGAGCCGACCGAGCCGGTGGTGATGTCCACCTCGATGTACATGTGCGGCGCGGGCGGCGATTGCACCGCGATGGGCGGCGCGGCCGGCACGCTGGTCGTGCGGACGACGACGGACGGCGAGGTGACCCGGATGGTGACGTACCACGGCACCGTGACCGAGACCGCGGGCGCGGACGCCGACGCCGATCCCACGTACAGCATCGCCGACGTGATGCGGATCGTGACGGTGATGGGCGACACGACCACGACCGTGATGTTCGGCGAAGGCGCGATGATCGACGCGGACGACATGACGGGCGCGGGCACCGAGACCGTGGCGATCACGGGCGGCACCACGACGGTGCGCACCGGCACGATCACGCGGACGGCGGGCACCGCCTCCGCCCCGGGCGGCGCGCTGGCCATCTCCATGGTCACGCGGATGGTGCTGACCCGGGCCGACATGACCAGCATGCGGACCGACTACTACACGCGTCCGCCGCAGGGTTCCGGCGACAATGCGGTGGCCGCGATGCTCACGACGGATCCGATGACGGTGTTCGAGTTCGACGCGGACGGCAACCAGATGAGCAAGACGGAGTACGTCTACGAGGTGCACACGGCCAATCAGGGCACGGCGGACGACACCGACGACGACACGATGCACCACCGGGTGACCATGATGACCGTGATCACCACCGAGGGCGCCGACCGGACCCGGGTGGTGACCAGGTATTCGTACAGCGAAGACTCGATGGGCGCGGGCACGCAGGCGGTTACGACGATCACCTCCTACAACGCGGACGGCGTCCGGACCCAGGTGCTGATGGTTTCCTCCGGCAATCTGCTGGTCAAGTACGACGCGGACGGCGACGTTTCCAGCGTCACCCGGGAGGTGGACGCAGGGGGCGGGATGACCGTCACGCACACCTACGACGCGGCGGCGTATATGGCCGACGCGACGCTGACGCGGACGTCCATCTCGCGGACGATGCCCGACGGCGACGACGAGGGCACGGATCCGGATGTCGTCGCGCAAAGCAAAGTCTTGATTGCGGACAACATCGGCGGCACGAATACGAATCGGGCTTCGGTCACCACCGACATTGCGGGAGAGTACGAGGCCGGGACCGCCGGCTCCTCGTCCGTCCGTCATTGGGGCCATAGTTACAACGCCAACCGGCTTGCCGGCCTGCGCAGCGGGCCCAAGGCCGTGCTGGAGCAAGAGGGCCTGCGCACGATGGGCATCCGGTACCTGAAGATGAGAACGAGCGCGTTGAACGTCAACGAAACGGAAGTCGACATCACGGGAGTCGGCGCGTCGGACTCGAACGCCACGCTGACCCTGCAGGGCCGCTTGACGGAGAACTTCGAGAGCTGCGACAACGACTGCATCACGCTGGATCCCGAGCGGAGCACGGTCGCGGTCGGCGCCGAAAGCGCCAACCTCGGCACGTACCAGGCGACCACCGGCAACCGGCTGAACAAGCTGTTCACGTCGATCGCCCCGGAATACCAGGATGAGGGCGACACGCTGGCGGAGCGCATGGGACGGGTGTTCTGGCGCAGCATCAAGCCGACGCTGGCCGCGTTCCGCGACTTGGCGAACCGGGGCACGCGCGGCGCGGCCGCGCCCGTCACCGCGCCCGCCGGGGAGTTCGCGTTCCTGGGCATCGCGCCGGGCTTCACCGACAACGATGTCGGCTTCATGGATATCAGTTCGCCGCCCGCCGTCGACGACCCCTCCACCGAAGCCAACGAGGCCGACCGCGTCGTGCAGCTGACGAGAGAGAACTATTACATCTCCGCGGAGGGGCTCAATAATGATGTCACGGATTATTCTCATGCGGCCAGCGGCGGCGATTTCTCTAACCCTCCCGATCATGAGCAGGGCGGCGGCGCGGTAGTCAACTTCGTCCGATATCTGGGCTGGATGGAACACAGCATGTTCGCAGTCACGCAGATCTCCGCGACGACCGCCAACGTGAAAGCCTTCACCTTGGCCGGGCTCCGTTTCGACGACAACCCCACGCTGTGGCAGCAGGACGCGCTGTACGGCGCGGCGTCGATGGGCGTGCCGAGCGGGACCGCGCCCACCGGGACCGGCACCGCGACCTGGAACGGCGAGGCGCTCGCCATGAGCACCGCCTCGGCCGGCGAGGCCGAGGTCTGGCGTGCCGACGCGACCGTGGAGGTCGATTTCGCCGACACAGAGGTGGACGTGACGTTCGACAGCTTCGTGACTCCGCACAACGGGGCCGCGGTCACTACTCTGGGCGTCGAAGGCGACGCCACCGACGGCACCGGGCGCGGCTTCAAGTTCGAGGAAATGGCCCTGACCGACACCGGCACTTTCCGCCACGTGGGCATGACCGCCGGCGACTCTCCGGAGCTGACCGGCACCGTGCTCGACGGCATGTTCTACGGCACGGGCGACGCCGCGCACAAGGAAGTCGGCGGCACGTTCGAGGTGGTCGGCACCGGCACCAGCGGCGCGGGCAACAACGGCGTCGCGGAAGGCGCGATGCTGTTCGGCGCTTTCGGCGCGGTGCGGGAGGCCCCGCCGGCCGACAGCAACTGAGGCTGCGGCGCCGACTCGTTCGGCCGCAAGGAGAGAGGGGCCGCCGCCGGCGGCCCCTTTTTCCTGCCCGGAGCATCCGGCGGAGCGGACCGGCCATGCTTGCCCGCCCGACGCGCGGCGCCGCGGCCTTGGCCGCGGCGCTCTTGCTGCAGGCCGCCGCCGCCGGCGCGGCGGAGCCGGCCGGCTCCGCGCCGCGCGCCGCGAGCGAGGCGGAGGTGGCGGCGATGGTGATCGTGCTGCGCGAGCAGCTGGCGCAGCGCCCGGAGGGGCTGGACGCGATTTTCCGCCTCGGCGTGGCGCTGCTCGAGGCCGCGCAGCGGGAGCGGGCCCCGGGCGGCGCGCCCTGGAGCGGGGAGCTGCGCAAGAACCTGTACGGCGAGGCGGCGCGGGCGTTCGCGCACGTGCAGCGCCGGCGCCCGGCGCGGGCCGACGCGCACCTGTACCTGGCGCACGCGCTGTTCCAGCGCGGCGACTGCGCCCGCCCGCCCGAGGACCTGTGGGCGCACCTGCTGGGCGACGACTGCGACGCCTCGGAGCGGCACTACCGGCGCATCCTGGCGGAGGAGCACCCGCCGGCGGTGGTGCGGCAGATCCGGCTGTTCCTGCACCTGCTGCGGGAGCGGCGGCGCATCCGCCGCAGCTTCCACGTGGCGGTGGCGCCGGACAGCAACGTGAACACCGCCACCGAGGCGCGCACGGTGGCCACCGGCATCCAGCTGCCCGGGGGCGAGGGCATCACGCTCAGCAAGGAGGCGCGCCAGACCTCCGGGGTGGGGCTGCTGCTGTCGGCCGCGGCGGAATACCAGCGGCCGCTGGACCTCCGGCTGCACGAGCGCTCGCGGACGCGGCTGCGCGCCGGCGGCGGGCTGTACCGGCGCGACTACGGCGGGAGCGCCTTCGACGACATGACGCTGTCGCTGCACGCCGGCCCGCGCTTCGAGTTCGCCGACCGCGGGCTGCGCAGCGTGAGCGCGCTGGCCAAGGTCAACCGCAGCTGGTACGGCGGCAAGACCTACAGCAGCGGCCGCGGCCTGCGGCTGGAGGCGGACGGCTGGCTGGGCGAGCGCACCTGGTGGGGGGCGTCGCTGGAGCGGATGCGGCTGCACCACCGCCGCCAGCGGCGCTTCGACGGGCCGCGGCTGGACGCCACCGCCCGCGCCGCGCACATCGCCACGCCGGCGCTGACGGTGCACGGGCGCGGCGGCTGGCGGCGCTTCCACACCGAGGATCCGCGCCAGCGCTACGACAGCTGGTGGGGCGGGGTCGGCGCCGACTACGCGCTGCCGCCGGTGTTCGGCGCGGGGGGCTTCGTCGCCGGCCTGTCGTACGACCGGCACCACCGCTACTCGGACAACGTGAACATCATCGACGGGCCGTTTCGGCGGCGCGACCGGCTGGGGATCCTGCGCCTGTCGCTGCTGAACCGCACGCTGGAGCTGGGGGACTTCACGCCGGAGCTGGCGCTGGTGCGGGAGGAGCGGAAGTCCAACGCCGAGCGCTTCCGGTACAAGCGGAGCCGGGTCGAGGTCGGGCTGCGGCGGTTGTTCTGAGGGGGCGGCGGCGCGGTGCGGCGGACGGGGCCGCAGGCGATTGGCGCTTGGTCGAGTTGTCGTCCGCGGCGGGACTGGCCGGCCACGGTCCTGATGCTAGGGATGCTCGCCGCGCCGGCGTGCGCGGGACTAGTCGCCAACGCTAGGTTGGCCCCATCTGCAGGTAAGGGTGCGTGGTTTCCGTTTTAGTTCCTAGAACCCGATTAGTAGGTGAGGCGGACCTTTCCATTCCCTTGATTTTTTCGCAGACAGCCTCCATGATCAAGCGGGCATGGGGGACATGCGCTGGTTACCACAACAAAATTCAGGAATTCAAATTGCATGCTTTTGAGCAGAGGAACATAGACATGGCCAGAAAGCTAACGAAATGCGATAGGAACGGCAAGCCTTACGTTCGTCCGGGGAAAGTCGAAGCTGAAATCGACGCGGTATCTAAACTCAGTGCCGAAGTTCTGCAAGAGCGGCTGAACCTCACGAAGCCGGGGAAATCCGGATACATCAGTTCCGAATGCTTAGTCTATTTGGTGCGGGAGGCACTCCGCTCAAAGAACGATGATTGGTTGCACGCTCCTTTGCATGCGCTTCTCGCACGTTGCCGAGCTATTCTCATGACGCGCATCTCCGATAAAATGATTCCGGATGCGGAGGGGGTTCGCGAGGAAATCCTTGGCCGGTTCGGCGAAATGTTAGCGGAGGATAAAAGCGGGGGAAATCCCAGGCGATTGGATTTTTATGAAGTCCGTTTCAATGCCGCATTCCATTGCTTTTATCTTGATGTCATCAGGAAGGAACAAAAGCACTCGCGAAATGCCGTGCCCCTGCCGGAGGCTGTTGCCGAATCCGACGCAGAAGGCCATGAAGAAGCCATGGCTTGGATACCAGAAGTCCTGCAGTCCCGTGAAACTCCGGAGGATGTCGCTTTCCGGGATGAACTTTTCAGAGCGATTGAGTCTCTGCCACTGGATGAGCAGAAAGTCGTTGGCCTGTGCTACTTGGGCTATAAAGCGGAATCCCGAGATCCTGCCGAAGAGACGATAGCCACGCTCTGCAACTGTAGTGGCCGGACTGTCCGCAATCGCCTTGCCAAAGTTGCGGGCAAACTGCAAAAATTCAAGGAGTCCATCTCATGACCATTTCCAGTGATGCCACTTTGGAAGACGTGTTGCACGCGTTTTCGATCAAGCAGAGTGTGCCTGACGCCAAGTTGCTGAACGAGTTCGTTCGCCGATATCCGCAGTATTCGGAAGAACTTACCGATCTGGCCGCGGCTTTGGTGTTGGATACGCTCGGCGGCGGGCTGAAAGATCCGGGAAAACTCGGCAAGGAGGTGACTGCGGCGATTAATTCTCCCGAGGTGTCCCGTGCTGTCAGCCGTTTCCACAGCAAGTTATCCGCTGTGCAGATGGCGCGCGGATCATCGAGCGAAAGCGAAGATTCTCCGGAGCGGACAAACGTGCCCAATCCGTTTGCAGTGCTCAGCCCAGCTGATTTCAAAGCTTTGGCCGAGCAGCTCAATATCAATAATGTGTTTCTGATGAGATTCCGTGACCGAGTCATTGTTCTATCCACGATCCCGGAAAAATTCATCTGTACAGTCGCTGAAGTACTGGGTGTCGCGAAAGATGTTGTCGTTGCTCACCTTTCATCGTCGCCTGAAGTTGCTCCCGCCGGTGTGAGATTCTATAAGTCGGACAAACAGCCTGAGACTGCCAGCCAGCAGACTTTCGAGCAGGCTGTTCGCGCTTCTGGACTTTCGGAAGAACAGCAGAAGCGCCTTATGAGTTACTGACGATTGGACAAGTTCGAGGACGGTCGCCAGTTCGCCGCAGAGCTCTATAAGGAGCTCGCTAAGGCGGGCGTCAATGCGTATGATCCTCTAGCGGTCGCTGAGGCAGGCGCTCGTCACTTCGGACTAGATTGCATTCGCTTGGAGCCGGGCGACCCCATGCTGAAAGGGGCGCGTGCGCTTTTCGACCAACAGGGCGGCACGATACTCTGCAAAAACACGGAGAGTCCGGTAGAGCAGGCTCAATTGATAGCGCACGAAGTCGGCCATGCCCGGCTCCATGCCTCCTCGCCAGTACGCGGTAGCGAGGATTTCAGCGATTTGTCGCAGCCGGAGGAAAGGTCCTGGGTTGGGAAACAGCGAGTGCAGAGTTATGGCGCCCGCGAACGCCGAGAGCTGCAGGCCAATATTTTCGCTCGGGAGTTGCTGTTACCGAGATCAGTTGCCCTCCGCCTGCATGTTGCTGACCAAAAGACTTCCTTGCAGATTGCAGGATTGACTGGACTGCCGATCAATCTTGTCCGCCAGCAGCTTTTCGACTCGTTGCTTCTCCCTGATGCGCCCGACCTTGCGCCCGCACCGAAATCAACCGAGATCCGGCTTGACTTATCCCAGAAGTGTGCGGTTGCCCACCGGGGCTCCCCATTCCTGCTCCAGGCGGGTCCTGGGACGGGGAAGACAAAGACGCTGATAGGGCGGGTCCTGTCGCTTTTGGATGAAGGTGTCAACCCGGCCTCGATCCTGATCTTGACCTTCTCGAACCGTGCGGTGGGGGAGCTGACTGAGCGGTTGGCTGTGAACGATTTGGATGTCGCATCGCGCATTTGGACGGGCACATTCCATTCGTTCGGCTTGGATCTGTTGCGCCGACACCACGATCGAGTCGGTCTTCCGGCCGACCCGCCGCTGTATGACAAGGGCGATGCCGTCGAGATGCTTGAGGAAATCCTGCCGACATTGCCGCTCAAGCATTATCGGAATCTCTGGGACCCGGTTCTGATTTTGAGCGATGTCCTTGAGGCCATTTCCCGCGCTAAGGATGAGCTTGTGGACTCCGGCCGATACCGTGATCTAGCCGAGCAGATGCTGGTCAATGCGGGAGAAGAAGAAGCTCGCGCGAGAGCGGGAAAGTGCTCGGAAATCGCCGACATCTACACTCGATACGAGAGCGAGTTGGATAAGCGGGGAGCTGTGGATTTCGGCGACCTCGTCATGCGTCCGGCGTTATTGCTGGAAAACAACCTAGAGGTACGTGAGGAAGTGCGTTCGCGGCACCGGCACGTTTTGGTGGACGAATATCAGGATGTGAATCGCGCCAGTGCGCGTCTGCTGAAAGCCGTTGCTGGTGCTGGGAAGAGGCTCTGGGTGGTTGGGGATGCTCGGCAGTCCATCTATCGCTTTCGGGGGGCCTCCTCGGCGAACATGGCGAAGTTCTCCGAACAGGATTATCCGGATGCTGAAGTCAGCCGCTTGGAGGTCAACTACCGCTCCACTCGGGAGGTCGTCGATAGTTTCGTCGCTGTCGCGTCGAAGATGGATGCGTCTGAGGGTATGGAACCGCTGGTTCTGAATGCCGCGTGTGGTGATGGTGCGAACAGACCGGAAATCCTCTGGTACGGAACATTGGAAGAGGAGGCGGCGGGAATCGCGGCAAACATTCGCAAATTGGAACAGGAGGGCATCTCTTTGCGCGACCAAGTAGTGTTGTGCAGATCAAACCGTCGGGTGTCTGAGATAGCAGAGGCGTTGGAGAAGCGTGACATCCCGGCGCTTCATTTAGGAAGCCTGTTTGAACGGAGCGAGGTGCGCGACCTGCTGGCTTTGATGAGTTTCTTAGTAGACCGTCCCGGCGATGACTTGATTCGTATCTGTGCGATGCCGCGATACGGAGTGCCTCTGCAGGATGTGCATTCGGCAATCCAGTACATTCGTCAAGATGGCCGGCCAGCGATCGATATTCTTCCGGAGCTGTCGACGCTTCCGGACTTGTCGAAAGAAAGCGCGACGGCTTTCAAGCAGTTGGCGCGGGATTTCGCTGGAGTTTCCGGTGACTCCACGCCGTGGAACATGCTGTCGGAATATCTTCTGGATCGGACCGATCTTGTCCGTCGGATGGCAGAGGAACATTCGGTTGCGGGCCGTTTGCGCGCAGTCGCGGTTTGGCAATTCCTGAATTTCATCCGCTCGCCGGGGCCGGTGTCTAGTGGTTCGGCCATCCGGAACATGCTGGAACGAATCCGGCGGCTGGTTCTGTTGAGGGAGGACCGAGACCTGCGGCAGGTTCCCGCGGTGGCTCTGCACATGGACGCAGCGCGCGTAATGACAATCCATGCTAGCAAAGGGCTCGAGTTTCAGGCCGTGCATATTCCGGGTTTGACGAAGGGCAGCCTGCCCGGAAGCTACAGAGGTTCGCGCTGTCCGCCGCCTGCCGGGATGATTGAGGGGGCGGAGCAACAGCCTGATTTCGCTCAAGAATCTCACCGGCATGAAGAGCAGTGCCTGTTCTTTGTGGCGCTGTCGCGCGCCAGAGTGCGCCTGCATCTGTATCTTGCACAAATGCGACTAGGTGGGAGAAAGTACTCAGAATCGTCTTTCATCAGGTGGCTGCTTCCAAGCTATGCCGACCGCGTGGATGGCCCTGAAATTTTGTTGCTTCCAGACGATCAATCCTTGACATCGGTCGATGTGACGTTTTCTGACGGCTGGGATCTGACGGGCAAACACTTGATCGACTATGAAAAATGCCCCCGGCGTTTTTTCTATACGCACGTTCTTGGCCTAGAGCGAGCCCGGAAGACGACGGCGTTCACGCAGACCCACGATTGCGTGCATGAATTTCTGCACTGGTTGAAGAGAGAGCGTTGCCGAGCCAATCCGCTTTTGGATGCAGCCGAGAAAAAATTCGAGGAAATCTGGCAGCGGCGCGGACCGACTGACCACGCGTATGCGGCGGAGTACCGAGATATTGCTTCACAGCTTATCAAGACTGCTGTGAGGAGCGGAGAGGACTTGCGATTTTTGCCATCCAACCCGATAGAAATCGATTTATTGGGCGTGCAGGTCTGGGTGGAGCCGAGCGAGGTTTTCGAACTGCCTGATGGTGCGGGAGTCCTCCGGCACGTGCGGACCGGGAAAAAGCGGTTAACTGAGTACGATCGCTTGGAATACGCGCTGTACCTGATGGCAGCCAAGGCCAAATTCGGTGATACGGCGAAAGTGCAGGCTTTGCATTTGACAGATGAAACTTCCGAAGATGTGTCATTGACCGACAAGAAATTAGACAATCGCCGTAACACACTACAAGCCTTGGCTACCCATGTGGCTAGTGGGGTGTTTCCGCCCAACCCCGACGACGTGGTCTGTCCTCGTTGCCCGCACTTCTTCATTTGCGGAGTGCTTCCTGCTGGATCTCTGCGTCTTCCTTGATGTTCGATTGTCGTCGTTTTCCGGTTTGGGTGACCCCGCCCGATTAGTGGGTATTCGCGGAAGCCGGCAGTTGGGCTGGACCGCACAACTTGGGGAGGCGCCCATGAAAGAAATTGAAGTCTTTTACCAGTGCGAGAGCGTTGACAACATCGAGCACATTGAGGTTGATGCCGGCATTACTCTCGGAGTTGTTAAGGAAATCTTGTCCAAGCAGCACGGCCTGACACCAGAATTCCGCCTGTTTTTCGAAGACGGAGATGAACCTGCGGATGAAGATGCGCTGGTATCTGAATTTGTCACGTCGATTGGCCTCAAACTGCACCTGAGCCGGTGTCACGAGGTCAAGGCTCGCGTGCACTACAGCGGACAGACCGCGGAAAAGGAGTTCGCCCCAGGCATCACCATTGACGTGGTGCGCCGGTGGGCAGCGGAAAGCGAGTTCGGAATCTCCAAAGCTGACGCCAGTGACTTCAAGCTTCAGCTTGTGAACACGGACAACCGGCCATCGGCGAACCGGCATGTCGGCGCATTCGCCAAGTGCCCGGATTGCGTGGTGGAGTTCGATTTGGTGCCCGATGAGAGAATTCAGGGCTGAGGGAGCCGTAGGCATGGATGCTCCGGATAAGAGGGCTTTTGAAGCCGACGTTGCCAAAGCCGCTTTTCGCCTTGGTGTTGTAGAGGGGCACTGGCACTTGGTTCGCATCGAGTGGCCTATAGTTCTGGTTGCTGTCGCGGCGGGAAGCCGGAGCGAATATGTTCTGCGTTTGGATTGCTCCAACTACCCCCAAGATCCGCCTACGGGTGGCCCGTGGGACTTGGAGCAAGATGCTGTCCTCGAATTTGACCAATGGCCCCAAGGAGGGCGCGCTTCGGAGGTATTCCGGAAAGATTGGGGTGATGGTTTGGCCCTGTACATGCCCTACGATCGGGTATGCGTTCAAGGCCACCCTGGTTGGTGCACGCAAATGCCATCCAAAATCTGGCGTCCGAAGGATGGAATCACTCAGTACTTGGAATTCATTCATGAACTTCTCAATGACTGATGCCATGCGACGCATGTTTGCGCCGAAGCATGAGCTTTCCTGCTCTTGGATTCTGTGGCGCCGATTGTTGCAGGGTTTGCGGAAGCGCGGGTGCAACCAGTCCCAGGAAAGCGGGGCGTTCTTGCTCGGCCGCCAGCACGGCGTCCGCGCCCGCATCGCCGACTTCGTCCTGTATGACGACTTGGACCGTCACTGCCTCAGTAGCGGAATCATCCGCTTCAGCGGCGGCAATTTCAGCAAGCTCTGGGCCATTTGCCGGAACCGCAATCTGACCGTTGTTGCAGACATTCACGTCCATCCCGGCGGAGCGCAGCAGAGTCAATCGGACCGAGACCACCCGATGATCGCCCGCAAAGGGCACTGCTCGCTTATCTTGCCGAATTTCGCTGCGGGGCGAATTCCCCGGCATGAAATCGGCATTTACCGTTACTTGGGCGGAAAGCGCTGGCGGGCCATTTCGCCGTCCCAGAGAAAATCATTTCTCCACATCGGCCTTTAGGAGTCTCACATGGAACAAGATTCGCTTCCTGAAGATCTGCATCGTCTGATGAAGCTCGCGCTTGATGATGGTTCTGCCGAAAGTGTCGAGCAGGCCGAAGAAAGTTTCCAGCAGTACCGTCTCGCAGTCTGCATCGACCCGAAAGACACTCATGACCCGCAAAATCAAGCGGCTCTGCTAACGGCTGTCGCCCTCGGACATCGGTCATTCTTGGGCGGAGTGTCCGTCGAATGTCCCGCTGATGTAAAAAAGGCTGTGCCGCTGCCTCTGGGTCACACCCTTGGCGAGGCCATTGCAGAGCTCGGCGGAGCAATCGGCTCCGCCGACCCGGATACTCCCTGCATCTTCATCAGTGGCGGCCCCCGCGAGAGGCGGCCGGGCTTCCGTATTCGGACTGTTGCGGAAGGCTGGCGCGGCGGGATTGTGCCGGCGCATTCGGAAGTACAAGCGGAATCGGGCCCACCGATGATCCTCGCGGCGATGCTGGCAGCAGGGCTCGCCATCAATGAGGCGTTTCTATATGTCCGTGGCGAGTGTCCGCCTGCCGGAAAGCGTCCGGTTGGATTGTCGCTTTGGAACCCGTCAAAAGAGGTTGATTGGCTGAAAGAGGGTGGCGAGCCGGAGTTGGCTTGGCTGCCCGACCGCCTGTGGCTGATTGGCCTAGGTCATCTCGGGCAAGCCTATCTGTGGGGCCTCGGGTTGTTGCCCTATGCCGACTCAGCCAAACTGTTCCTGATGCTGCAGGATACTGACGATATCACCGGGTCTACGGAGAGCACCTCGGTCTTGAGTGATGCCGGGATGGTGGGAAGGAAGAAAACCCGCGCTATGGCTGCTTGGGCGGAGCGGCGCGGCTTCCGAACGAGGATATGCGAGCGGCAGTTCGCCAGCGGCTGGCGGCGGCGGGACGACGAACCAGGTGTTGCCCTATGCGGGGTGGACAACGCTATAGCCCGCAGAGCACTCGACCAAGTCGGCTTCGACATGGTGGTTGAGGCGGGGTTGGGACGGGGTCCTCGCGATTTCCAGAGCATGCGGCTGCATGTTCTTCCCGGAACGCGTCCCGCTCGGGAAATTTGGAAAACAACTGAAGCCGGCGGGGGGGACACTGACCGCCCGGCATATCGGCGCTTGGTTGAAAATGGGACGCTTGATGATTGCGGAATTGCGCAACTTGCGGGCAAGGCGGTTGGGGCACCCTTTGTGGGGGTGGTGGCGGCGTGTTTGGTGCTATCCGAATTGCTTGTTGTCCGGCATGATGGGCGGACACGAGAGTTTATAGACCTAGATCTGTTGGCGATCGAGCACCGATCATCGGAACTATCTCAGAAAGACTTCCGAAAAACTAATCTCGGCTATGCCAGTGCGGCATCTAGCCAGTTAGGGGATAGGCCATGAGCATCAGGGACCGCTTAGGTTGCGTGCAGGCGAAATAGGTCGCCGCAATAGCCTAAGTTCAGTTCTAACCTGTCGTTGGTGATGGGCATGCTGTGCTGGAAAAAGATGATGAGTCGCCATTCCTTTTGCGCGGCGAATTTTTTCGGCTTGTGCCAAAATTTCCGCGCCCAGTCGTCTGCCGGATTCAAGTCTTCGGGAACATCCTCGGTTTTGTCGTAGATTACTTCGCGCCACTCAACGTTGATCACGTTGCAATCCGGTAGAACTTCTTTCAGAATGAGTATTCGCAATTCTTCCGGATTAGCAAGCCGGATGATCATCTTGGGGGTTCTGGGTTCCGCAAAGCAGGCACTCGCCGCGGCTTCGTCGGCGCTGAAGCAGAGAATGTATGCCGGTGATACGCTGACATCTTCAACCGTCACGCCATTCAGGCGGTAGGAGCCGCAGCCCTCAGATTCGTCTCGCCTCCGCGGATCCTCGATGTCTTGGTAATGCCCCGGCGCATGAAACCACAGCCGGCCACCATTGTGATTTGTGAAGATTTTCCTAAGCTCTTTCGCGCTGTCCGCGCTGATGGCGCGGAACAGCTCAGATGGCGGCTTCTCGGTCATGTTGGCGTTTTCCGGCTAGCGGGCGGTTGCGGGACGATGCGTTCGGCGGGTTTGAGCGTTGAGCGGGAAGCGCGGGATTGCTTCAGATCCCCGCCGGTCAATCGACCCTGTGCGCTTGGCGGACATCTGGCCGATGGCGATAGTGTACAGGCATTTCTCTGTCGTGCGTTAAGCACCGCAGTTTTCCGAACTCGGCCGCCCGGCAACGTGGGGGTGAGGGAGGATCAGGTTGCCGCCGCCGCGCCACGCAAGTCGAGTATAGCGTAGAGCCGATAACCACCGAAAGCAAGAAGCCCCGGATGTCCGTGCCGAACCCGCTCACCCAAGAAATGCTGGGCCGGCCCGCGCCGAGCTTGGTATTCGACCCCTGCGTCTGTAGTGAGAGCGCTTTCGCTTTTACTGCATGCTCTATTGAGATTTTGACAAAAGAGGTTGCAAGCCAAGAGACTGGATAAGTATCACGTCATGGGCTAGTACCGCGCCAAATTGCGTGCGTATACTCTACGCTGGCAATAGCCTGAGTGAGTCGACTATTGAGGTCATGTGAGTCTGATTTATTCTTAACTGGACGCGATCATGTGGGGATATAATTGCCAACTACGCCGACTGGGCAGTGACCCGTGTGTGAACTTGATACTGAAGCAGTTGCCTATTTCGTTGTGGGTTGGGTGGTAGTGTCTGGCGTGCTAACTTACAGGCATGGTGGCCGTTCCCTGTCGGAGTGGTTTGAGGTGTTTTCCGGGTTTATAGGCATATGGGTTATTTTTGGGTTGATTATGTGCTTCATCGTTTCTTTTCCCATCATAGCGTCAGGATTGTTCTGGGGTTTTATCGCTCTGGTGGCGGGCGTAGTGTGGTGGAGCAGTAGAAGATCGTAGTCATTACATAACAGGGGTGGGAAGAATGCTGGGCTGCTGAGTATGCACGGAATCGGCTAAACTCAGCCCCGGTTTCAATCCTGAGGGCATCACTGGAGGTGGGCTGGATCATCAATCCCGAACCCGCCTTCCCACGTAAAACCCGGCGGCCCCCGATAGTTGCTCGCCATATCTATACGGCATGGGTCGGGATGGCCGGAGTGGATGCGACAAGCGGTATTGCTGGCGCATGGGGGGAATGTATAATCTTGCTTCCCGCAATCAGGGTGGTTGAGGCATGGAGATGGCGGAAACTGAGGGAAATGCCAAGCAGCGGGGCAAATGGAGCCGTCGGGTGTGCGCGTACTGCCGGCAACCGTGGGAGCAGTCTGACGCTGGGTGGGTTCAGCGGAGCATCCATACGGGATTGCGCTGGGTGTTGTACGCTCTTTCGCTGTCTATCATCGTAACATTGGTGTGCGTATGTCTCGTGTTCCTCTTCGATGCCTTGCGCTGGAGCGCGTTTTGCTCGTGGGTGAATGATAGCGGTCTCTCGCCGGCCAAATACTTGTACTTCATTTATGCTGTTTTCTTGCTGACGGTGCTTATGCACTTCTGGGGCACTTTCGAGAAAGCGAAATTTCTGCCCCGCATTCAGGATCGGCATTATGTCAGGTTGTTGTTGGAGAGCGGGAAACAGGCCTTGGCGGAAATGGAGAGCGCCGAGTCGACTAGTGAGTGCAAACGGCGTCGGAATAAGGTTCTGACGGCCGGATTGTGCGCTGCAGTAAAAAAATTGGAGAACAAGCTGCAGGAGAACGAGAGCGTGGTGGAGTACGACCTTCTGTATTTGAAGATACTGCTTGCCAATTGCGCGTCGGAAGAAAGGGTTAAGTATCTAGCGGACGTGCACCTAGGTGAACTTGAAGACTATGCGGATGAAGAAGCGCATACCCAAACCAAGGAGGACTACTGGGACATCCGGCATCAAATCGAATCTCTTAAGGAACAACTTGGCGCGGGCAGTGATTCACCTGAGCGCGAACAAGTCGAACCGCGTGAAGGAAGGCATCAGGCAGTAAAGCGGCATTGCACGAGCGTTCTCCGTGAATTGCGCGCGGTTGTTACGGAAAGGCTGCTCCCCACGGTAACCGAAAACGAAAAGTTGTGGGTGGAAGGCTCGGCCATGGTTAACATGCTGAGATATGCGTGTTTCGTGGCCATTCCTCTATTGCTGGCTGCGGGCACAGTGCCGAGTTATGCCGGTGAGTGGCCTTTTTTCGCGCTGCACTGGGCGATTCTCGGTGTGGCGGGAGCGCTAGTCTCGGTTCTGCGTGCGCTGGGACAGGCTGATAAGCTGGAAGTTGGAAATCAACAAGGTTCGCGCGAAGTCCAACGCACGTGGCGAGCCGCCGGCTTAGGGCTAGTGGCGGGTTTCCTAACCTATATGTTGGTGGAGTCGAGTTTCGCCAGCTGCTATCTCTTTCAGAATTGTGATCTGACCCCCAAGGGATCACACCACCGATTCGTTCTTTTGGCATTCCTTTCCGGATATGCGTTTGAACGAACCATGGACCGCGTCCACGCCATCTCCAGAACATGATCATGCAAGTCGACACGCAACCTGCCGTCGAATCGCTTGAGGAAACACTCCTTGAAGCGGACCTCTCCACGCCCGCGCTCATCTACGACACGGACGCGCTGCGGAGTCGCGCCGGATATTTGTCGCGCCTGGCGGCGGATGCGGGGGCGAAACTCCTGTATCCCATGAAAGCGAACTCCTTCGCGGGCGTGCTGGAGACGCTCGCGCCGGCCATCGACGGCTTCGCCGCCAGTTCGGCGTTCGAGGCGCAGTTGATCCAGCAAGTCGCCACCGCGAGGCACAGCATCCACTTCACCAGCCCGGGCATCCGGCCGGAAGAATTCGACGTGATCAAGGGCGCTTGCGACTATATCTCTTTCAATTCCCTGAGCCAGCGGGAGCAATTCGCCGCCCGCGCCGGGGAAAATCTGCATTGCGGGCTGAGGGTCAACCCCGAGCTGTCGCTGGCCGGAGATGAGCGCTACGACCCGTGCCGGAAAAACTCGAAGCTGGGGATCCCCCTCAGCGTGCTGGAAGCGCACGACGATGCGCCGCCCGCTTGGGACGAGGCTCTTTCCGGCGTGCACTTCCACACCAACTGCGAGGCCAGGGAGTTCTCCGGCCTGCGGGAAACCGCCGAACTCCTGGCGGCGCGCATCCCGGGCCGGCTGGCCCGCGCGCGGTGGATCAACATCGGCGGCGGCTATCTGTTCCTGCCGGAGGACGAGCCGGCGGATTTCGAAGCCGCCGTGGCGCTCTTCCGGGACCGGTTCCGGCTGGAGGTCTTCATGGAGCCCGGCAGCGCGTTCCTGTCCGACGCCTGCTATCTGGCCAGCACGGTCGTGGACGTGTTCGCGAGCGGCGACAAGCAGGTCGCCGTGCTGGACACCGCCACCAGCCACTGGCAGGACGTGTTCGAGTACGAGGATTTCACGCCTTCCGTTCTCGGCGCGGCTCCGGCCGGCCGGCACGAATACATCCTTGCGGGCGCGACGTGCCTCGCCGGCGACCTGTTCGGGACCTACCGCTTCGACCGGCCCCTGGCGGCCGGCGCGCGCGTCGTGTTCGCGGACGCCGGCGCCTATTCGTTCGTGCGGGCGCACTATTTCAACGGCCTCAACCTGCCGGCTGTCTACGCCTGCGCCCGGGACGACTCTGGCGCTTTCAGCCTGGCCCCGAAAAAAATCCCCGAATACGGGGATTTCGCCCGCTACAGCGGTGCTATTGAAGATCCGCGGGCCGAAGCCCCGCCAGCTTCGGGAGAAATCCGCCCGCCGGGCGGTGCCGCCCCGCCGCGCCGCTCCGGCGGGGATTCGGTTATGATTACCGCCCGTGCCGCCCCCTCGGTGTCTCTTCCAAGGGGGACCGCCTGACAATAACAATATAGGGAAAAGGCCGTGCACATACGAGAAAGAGAACTGACCGTCCCGGCGTCGCCGCGGCATCCGGACTATCTGGATGCCGTCCGCGCGGCGTTGCGCGAACACCTGGACCACAGCGAGACCCCCATCCGGATCTCGGTCACCGCTTCCACCCCCCGCGCCAGCGAACTGGAAGTCGGGGTGCTCAGAAATCCTCTGCCGGTCATCTCGCCCGCCCGCGGACTGCTGGATTTCCGGCCGCGGTCGGGCGAGAACGCGGAGCAGTTCAACGTCGTCTTGGTCGTGCCCACCGGGATCGGCGCGAGCGTCGGCGGCCATGCCGGCGACGCGACGCCCGTGGCCCGCGCCTTGGCCGGCTTGTGCGACTGCCTGATCACGCATCCGAACGTGGTCAACGCTTCCGACATCAATGAGATGACGCCCAACACCCTGTACGTCGAGGGCAGCGTCCTGGACCGCCTGCTGCTGGGCACGGCGGGGCTGCGCCGGGTCCGCGCCAACCGGATTCTCGTCGTCGTCGGCGCGCATGAAGAGGAATTCGTCACCAACGGCACCATCAACGCGGTCAATGCGGCGCGGAGCACCCTGGGGGCCGACTGCCGCATCGTCGTCATGGAGGAGCCGTTCCGCATGGCCGCCGAACGTTCGGGGTCCGGCCGCGCGGTCGGGAGCATCGAGAACCTGGACGCCCTGTGCGCCGTGCTCGACCAGGCCGGAGACGGCTACGATGCCGTCGCCATCGCTTCCGCCGTCGACCTGCCGATGGAGGACTTCCGGGCGTACTTCGACGCCGCCGGCGACCTCAGCAATCCCTGGGGCGGCGTGGAGGCGATGCTGACGCATGCGGTGTCGCTGCTGTACGGCAAGCCGTCGGCGCACGCGCCCATGCTGGAAAGCCGGGAGGCGCTCGAGTACGACGTGGGCGTGGTCGACCCCCGGATGGGGGCGGAGGCGGTGTCCATGGCGTTTCTCAACAGCGTCCTCAAGGGCCTGCACACCAGCCCGGCCATCGTCACGGAAGAAAGCGAGATGCGCCTGCCCCACGCGCTTGCCGCCGAAGATGTCTCCTGCCTGGTTATTCCGGCCGGTTGCTTGGGCCTGGCCACCATCGGGGCGCTGCGGCAGGGCATTCCGGTCATCGCGGTGCGGGAAAACGAGAGTCTCATGCGCAACGATCTGACGTGCTTGCCTTGGCGGGACGGCCAATACCGCGAAGCGGAGAACTACTGGGAGGCCGCAGGGATTTTGGCGGCAATGAAAGCGGGAGTAGATCCGGCCACGATGCGGCGGCCCATGCAGGAGGCTTCAATGGAGCGCCATAAGCCGGGGGCGGAGAGCATTCGGCGACAGGCCGGGTAACTGCCGGTGTCGAACGGATAATAGACCGGGCTTCCGAGGGGGCCATCGCCGCCGGCCGGAAGCCGGAAGCCGAGGCGCGGGAGACCGACAGGTACAGGACGCTGGAAGGCGCCTTGGCTTGCCTCCTAGAGGACTGCAATGTGGCCGGGATAGCCGCGAAGCATGATCGGCCGGAGTTGCTCTGATGGCGCTCAATCGGGCTGCGCTGGAAAAGCTCTTGTGCGAGCGCCTCTGCGCGGAGGTGAAAGTCGAGGCGCGCCCGGACGGCACGCTCATGGTGCGGACCCATTTCGCGTTTCCCGACGGAAACCGTTTTCCGGTCCGCCTTACCCAGACCGCCTCCGGCGGGCTCCGGCTTTCCGACCAAGGCCACACGCTCATGCACGCCAGTTACGAGCATGATGTCGATGCTTTCATGGACGGGCCGAGAGGGGCGCAGCTGGAGCGCATCATGGGCGAAACCGGCCTGACTTGGGAGCAGGGGGCGTTCTGTCTCGAGACCGCTCCCGAGCGGCTGTTGGAGAACCTGTTTTCTTTCGGGCAGGCGCTCACGCGCGTCTACGAACTGACGCTGCTTTCCCGCGTGCGTGTCCGTTCCGCATTCTACGAAGATCTTAAGCAATCCCTGCTCGAACTGGTGGATGAAAGTAGGATTCATCAGGATTACCGGCCGGAGGCACCGAATTCCGAAATCTATCTGGTGGATTTCATGCTGGAGGGGAAAAACGGCATTCCGCTGTTTCTGTACGGGATCCCCAATCGGGATAAGGCGCGGCTGGCCACGATCATGCTGGCGTACTTTCATCGGCATCAAGTCAAGTTCGAATCTCTCCTAGTGTTTGACGATCAGACGGAAATCCCCAAGATGGATCTTGCGCGGCTTTCGGATGTGGGGGGGGGGGAATGGTTTCAACGCTGGAATCTCCTGAGCCTCTTAACCGGAAATTGCGCCAGCGCCTGGAGTTGGCGGCATGAAATTTGTTTAGCGGGGGCGATCGGATTTGGCGTGGAAGCCGCTGAACTCGGGCCCGGCATCGCTTCCGGAGGAAAGCCGCGCCGCCGACTCCTCTCACCTTAGGGGCATGCCTCTAGCAGGCGTGGACATCCGCCCGCCGCGGTCGACCCGCAAGGCGGAGTTCGGACCGCTCGAGCGGCTGTTGCGGATCGATCTGCGCCACGCTGGCCCCTATGCCTGCCTGATCTGCGGCGCGGCGGTTCCGCGAACAGTTCATGGCCTCCAGCCTGCGGCCTTGGTCGGCGCCATCCAGCTCGATGCCGCGGCGAACCTCAAGCGGGGCCGTTCGGGTCTATTGCGGGTCTATTGAGGGTCAATTAAGGTCAATTGGGTCAATTCTGCTGAAATAACAGAAATATCAACTGATTATAACGAAAAACGCGGGCTTGTTCATGGTTCGGAATTCGGGATTTCTCCTTGATTTGGCGCATTAAGCTCGGACTTGGCGCGGGTTTTTTCCGGGCGGTGCGCGCTGAGGGGAACGGCAATGCCCGCCGGCTCCGGAATCTTCACAGCGAGGGCATAATCGGACTGTGCCGGAGGGCGCAACAATATCCGGTCTCGGGTGGCGAGCCGTTCTCGGAAAACACTTGGCCAAATCCGGGGCTCAGGCGCATGAGGCTCAGATGGCGAGAGCATTGCCGGCCCAACGGTCCCGACCCTGCAATAGTTGTTGAGTGCGTGCCATTCCCCTCTGGGCACTTGGGTGGTACCCGCCAAGACGAGGCGGGCGGCTTCGGGGAGCAGGAGGGCGGGGGCGTATAATGGGTTTGCCGCTGCTGACAGGAGCAAGTTATGACGGATGCCGAAGCAATCCCTGAAAAAGGCACTGTGATCATCGTGAACGGGCAGGAGAAGACGTGCCCGAATGAGGAGATCAGTTTCGAGGAAATTGTCGCGTTGGCGTACGATGATTCGGAGAGAGGGGAACAGATCATCTTCACGGTGACTTTCGAGGCGTCGCAGGCCCGCGGCAGGCCCGAGGGCGAGCTCGGCCCCGGAGAGTGCCTGAAAGTTACTGAGCGGGTAATCCTCCATGTCCAGCGAACTGATCAGTCGTAGCGAAGATCTGCAGAAGTTGGCTGACGCAGGATTTGATATCGAAGTCCTGGGCAGCCATCTGGTGTTGCATGGCGTTCCGTACGTTGATGGCGAACGCATGGTGAAGACGGGCAAGCTGATGTCGGTTCTTGATTTATCGGGCGAGCGGACGGTCAGCCCGAGCGACCATACGGCATATTTTCAGGGAGATTACCCGTGTCGGGCGAATGGCGAACCGATCGATGCGATCCGGAATCAGTCCGAAGAAGTCGAACTGGAGCCAGGGCTGAAAGCGCAGCACCGGTTTTCTGCCAAACCGCGTGAAACCGGGAAATATCAGGATTACTTCGAGAAGATGAGCCGCTATGCAGAAATTATCAGTCGTGAGGTGAGAATTCTGGATCCAGACTGCCGATGGAGAGACAAGCGCATCGTTTTGCGGCCGGATACGAATGACCCGGATGATCCGTTTCTCTATACGGAAACCGCATCGGGACGCGCAGGCATTACGGAGGTCAGCAACCGAGTTCGCGGGCAACGGATTGCGATCGTCGGCCTCGGCGGCAGCGGTTCGTACATTTTGGATTTTATTAGCAAGACGCGGGTGAAAGAGATTCATCTGTTTGATCACGACGAGTTTCTCCAACACAATGTTTTCCGTGCGCCGGGTGCATGGAGCTTGAATGACTTGAGGCGGCGGGAGAATAAAGCGAAAATGTATGCGCGTCGCTACGGTGCGTATCGGGCCGGTGTTTTCGGCCACGGCAAAAAAGCGGACCGCGCCGCACTGGCGGAATTAGGCGCTCTGGATTTCGTGTTTATTGCAGTTGACGTTCCAAGAGTGAAGAAAGATCTTTTCCTGTACTTGGAGGGGAAGGGAATTCCGTTCGTGGATGTCGGCATGGGACTGGACAAGGTCGACGGGAAACTGAGCGGCATCCTGCGAGTTACTGGAAGCAGAGAAGGGAGCCGTGCGATGGCTTGGCAGCGAGTGCAGACTGAGGGCGAAGCTGAGCGCGGCGAGTATGACGCCAATATTCAAACAGTGGAGCTGAACGCGCTGAATGCCAGTCTGGCAGTGCTATACTGGAAAAAGCAGATGGGGGTTTACGCTGACAATAAGCGGGAAATACATTCGACGTTTACCATCAGCGCGAACTTGCTCTCCAATCTGCGAGGATGAGGCCATGCACACAGAAATCACACCTGTTTTCGTGGAAACCGTGCCGGAAGAAATCGAGGATGGGGTGTTGTATATCAGCATCAGATACGGAACCGCGACACACAAGTGCGCTTGTGGTTGTGGGATGAAAGTCGCCACCCCGATTCATCCGACCGCTTGGAAGATACACTGGGATGGCAGAGAAGTTTCTCTGTACCCGTCCATTGGAAACTGGCAATTCCCGTGTCGGTCCCATTATCTCATCAGGCGGAACAAAATCGTGCCGGCAAGAAATCTTTCCGACTGGGAAATTGAGCAGGGTCGGAAGCGGGAGCGAAAAAAGAGATCGGTCTGGTTGCATCGCCAAGCCCGAAAAGTCGGTAGCGACGCGCAAAAAGTTGCGGGTGCTCGCTCAGGTCTTGCCGAGGAAAATAGTAACGTAATCGTTCCCGAAGAACATGGACTGGCCGCAAAGTCACGCCATGCCTGACCGTCGGCGACGCATAATTCTCAAGTTTTGGAGGACCTAACACCATGGATGTGCAACTTGATGCCAAATTGCAGGCGGTATTGCAGGAAGTGAAGGAGAGATACGAGAAGAATCGAGGATACTTTGAAGAAAAAGGGCGCCCTGAGTTGCGCGCTCGAACGTTGCTTGTAGATCCGGTGTTGACGGTTTTAGGTTGGGATGTTCTTGACCCTAGCAAAGTGCATCTTGAGCAAGCCACAAGCGAGGACGGACAAAATGCAGTGGATTATGCGCTATATGGGACAGAATCAGTTTGTACTGGGGTGGTAGAAGCGAAAAACACAGGCGATACTTTGACGAGAACGGCTCAAGGTCAGGCAAGTTTATATGCGGACGAACTCGGCAGTACTTGGGTAGTATTAACTAATGGTTGGATGTGGCGGGGCTGGATGAATGGATCTGTGCAAGGGCGGGAAAGCATGAAAATGGGAGAACGTGTTTTTCTGCAAATCAGCATTTTAAGTAATTCAATTGAAGAGTGTTGCCAACAGCTTAACCAGATAAGTTACGAGAGGGGAAAAATATAAGATTGGGGAAAGAAAATTAATTGAACTCGCATTAAGAGGTTTCGCGCATTTGTGTTGAAGTCCGTTAACTGACTGGGTCTGTACTGGAGGGCGCAGCCCGGTTATTTCATTGGATACGTCATTTTGAACTTCACGCAACATCTTGCACAAAACCGCGGGACGCAAGCGTACTTAGGGTTCATGGAGTGTGATGGCATAGGGATCTCTTTGGGAGCCATGCTGATTAAGTATGGCAGTCTTATTCCGGTCGGCGCTCAAACCTCTTGGGACACTTTCCGCTCTTCATCTTTCTCCCGAATGATTTGGTGTGTTTCGCGCGAGCCTGCGTAGCGTCTCTTCCGCTCAGTGCCGCACCGCCTTTTGAGGTGTTCGCCGCGCAATGCTTCCAGCGACTTCTGGAAAGGTCCGTAGTATTCATCCGGTGGTGCCGACTAGCTGCACTGTCCGATGTTGTGACGAACTTCGAGTAGCAGTCCGCCCGCCCGCCGAATTCGTTGAGTGGTTTGGAGAGAACGAACTGCAACACCCGGCCGAAAGCACCCATCCGATAAGTGGTGAGCATGGGTGCGATACTGGTCGCGGATGCCGGAGCGCGGCCAAGGTGCCCACGGTGCCACCTGAAAAGGATTTCTTCTGGAAAGCCAAGAACGGGCTGTATTTTTAATATCATCAGTCAATTTTTCCGGATTAATGGTAGAATGCGGCTCCTGATTTCCTGAAAATGGAGGTTATTCATGCTTATCGAGTTTGAAACCAAGAACATCCTGTCGGTCCGGGACACGGCCCGGCTCAGCATGGTGAAAGGCCAGGGCAGCGAACTGGCCGACACGAACACCTTTGATTCGGGAGTCGTGTCTCCTGAAACACTGCTCCGCAGCGCGGCGATATACGGTCCGAACGGCTCGGGCAAGACCAACCTTGTTTATGCGTTGCGCACCATGCGGGAAATAGTCCTGCGCTCGGCGAAAGATTCGCAACAGGGCGATTTGTTGCCGGTTGCCCCATTCCTTTTCGACCGGAGCAGCCGCAGCAAGCCGAGCGAATTCGAAGTAACTTTCATCCGGGACGGCATCCGTTACCAGTACGGCTTTGCAACCACCGCGGAACGCGTGACCGAGGAGTGGTTGCTGGCTTTCCCGAAAGGCCGCCCGCAGCGTTGGATCGACCGGAAGTATGACAGGAAAACACAGTCGGACGAATGGGGGGCGATGGCGAAGCTGGAGGGGTCCAAGAGTGAAAGGGCCTTGTGGCGGCGCGCCACGCGGAGCAACGCCCTGTTCCTGTCCACCGCCGTGCAACTGAACAATGAGCAATTGCGGCCGGTATACGAGTGGTTTTCGCAGACGCTGACGGTGATCGGGCCGGGCGGCAGACTGTCCCCGGTTCCTTCGGGATTGCTCTGCGAACGGGCTGAGGCTAAAGAAGTGGTGTTGGCTTTCCTGAAGACGGCCGATATCGACGTGGATGATATCGTGGTGAAAAAAGCGGAGGAGAAAGGTGAAGATTCTTCGCCAAAAGATGCCGATGGGCGGCATGGCGCTAAACGGTTCAGGATGTCCGTGGATTTCTTGTACTGTCTGAAAGACGGGTCCATGCAGTCGCTCGATTGGTGGGCAGAATCGGACGGCACACGGAAGTTGTTCGCGTATGCGGCATCCGTGATGCAAACGCTACGGAGCGGCGCGGTGCTTGTGGTCGACGAGTTGCACAATCATCTGCACCCGCAGCTGGTCAGGTTTTTGGTGGAATTGTTTCATTCTCCGGAGACCGACGCTGAGAGCCCGCAGCTGGTGTTCACGACTCACGACACGTCCGTGCTTGACCCGCAGCTGTTGCGCAGGGATCAAGTCTGGTTCTGCGAAAGGAAGGAGCGGTCCACGCGGCTATTCCGGCTGACCGATTACAGCCCCCGCAAGGGCGAAGAGAACTTCGCGCGCAGATACCTGTCCGGGCGATACGGTGCCCTGCCGTATGTAAAAAGCATGGGAGAGCTGCATGATGTTCTGGATGCCGGGTGGTAGCGATGGCTCAGAGAGGCCGGGCGGAAAGGGGCAGGCATTACCGGCGCGAACAGACGGAGCGGCGGGCGAGGCGGCGCATTCTGATTGTCAGCGAAGGCAAGACGGAATTGGCCTATTTGCGCGAATTGATCGACCATCTGGGCATCAACCGAGCCGTGGCCGACCTGCGGGAGGGCAGTCCCCACCATCCGGGCGGTGTGCTCCGGTCTGCTGAACAACGCATGAATGCGTCTCTCCCGGACGAATACAGCAGGGTGTTTTGCGTTTTCGACCGGGACCAGCATCAGAGCTTTCGGCCCACAGTGCGGAAAATCCGGTCTGGCTCTGGGCTTCTCGAGATTGTTCAGGCCATCCCGTCGGTGCCGTGCTTTGAATATTGGTTGCTGCTCCACTTCAGGAAGACAGCGCGTCTCTATCCCGTTTCGGGAGACATGTCGTCTTGCCACGAAGCGGAGAGGGACTTGATTGGGCATATGCCGGGATACAGCAAGGGGATGAAAGGAACCAAGAATTGGAGGCGCATCCTCTCCGGGCTGAAAGACGCGCGGAAACACAGCGGCGAGATTCTGCGGCAGGCGGAGTCAGATCCGGATGGGAACTTTCCGTATACGCATATGCACGAATTGGTTGATTATTTGGAATCGCTGAAAGGGGACGGTTGAATTGCATGTCTGTTAGAACCACCCGCGGATCTGAGTAATCAGCTCTCCCGGCCGGTGCCCGCGGGAGCTGGCCCCTGCAATAGCCGCTGGAGGCGTACGCCATTCCCGGTAGCGACCGCTTCCGCAGCGCCGCGTTTGAGTGCTCGGGTTGCGCCCGTTGGCGCGGGCGGCATTTCCGCCGGGAAACAGGCGGGTCGGGGCGTATAATCGGTTTCCGGCAATCCACGGGAGCGGATTATGGCAGGCGCGAAGCGGCCCGCGAAAAGGGCGCCGTGGTCATCGTGAACGGGCAGGAGCAGGTTGTGCCGAAAAAGGACCGGCCGTATCCGGATAACGCGGCCAGCGGCCCGGACACTCGCCGATGCGACGGCGGCAGGCCCGGGAGCGCCGCAGCCGAGCCGTCGGTTCGCAGCGGACGTGGCGATTCCGTGCGCGACTTGATGGCCCGGAGAAAGGCTTTGGATAGCCTTGTGACGCACGCGGAAAACGCCCCGGCAGTGGCGGTGTCCATTTCGGAAAGTCCCGACATGGCCGCTTACGGCACGAGCGACCTGCACTTGCGCGACCTGATGGGTAATATCGCCATGCATCTGCTGGCCTCAGGCCAGAGCCTGGCCTACGGCGCCGACCTGCGCGCCGACGAATTCCCCGGCCTGCTGCTCCAGTTGCTGGTCCGCTATCAAGGGCATCCGCACCACTGCGGGAAAATCGCCGTGACCGATTACTTGGCGTGGCCGGTGCATATCCGCATGACGCTGGAACAGCTTGACGAGTTCTGCGTAGGGCACGGGGAGGCCGTCCGCCTGGTGTTCCTCGACCGGGACGGAGCCCGGCTGGAATGGGACCGGCGCCGGGCGATGTCGCCGCGCGAGCCGGACGCCGGCGAGTGGGAGAGCGGCCTCAGCGCGATGCGGGGCACCATGTGCGGGGAGACCGTTGCTCGCATTGCCGCCGGCGGACGAATCGAGGGCTACAAGGGGCGCATGCCGGGGGTCGCCGAGGAAGTGCTGCTGTCCCTCGAGGCGCGGCAGCCCGTGTTTTTGCTCGGGGGGTTCGGCGGTTGTGCGCGCGGCATTGCGGAGACGATAGGGTTGGTGGAGCGGAAGGATCGATCGCCCCAGGGATGGGCCGGAAGCGAAAAGTTCTCGCAGTACACGCCGGACGATCTGCACAATGGTCTCTCGCGGGAGGACAATGCCATTCTGGCCGATACGCCGCATATTGACGAGATGGTCGCGCTGGTGTGGAGGGGTGTGCAGCGGTCCTTGGAGCAGGCCTCCGCCGGCTGACCGCGGAGCAGGCGCGCCTGATTCGCATGTTTTCCCAATTCCCGGGCTGGCGGCGTCCATTCTCGGAGTTGGCGGCCATGTCCATGGCGCCCGCGGGCTTTTTCGTCTGCCGGCCGGATGCGGTTTTGGTCCGTTGCGAGCAAGGCGGGAGGAGCCGGTGAACAGGAACCAGGGCGCACTACCGTCCCGGACGGCGGCGGAGCAGATCTTGTGGCTGCGGCGGGATTTGCCGACGACGCCCATGCACGTCCTCAAGCTGGCCTATCTCTGCCATGGATGGATGCTGGGCATCTTCGGGCGCGGCCTCATCGCCGAGCCGGCGGAGGCGTGGAGGTACGGGCCCGCGGTCCCGACGGTTTACCACACGTACAAGTCGTTCCGTGGCGGTCCCATTACCGCCGCGCCGGCGGACCGGTCCGCCGTCTTGGATGAAAACCAGAACGATTTGCTCGAAGCGGTGCTCCGCGCCTACCGCGGCTATTCGGCGTGGGATTTGTCCGCGATCACGCATCAGCCCGGCACGCCTTGGCATGCGGTGTACAACGGCGGCCGCGGGGAAGGCGCGATCATTCCCGATTCCCTGCTCGAAAAGCACTATGCGGAACGGTTCCAGGAAGAAGAGGGGGGTGAGCGGCGGCAAGCGGGCGGAGCCTGCGCCGCCCATGCGCCCTGAGGGGATCCCTGCTGATGAACGGGACTGAACTGCTGGAGCTGCTGGCCGGGGGCGAAGGCCCCCGGGTCGGATTCGGCCGGGACGGCGCCCGCCCGGAGAAGCTGGGCCGGGACCTGGCCGCCATGCTCAATTCCGGGGGCGGGAGGGTGCTGCTGGGCGTGGAGGACGACGGCCGCGTTTCCGGCCTCGCGCGCAGCCGCCGGGAGGTCGCGCGTTGGGTCCGGGATAGCGTCCGCGAAAACCTTCAGCCGCCGTTGGTCCCGGGCCTCGAGTTCATCGCGCTGGACGGCAGGATGGTCGGCGTGCTCGGGGTGCCCGCGGACGGGCCGGATCGTCCGTACAAGGCGCGGGAGGAAGCCGCGTGGGGCACGTTCGTGCGGGCCGGCAGGACTTCGCGCGCGGCCGACCGCCTGGAAGAGGGGCGGCTGTATCAGTCTGCGGCCGTCGTCCGCCACGATCTCAAGGCCGTTCCCGGGTCCGGCCCGGAGGACTTGGACCGGTTGCGGCTCGAGTACTATTTCGGCGCGGTCCTCGGACAGCCCGTGCTCGCCGCACAAGACCGAAAGGGCTGGTTGAGGCTGCTGGCGGACACGGGCATTCTCGAGTTTGGGGGCGCTGCGGCGGCCACCATGTCGGGGCTGCTGCTGTTCGGGAAACAACCCGGCCGCTGGCTGCCGCAGGCGGGCATCGCCGCGGCCGCGTACCCGGGCCGGGAAAAGGCGGGCGGCGCCGCGGACGAGGAAGCGATGTGGGGGCCGCTGGTTTCTGCTTTCTCCGGAGCGGCGGGAGACCGCATACGCGTGGGCGACAAGGGGGTCGTTGATCGGGCGGTGGACTTCGTTTTCCGAAATATGGGTTCCGCCGCCCGGCTGCGCGGGGCGCGGCGGCGGCGGGGGGAATCCCTGCCGTTGGCGGCAGTGCGGGAGGCGGTCGTCAATGCGGTGGCGCACCGGGACTACGTCTGGGAGGATGCGGCCATCGAGCTTTCCCTTTACCAGGACCGACTGGAGGTGATTTCGCCCGGGCTGCTTCCTGACGGCGTGACGGCGGAAACGGTGAAGCGCGGGTGCCGGGCCGCGCGGAATGGACTGTTGAAAGACGTATTGTGCGCATACGGCTATATGAGACATCTGGGCTTGGGGGTACCCTGCGCCATCGCCAAGGCCATGCGGGCGCACAACGGTACCGAACCCGATTTGGTCGAGGACGGCGGCCGTTTTGTTGTCAGGCTGTGGAAGTGATTGGATTCCCCGGTTCGGCGTCTGCAGGCGCAGAGCTGGAGGCGTCTTCATTTCCGCGGCGGCGGTTCGATGTCGAGCACGCAGACTGAAATCTTGTGCGCCTGTTCTCCCTCAAGCGCGTTTTGCAATTGTCGGCGAAGCTCCTCTGCGCTTTCCGGCCGTGCGCCGGAGGGTGCAGGCTGGCATAGTTCTTTCCCGAGCCAGAAGACCAGGTAAATTCCATAGCCGTTCGCGCCGGGGTCTCGAGTGTATTTCTCGACCAGTTGATCCTCGATTGCGGTCCACAACTTCGGGTGATTGCTTTTCTTGATTTCCACCGGAACATTGAAGCTTTCATAAGACACGCGGATGTCCGACCGTTTGTCGTTGGCGTAGCGTGCCTCCGGTTGCGCGTCAACTCCTAGTCGTTGCAAGGAGTCCTTTAGGCGAGACAACAGCGTATCCCTGCAGTCGTCTTCGTGCCGAGGTGTCGGTGGCTCGCGTTTTCTAGGATCCAGATTCCAGTATTGTGGCCATTCGACCGGGCTCCCGCCGCGGATTTTGCTGGCGATTTCTTCGAGGATGTCGAAAGTTAGCGCGGCCAGGTCCGCGGCATTGGCAGGCCTGTCGTTCCGGAGCGTCATGATTACTTGGTCGATGGTGGGCAGGTCGAAGTCAGTTACTTGACGAAGTTCTTTTTGTCTGTGTAGTGCGTGTTCCAGTTGGGAAGTCCAAGCGTGGAGATTTTCGTCGGCGACAAGTGTTTCGAGTGCTCGAGTCGCTTCCTCAGATGGATCGATCGCAAGTCGCTTTATCCAGGAATCAATGCACATTCCAGCCTGCATAGAAGATGTTGGCCATACCCCCATTTCGGAGTCATCAGCATCATCATCAAGCAAGTGTCTGCAGGATGGCGCGAGCAGCTGAATCAGGAAAAACAAGGATTCTGCTTCAGCGCGCGTCGTCAGGTATTGCGGCGCGTCAGCGATGAATTCCACGAGGTGCTGCATTCGGAGGCTGTTCTCAGTGGCAAAGGATTTCAACTCTTCCCGGTAAGCATCGGGCGCAGCCAGAAAGCCAGCGGTTAGCCAGCAGGCGCGTTGCGCTACCGTCATGTGGGGAGAGGAGAGTTTGCGTCCCGCCAAGCGGAGGAACGCATCATTTGGGCTCCACAATAGGGCGGCCGCAAGAAGTCTCTTCAGGCTAGGGAGAAGATTTCCCGCGGCTCGAGGCGAAAATGACCGGAGCAGAGGCAGAGCTGATCTTCGAGCGATTTCAGCGTGATTTGAGGATGAAAACCAGTGGTCGAGGATGGAGCGGCAATCACGCTTGCTGCGCAGCTCCGATCTGACGGACTTCACCAGCATTTCGGCGACGACCTGCGGATGAGTTTCCAATAATTTTCCGTGCCATTCTGGCGGTTTGTTGTCTATCCAGCGAATGGGGGCTGTGTAGTGGATGGCGAGCGCTAAGCGAAGATGCTTTTCCTCCACGGACACAACGGTTTCGGGCTGTTGCCGCATAGCCTCGCCGAAACTGATTAAAAATGGTTTTGCCAGCAGATGGATCCTGTGTTGCGCGGTAAGCCTGATAATCTCATCTGCCACAGGCAGGTCACTTCGCTCCATTGCTCCATGCAACCCGCATAGCGCAGCGTTTACTAGTTCCGCATCATCGTTCAGGAGGAGGCGCAATCGAGATCTGGGGTTTGGGCCGCGGATGTTGCCAAATTCCCCGTAATATGCTCGCGCCAGAAAGTCGAGTATTCCGGGCGAGCAACAGTTTTCTTTCAGAGCGGTTTCATGTTGCTTGATTTCCGCATACCGCTTTAGTCTCCGCTTTCTTGCTAGCGTAGCATCTTTTTTGCGGATATCCTTAATTCGCCAGCCTTCTTCCTCGGATAACCGATCGTTTTCCTTAAGCTCGGAAAGCCGTTCCTGAAAACTCCTGAGAAGTTCAAAGTGTCCAGAAGCGCATTCCTGCACGATTTCCACAGAAAGATCTTCATCGTGTTGTTTCCAGTGTACAAAATTGGCAATTTGTCGGCCCAAATATTCCCGGATAATCTGGTTGTCGATAGCAACGGCTTGGTCAAGGCACCAGCGGCCGAAGTCTTTTGGCAACATCGCGCGGCAAAAGCACCGTTCCAACAGGAATAGGCACTCCATGAATTCTTCGGTGCTGGCGCATCCCGATTGCGCCACGCAGTGCTCCCAGCCCATTTTGATGAGAGCTTTGTAGTCTTCAGGGCGTCGTTCAAGCCATGCAACAATTTGTGTTGCGTCCTGGCCCCCCGGCTCGTGTCCAGGCTTTCCGGGCCACGCGGCGGCTCTTAGCCAAGAGAATAGGCGCTTCAGTTTGATCGTTTTCGGTGGCGCTGTGAGAAGAAAGCGGCTCAGCAGCTTGTGGGGTATCTCGATTAGAAAAAAGTTGGGCGGAGAATCAGCTAGCGCTTCACTGCAGAGGCGGTCGTACTGTGCCACGAAAGCGTCTAGAAGTTCAGCCAGTTGGCTGGGATTTTCTTGGTCGATGCGTTCACCCCAAAAGACCTTATATCTTCCGATAAGAGTCCGCATTCTAGGTCGGCGCAGATATCGCAGGATCTCCTTGGCGGACAGCGCGCCCGGGTATGGGTAGAGTGCTTCAAGCAACCGGGCCGTGAGCGAGTCCGTGGGATCTAAGTTTGGATCCTTTTCCATATCCTGAAGCAAAGGCAAAAGATCCGAAGTTGTTGCGTCGTTATTTTTGGCGCAACGTATGTATTCATCAAGCGTGCGCTCCCTTATAGCGGAAGGCCACTGGTTATTTTTGACGATCTTCAGCATAGAAGTAGCGAACCGCCAATGTATCGGACTGTTTTTTATGGCCTCCAGAAGAATCAAGGCGAATGACCTCTCAGCAATATCTTCCGGGTCCAGATTCTCCAGGTACTCTCGGAATTTCTCCTCCATATCATCTGTGGCCAAGTCTCCTAGTTTGGGATCGATGGAGTCTAGGATTTTCGGCCAGGGTTGTTCTTTAGCAACTAGTTTCAAGCAGTCCAGTATTTGGGATTTCTCATCGCAGGAGAAGTTGCGGACATCGCCATACAGCACTGTTCCGATAGGATTGCGTGCGATAAGCTCTCTCCGGTTGCTTTTGCTGTGCGTGGCGAGCCAAGCAGACAGGCCGCGAAGTTCCGGCGCGATAGCTCCGTTTCCGCTTGTCATCAAGGCGAGTATCCGTCTAGCGGGCAAATTTTCCTTAATTCTCTTTGCTAGATATTTCGCTGCAGAGAATTCCGCCATCTGCACGTGTATGGGGATGAGGCAGTCGCCTTTCTCTTCCTTGAATAGGCGGGTGCCTAAAGCGCGGTTGAGGAAAGCGGGATTGTTTTCTGGAACTTCATCTAGACTGGGGCAGCCGGAGCGGCTGTTGCCCGTGCGGGCGTAACCGACGATGCCGCTCAGCAACTGCACGGCGCATAGTTTTCCAGCCGCGTCCATCAAGTCGCCCAGAGAGATAGGGGGGGCCACGCGGATGTGTTCATGGTTGTGTTCTTGCAACAATTTTCGGATGGTGATGTCGAATAGTTGCATCCGCGTTTCAGGCCAAGTGCCGTTTGCGACCAAGTCTGCCAGCATCTGCAGACTCTGCGGATTGGTCAGCAGAAAGTGCATTCCCTGCTCGCAGGCGCGTCGCTGGAATTCTTCGGCATTCTCGATGCTGGGATGGTGCTTCAGGCACTCGTGGGCCGCGTCATCCGAGAGCGGGTCAAGCTGGAAAACTTCTACGTTGCCGTTCGGAGACACGGGTTTCAGATCACGGCTGTCGTTTTCGCCGTACCAGTCTACTGTGCGGCAGGAAAGGCGGAATCGGGGCCGGTTCAACTTCTCCAGTTTGGCGCGGATTTTATCGATTGGTTTTCGTCCGTCCCTCGACCCGGCACGCGCCTCGTCCAGCCCGTCGATGAACAGCGTGGTATTGCGCCATTTGGAAAGAGCCAGCACGATGAAGTCGCGCGCAGTTACGTAACGGCAGCCCTCCTGTTCGGCCTCATACTCGAACATCTTCGTTTTGCCCGAGCCCGGGCCGCCGAGCAGCACGTAGGCGTCGTGGCCGCGCAGGTCTTCGGGCGCATAGGATTGCGGTTCCTTGGCGGATACCTTGGTGTAGGTGCGCGGGGCGAGAAAGTCTTTCACAGGCTTTCAAACAGTGCTTCCGCAGATGTGGAGAGGAATTCCTCCAGCGGGATCCCACCTTGTCCGACCGCCACTTGAGAAGTTTTCTTGTATTTCTCGCTGAAAGCGTCAAGCCCGCGCCGGCTTTTCATCTTGCCGCTCTTGACTTCTATGGCGAAGAGTTTCTGATCGAAGTTCAGGACGAAATCCACCTCGTTGCCGTTGCGCCGCCAATAGGAAAGACGCATTCTGGTTTCTTTCGTATTGCTCAGGTGCGCGCCGACAGCGCTTTCAACCAACCGTCCCCAGAATCGCCGGTCACTCCGCGCTGTCGCAAACGAGTGGGAAGTGCAGGCAGTCATCAACGCTGTATTGAGAACGTTGAGTTTTGGGCTGTACTTTATCTGGCGGCTGAAGCTGCCGGAATACATGGGCAAGGACTTGATCAAGCCCGTTTTTGCGAGAAGATCGAGGTAATGGGCCAGAGTCGTCGTGTTGCCGGCATCCACGAGTTGCCCCTGCATTTGCCGGTAGGAAAGTATCTGGCCGGAGTAGAGGGCGGCCAGTTCGAACACTTGCTTCAGCAGGGCCGGCTTGTTGATCCGCTGCAACATGAGGATATCTCGGTCTATGCTGGGCTCGATCATGGTCTTGCTCACATGGTCGCGCCAGCGATTCTCATCCCCGATATAAGGCGCCGCGCCCGGATAGCCGCCAAAATACAAGTATTGCTCCAAGTTGAAGTCGAATGCCTCGGACATTTCCGTGAAGGACCAATGCGGGACGAACAGCGACTCGAAACGACCGGTCAGACCTTCGCTCAAGCCTTTCTGCATGAGCAGAGGGGCGGAACCGAGCAGAACGACATGCAGCGGGCGTTCGTTCAAGCGGTCCATGTCCCAGAGGCCCTTGACCGTTCGCGACCAATCCGGGATAGCGTGAATCTCATCGAGAACGAGAATGAAGTCTTGCTTCGAACCGCTCGTTTCCGCGCGAGCCTCTTCCCAGACTCGCACCAGCCATTCCGCATTTTTCTGGGCGCCGAACGATAGATCATGGCCAGTTTCCGGGAAATCGGAATCCGATTTCGGGTCGTCCACCAGGTGATATCGGTGCGGCCGGTCGATTTTCCTCAGCGCCTGCTGGACCAGCGTGGTCTTGCCGGACTGCCGTGGCCCGGTTACGTAGATCAGCGTCCTAGGTTCCTCACCGAGGCGCTCCAGCAGGGTTGAAACCTGTTTCCGTTCGTATGTCATGGAAGTGATTTTACCATATTGAGCAAAATTGCTCAATACAGTAAAAAAATATATGTAATATATTGATAAATAATATTGTATTTAAATTCATGCAATGGGAATTTACGGGTCTTCACCGATTCTAGTGGAAGTCCAGTAAACCGGGGAGTCCCAGTTTCCGAGGATTTCCCATGCCGTTCAGCTCCGCCCATCCAGCGCCCAGCCGTTCGAAAACCGCCGCATCCAACCACGCTGGTGATCAGTTGCGGGCATCGCGCTTGACCCGGCGCGGCGGGAAATGGAAGTGCGGTTTCGGCGTGCGGGCAACGGCGGCGGACGGTGCGGCCGGCGGAGTTTCCGCATCGCCGTCCCGTTCCGCTGCGGCGGGCCGGATCTGCACCCCGCGACCCCATCCGATGAACAACCAGACCGTTGAAAATCAAGCATATAGTTCTTGGAATTTATCCTATTGAGCAAAATTGCTTACTACAGTAACAGAATTACTACAACTTACTGATAAATAACACTAAAACTTGGAATTTCCGAAGTGAAAGCGACTGGCGCGCCAAGCGCCGGCCCGCGGTGCGGCGGCCGGCATTCCGCGGCTTCGCCGCGGCATGCCGGCCGGTCAGAACAGGCGGCGTAGCCCCAGCTCGATGCGGCTGCGCTTGTAGCGGTACAGCTCGACGTTTGATTTTCGCTCTTCGTGGACGAGGGTGGTCTCCGGCATGAAGTCGCCGAACTCGATGTTGCGGTTGTGCAGCGCCAGGCGGACGATGCCCAGGCGGTCGCGCCGCTTGGAGCGGCTCTCCGTGATCTTCACGTGGTCCGAATAGCGGTGGTGCCGGTCGTAGGACAGGCTGGCGCCGAAGCCCTGGACGCCGAGCACCGGCGGCAGCTCGTAGTCGGCGCTGAGGCCGCCCCACCAGGAGTCGTAGCGCTCGACCGCCGCGTCGGTCCGGTAGCGGCGCCAGCCGCCGCGGGCGCCCAGCGTCAGCGCCGGGGTGGCGATGTGGGCGGTCTGCATGTTCGCGTCCAGGCGCGGACCGTCGCGGCGCTTGCGGCTTTCGCCCCGGTGCCGGATGTACATGCGCTTGAGCGTGCCGCCCCACCAAGTGCGCTCGCCTGCCCAGCCGCTGGCCGTCACGCGCAGGTCGCGGCCGTTGCTGTAGGTCTTGACGCTGTACCAGCCCCGGTTCGCCTTGGCGAGGATGCGCGATAAGGGCGGCAAGGCGGGCGGAAGCGGTCGGCATGGCAGTTGCGGGACGGAGGAGAGAGGAACCGGCGGCGCGGGCGCGGCGTTTGCCGTCTGCTATGCCCGGCCGCTGCGGCGGGCGGCAATGCCGGGCCGCAAGTTCGCTCCATTCGCAACTCGGTTCCCGGCGGCGCGGACGCGGGAGCGAGGTTGTCCGCAAGAGGCTGACCGGGAACGTTAAATGAAAAAACGCCCGCCGTGCTAAATTAACCGCATGATTCCCGGCCCTGAAGCCTCCGCGGCATCCGCCGCGGCGCCCGCCCGCGCCGGGCGCAGCCCCGCCGCGCCCGCGGGCGCGCTCTTCGCCGCCGCGCTGCTGCTGGCCGCGGCCGCGCCCGGCTTCGCCGCCGACCCGGCCGAAGCGGTCGCCCGCGCCGAGGCGCTGATCCAGGCCGACCGCCCGGCGAGCGCGCTGGCGCTGCTGCGGCCGCTGGCGTTGCAGCACGGCGACGACGCCGACGTCCTGTTCTTCCTCGGCCTGGCGGCGCGCACCGCGGCGCAGTTGCCGCCGGAGCATCCGGAGGCGCCGGCCGCGCCGGAGCTCCGCCGGGCGCTGCTGGACGAGGCCGAGGAGAGCTACCGGCGCATCCTCGCGCGCAGCCCGGACCTGGCCGGGGCGCGGCTGGAGCTGGCGCAGACCCTGTTCGCGCGCGGCGCCTGCGCGGCGCCGCCGCCGGACCTCTGGGAGCACCTGCTCGGCGACGACTGCGACGCGGCCGCATACCACTTCCGCCGCGCCCTGGCGGGCGAACTGCCGGCCGCGGTGGCGCGGGCGGTGGCGCTGCACCTGTCCCTGATCGAGGCGCGCAAGCGGGTCTCCGGCGAGTTCTCGTTCGCGCTGGCGCCCGACACCAACATCAGCAACGGCACCCGCGCCCGCACCATCACCTTCACGCTGCCGCAGTTCCCCGGCGTGGTGTTCACCGACACCATCGAGGAGGAGCGCCGCGAGACCTCCGGCGTCGGCGTGGTGCTGTCCGCGGCGGGCGAGTACCGCCACCCGCTGGACCTGCAGCTGGCCGAGGGGACCCTGACCCGGCTCGGCCTCGGCGCCGGCGTCTACCGGCGCGACCACGGCTCCGACGACTTCGACGACATGACGGTGTACGTGGAGGCGGGGCCGCGCCTGCTGTTCCCGCGCGGCGAGGTCGGCCTGGTGCTGCGCGGCGAGCGGCGCTGGTACGGCGGCCGCCGCACCAGCAAGGGCCACGGCCCCGCGCTCGAGGCCCGCTACCGCTTCACCGAGCGCCTGTCCGGCTACGCCGAACTGGAGCGGATCCGCCACCAGTACCGCTACAGCGACGCCTACAACGGCGCCCGCGCCAACCTCGACCTGAACCTCGCCTACCAGTGGTCGCCGACCGTCGCGTTCGGCCTGCGCGCCGGCTGGGGCCGCACCGACACCGCGGCGCGCAGCGTGCGCAGCCGCCACCGCCGCGCCGGCGTCTTCGGCGTCGCCGAGCTGCCGCCGGTGTTCGGCTACTCCGGCACCCGCCTGCGGCTGTCGCACGACCGCTACCACACCGCCTACGACCGCCTGCGGTACGCCTCGCTGAGCCCGGACCCGCGCCGCGACCGGGTGGCGACCACGCGCCTGACGCTGTCCAACGACCGCCTGCACCTGTTCGGCTTCGTGCCGGCGCTGTCGCTGGTGCGCGAGGAGCGGACCTCCAACGTGTCGCTGTTCGAGTACCGGCGCAGCCGCGTCGAGCTGTCCATGCGCCAGCTGTTCTAGGCCCGCCGTCCCGCATGATGCGCGCCCCGCGCCGCCGCCGCGCCTGAGCCGTGACCGTCCGCGCCTTCGAGGGCCGCGCCCCCCGCGTTCCCGCTTCCGCCTACGTGGACGCGCAGGCGCTGGTGGTCGGCGACGTGGAGCTCGGCGCCGACAGCTCGGTGTGGCCGATGACCGTGCTGCGCGGCGACGTGCATTCGATCCGCGTCGGCGCGCGCACCAACCTCCAGGACGGCAGCGTGGTGCACGTCACCCACGACTGCAAGTACAGCCCCGGCGGCTTCGCCGCCACGCTCGGCGACGACGTCACGGTCGGCCACCGCGCGGTGCTGCACGCCTGCGCCGTCGGCGACCGCTGCCTGGTCGGCATGGGCGCGGTGGTGCTCGACGGCGCGGTGGTCGGCGACGAGACCATGCTCGCCGCCGGCTGCCTGGTGCCGCCCGGCAAGGAGCTCGACGGCGGCCTGTGGATCGGCAGCCCGGCGCGCCGGCTGCGCGCCCTGACCGGCGCCGAGCGCGAGTTCCTGCGCTACTCGGCGGCCCACTACGTCGAGCTCAAGAACCGCTTCGCCGCCGCCTTCCCCTGACCCGCCCCCGGAGCCTCCGCCATGACCGACGCCAGCAAGCAGGGCCTGCGCACGCGGGCCGTCCACGCCGGACAGGCGCCCGACCCCGCCACCGGCGCCCGGGTGACGCCGATCCACCAGTCGGCCGCCTACGTGTTCCGGGACGTCGACCACGCCGCCCGCCTGTTCAGCCTGGACGAGCCCGGCTACATCTACTCGCGCCTGACCAACCCCACCGTCAGCGCGCTGCAGGACCGCCTGGCCGACCTCGAGGGCGGCGCCGGCGCGGTGTGCACCGCCTCCGGGCATGCGGCGCAGCTGCTGGCGCTGTTCGGGCTGCTGCGCGCCGGCGACGAGTTCGTCGCCTCGAGCAAGCTCTACGGCGGCTCCATCACCCAGTTCGGGCACTCCTTCGCGCGCTTCGGCTGGAAAGTGGTGTTCGTCGACCCGGACGACCCGGAGAACTTCCGCCGCGCCGTCACCGAGCGCACCCGCGCCGTGTTCAGCGAGAGCCTGGCCAACCCCGGCGGCGTCATGTGCGACCTGCGGGCGATCGCCGACGCCGCGCACGAGGCGGGCGTGCCCTGCGTCATCGACAACACCCTGGCGACCCCCGCGCTGTGCAGCCCGATCGAGCACGGCGCCGACATCGTGGTGCACTCGACCACCAAGTTCCTGTCCGGCCACGGCAACGCCATCGGCGGCGCGGTGATCGATTCCGGCGGCTTCGACTGGGCGCGGGACGGGCGCTACCCGCACCTGACCGAGCCGAACCCGGCCTACCACGGCCTGAGCTTCCGCGAGCGCTTCGGCGAACTCGCCTACACGGTCTATTCGGTGGCGGTGAGCCTGCGCGACCTGGGGCCGGCGATGGCGCCGATGAACGCCTACCTGACCCTGACCGGGATCGAGACGCTGCCGCTGCGCATGCGCCAGCACAGCGACAACGCGCTGGCCTGCGCCGAGTGGCTGGCGCGGCACCCGCAGGTGGCCTGGGTCTCCTACGCCGGCCTGCCGGCGGACCCCTACCACGCGCTGGCCAAGCGCTACTGCCCGGGCGGCGCCGGGGCGGTGTTCACTTTCGGCGTGCGCGGCGGCTACGAGGCGGGGGTGAAGGTGGTCGAGAGCGTGCGGCTGTTCTCGCACCTCGCCAACATCGGCGACACCCGCTCGCTGATCGTGCACCCGGCCTCCACCACCCACCGGCAGCTGAGCGACGAGCAGAAAGCCGCCGCCGGCGCGGGGCCGGAAGTCATCCGCCTGTCGGTCGGCATCGAGGATATCGAGGACATCCTCGCCGACCTGGAGCAGGCGCTGGCGGCGGCGGCGCCATGAGCCCCGAGGAGCTGGTCCGGGCGTACTTCGCGGCCTGGGACGCGCGCGACGCCGCGGCGGTCGGCGCGCTGTTCGCGCCGGGCGGCACCTATCAGGACCCGGCCACCGGCGGCCCGCTCGCCGGCGCCGACCTGGAGCGCTACGCGCAGGGGCTGTTCGACGCCTTCCCGGACCTGCGGCTGGAGCTGATCGCGCAGACGCCCGCGAGCAGCGGCGAACTGGCCGCGCCCTGGCTGTTGTTTGGCACTCACCGGGGCGCGCTCGGCGAGCGGGCGCCGACCGGGCGCGCGGTGATCCTGCGCGGCTGCGACTTCATCGCGGTTCGGGACGGCCGGCTGGCGAGCGTGGTCGGCTACTTCAGCCTCGAGGAGCTGGGGGCGCAGCTGGACGGGAAGTGATGCGCGTCCTGGTCAACGGCGGTTGAGCCCCGCCAGCGCGAATGCCCGCTTATGCAGCAGGCTGGGGAAGCGGTAGCCGCCGCGCAGCTCGGGGTCTTCTTCCAGCGCGCCCAACTTCTTCATGCGCCGCAGGAAATTGTCCAGCACGCGTTGTTCCCCAGGCGTCAGGCGGCCCCGCAGTTCCGCCCGCTGGAAACTTAGTTGCGGATGTCCGGATATCTTGCGCAGTATGGTCCGGTAGTTTTCGCTGCGGATCGCTTGGAAAACTTTCGGTCCCAGCCACCTCGCTCCGATCACTTCGGCCGCCACGCGGGCGCCGGCGATCACTTCCCGCGTTTGGATTTCCGGCCCCTCGGCCGTTTGCCAGACCGCATCGCCGATTTCGTGCGCCAGCACGGGCAGGCCGCCGGTGTAATGCACCATCGCCTCAAGGCCGTCTTCGCTGATTTCCGCGTTCGCGCTCTGGAGTGAATTGCGGTAGAACGAGGCCGCCTCGTCGTCGGACCAAGGCGCGATCCGGATCAATTCGAATACCCGGTCCAAGGACGGCTGCTGGGCGATCAGCTCGCGGCGCCGCTCCTCCAAGCCGACGAACAGGATGCAGAGGTTGGCGCCGCGTCCGGACACGGCGGTCTCGTCCACCGTGCTCTTGAGCCAGTTCGCGAATTTATAGGAATTGGACAGGCCGTTGATGTCGTCCAGGATCAGGAAAATGGATTGCTTCTGCTCTCCCACCTGTTCCAGAAGTCGTTCCATGGCCGGCGCGAAATCGTGCCGCAGGGCAGTCAAGTCGCGGTCGGGGATGTTCAGCTTCAGCGTGATGCCGAGCAATCCGACTTCCTGCACGCGGTTGCCGAAGAAATTCCGCACCGCCTCCAGCCAAGGCTGGTTGACGCTTTCCTTGAGGATGCGGTCGAAAGTCTGGCGGAGCATCTCGTCGAGAGTGCTCGCGCCGCCCAGAAATACGTGGCAACCCATGACGCCATCCGGTTCGACCAGCCGGCGCGCGAACATGGCGAGGGAGCTTTTGCCGATGCCCCGCTCGCCGCTGACGAACCCGACCTTGAAGATGCCGCGCCGGCTGGCGCGGACCATGCCGCGCAGCTGCTCGGCTTCCTTGCTTCGCCCGGTGAAAAGCTCGACCGGAACCGGCTGGCCGGGGCGGAACGGGCTCGTTTCGGGATTCATTCGCGCAGTCCGGGCGGAAGTCGTCCGGACGGGGCGGGCTTTCCGGCGGCCGTGGCGGTGGCGCCCATGCGGAGCTCCCTGCGGTTGCGGGGGGAAGTGTAGCCCAGCGCGGCCGGTTCGTATAATGCCGCCACGGTTTCCGCCCAGAATTCCACGATGATTCCCGCTTTCCGGAGTTGCGCGCTTGGCCGGGCGGGCTTTGCCGCCGGGGCGGAGGGACGGATGCGGAAAGGCGGCGGGTGATGCGCGTCCTGGTCAACGGCGAAGCGCGCGACTTGGCCGGGCCCGCCACGGTCGCCGAGCTGCTGGAGCGGCTGGAGTTGCGCGGGCGGCTGGCGGTCGAGCTCAACCGGCGCCTCCTGCCGCGCTCGCAGTGGGCCGGACGGACGCTGGCCGAAGGCGACCGGCTCGAGGTGGTGCGCGCCATCGGGGGCGGCTGATGGCGGCGGACGACCCGCTCCTGCTCGCCGGGCGCGCCTATTCCTCCCGCCTGCTGGTCGGCACCGGCAAGTACCGCGACCTGGAAGAGACCCGCGCCGCGGTCGAGGCCTCCGGCGCCGAGATCGTCACCGCGGCGCTGCGCCGCGCCAACCTGGGCCAGGATCCGGACGCGCCGAACCTGCTCGACGCGCTGCCGCCGGAGCGCTACACCATCCTGCCCAACACCGCCGGCTGCGCGACCGCCGAGGACGCGGTGCGCGTCTGCCGCCTGGCGCGCGAACTGCTGGACGGGCGCAGCCTGGTCAAGCTCGAGGTGATCGGCGACGAGCGCACCCTGTACCCGGACGTCGGCGCCACCCTGCAGGCGGCGGAGACCCTGGTCGCCGAGGGCTTCGAGGTGATGGCGTACACCAGCGACGACCCGGTGGTCGCCCGGCGCCTGGCGGAGGCGGGCTGCGCCGCGGTGATGCCGCTGGCCGCGCCGATCGGCTCCGGCCGCGGCATCCGCAACCCCGACAACCTGGCGCTCATCCTCGAGGAGGCGCGGACGCCGATCCTGGTCGACGCCGGCGTCGGCACCGCCTCCCACGCCGCCGTCGCCATGGAGCTCGGCTGCGACGGCGTGCTGATGAACACCGCCATCGCCGCCGCCCGCGAGCCCGCGCGCATGGCCCGCGCCATGCGCCTGGCGGTGGAGGCGGGGCGCCTGGCCTGGCGCGCCGGGCGCATGCCGGAGCGCCGCGGCGCGGCGCCGTCCAGCCCGCCCGCGGAGCCGCCGGAGTGAGCGCCGCGGCGCCGCCGCCGCGCCGCCCGGTCCGCTCGTTCGTCCGCCGCGCCCGCGGCCTGCCGCCGGCGCGGCGGGCGGCGTTCCAAGCGTTGCTCGCGCGCTACGGCGCGGCGCTCCCGGAGACCGGCGCGTGGGACCCGCGCGATTGCTTCGACAGCCCCGGCCCGGTGATTCTGGAGATCGGCTTCGGCCGCGGCGAGGCGCTCGTGGCGGAGGCGGCGGCCCATCCGGAGCGCCGCCTGCTCGGGGTCGAGGTCCACCGCCCCGGCATGGAGCAGGCGCTGCGGGCCGCGGCCGCGGCCGGCCTCGGCAATCTGCGCGTGGCGGAGACCGACGCGGCGCAGCTGCTGCCGCGCCTGCCGGACGCCTGCCTGGCGGGGATCCGCGTCCTGTTCCCGGACCCCTGGCCGAAGCGCCGCCACCGCAAGCGCCGGCTGCTGCAGGCGGACTTCGTCGCCGAGTGCGCGCGCTGCGCGGCGCCGGGCGCGGTGCTGCACGCGGCCACCGACTGGGCGGAGTACGCGGCGCAGATCGACGCGGCGGCGGCGGGGCCGGCCTGGGCGGCGCTGGCGGCGTGCCCGCCGCGCCCGGAGACGCACTTCGAGCGGCGCGGGCGCCGCCGCGGCCACGCGGTGTGGGAGCGGGCCTGGCGGCGGACGGCGGCCTAGCCGGCCGCCGCGCCGGGCGGCGGGTACAGCGGGCACTTCCCGCGCACGCAGCCGCAGGGCCGGTCGCCGCAGCGCCCGCCCATCTTCCGCAGCGCCAGCGCGAACGCCGCCTCGCGGGTGGCCGGGAACTGCTCGAGCCACTCCTCGCTGGCGAAGCCGGTGCGCTTGAACACGTCCATCAGCGAGGTCTTGGCGCGGGTCACGATGAAGGTCACCTGCGAGTCGACCAGCTCGCGGGCCAGGTTGTGCAGCATGTGCTCGCCGGTGGCGTCGATCTCGTGGATGCTGCTGGCGTCGACGATGATGATGCGGCAGCTGCGGGTGGCGGCGGCGCGCAGCACCTGCTCGCTGAAGTAGCCGGTGTTGGCGAAGAACAGCGGCCCGTCGAAGCGCAGCACGGCGACGCTGCAGCAGGTCTCCAGCAGGTGCCGGCGGGCGTCCAGCAGCCGGCCGTCCGGGCTGCGCGAGATGACCGCGATGTGCGGGCGCATGGTGCGGTACACGAACAGCCCCAGCGACAGCAGCACGCCGATGATGATGCCGTTCTCCAGGTGCGGCGCGTACGCCAGCGTCAGGACGAAGGTGATCACCGCGACCGCGGCGTCGTGCTTCTGCACTTTCCAGGCGTCGATGATCGGCTTGACGCGCACCAGGTTGATCACCGCCATGATGATCACCGCGGCCAGCGTCGCCTGCGGCATGTGGTACAGGATCGGGGTCAGGAACAGCAGCGTCGCCGCCACCAGCAGCCCGGTCACCACCGACGAGAAGCCGGTCCGCGCGCCGGCGCCCAGGTTCACGGCCGAGCGCGAGAAGGAGCCGGACACGGCGTAGCCCTGGAACAGGCTGGCGGCCACGTTGCCGAGGCCTTGGCCGAGCAGTTCCTGGTTGGCGTCGAGGTTCTGGTGCGTCTTCCGCATCGACATCGCCTTGGCGATGGAGTACGCCTCCATGAAGCCGATCAGCGAGATCGCCACCGCGACCCCCGCCAGGTCCAGCACGTAGCCGAAGTCGACCGCCGGCAGGGCCAGCGCCGGCAGGCCCTCCGGGATGGCGCCGACCACGGCGCCGCCGAAGTTGTCGCGGAAGCCGATCGCCCAGGAGGCCAGGGTGGTGGCCACGGCGGCGATCAGGGTGCCGGGGATGCGCTCCGAGGTCCGCTGCAGCCCGAGCATCAGGCCGACGGCGGCGACGCTCATCGCCACGGTCGGCCAGTGCGCGTGCCCGGCGGCGGCCAGCAGCACGTTCCACACGGTCTCGTAGTGGTGCGCGCTCTTCGCCGCGGTGACGCCCAGCAGCTTGGACAGCTGCGAGGTGGCGATGATCAGCGCGGCGGCGTTGGTGAAGCCGACCACCACCGGGTGCGAGAGGAAGTCCACCAGCACGCCCAGGCGCAGCAGGCCGAGCGCGAGCTGGAACACGCCGACCATCAGCGCCAGCATGATCGCGTAGGCGATGTAGCCCTCCGAGCCCGCGGCCGCGATCGGCTCCAGCGCCGAGGCGGTCAGCAGCGAGATCACCGCCACCGGGCCGGTGGCCAGCTGCCGCGAGGAGCCGAACAGGGCCGACACGATCACCGGCAGGAACGAGGCGTACAGCCCGTAGTGCGGCGGCAGGCCGGCCAGCTGCGCGTAGGCCATCGACTGCGGCACCAGCACCAGGGCGACCGTGGTGCCGGCGATCAGGTCCGCCTTCAGCACGCGGCGCGCGCGCAGTTCGGGCAGCCATTCGAGGAATGGCAGGAATCGGGCTTGCAGGAATCGGGCGGCGTTTCTGGCGGAGTGGACGAAAAAAGGCCGCATGTCGCGCTGTGCCGTTGCCGTCGGGGTGATTTCGTCGAACGCCGGGGGCATTCTAGCACAATGATTCTGCGGGGATTCCGCCGGCGCGGTGCGCGTTGGCCGGGAGCGGGCCCGCGGCCCCGCGCGGAAGCTCGAGCCCGGCGCCAGCGCGGTGCTGCAGGCGGGCAAGCGGCGGCTGGCGCGGGTTGCGGCTGGCGGCGGAGTGAACGCGCCGGGCGCGCGCCCGGTTCGGATGGCCCGGGAGCGGCCCGGAGTCGCGTTCCTCGATGTGCAGGCGTGATGCGCCCGGTCGGACCTTGCCTGTGGCACACTGCTTGGCGTGAATCGCGGCAGACGCGGAGACCACTGATATGGACGCGGAGACCGTTGCTTCCTTGGCGTTCGGGATAGCCGTCCTCGCGTTCCTGTGGAATCTGCACCGGGACATGGGGCATCTGAGCAAGGACATCGGCCATGTCCGCGAGGATCTGGGCAAGGACATCAGCCGTGTCCGCGAGGCTCTGGGCAAGGACATCGGCGACCTTCGCGACCGGGTGTTGAGAGTGGAGGGCATGCTGGCGGGAGCCAACCTGAAAATCAGCCTTGATTCCGCGTCGGGGTAATCAGTCTTGACAAGATTGGCGGCGCAGTCGGAAGCCTGCTTGTGGTACACCGCTTGGCGTGAATCGCAATAGACGCGGAGAACACTGAGATGGACGCGGAGTCCATTGCTGCCTTGGCGTTCGGGATAGCCGTCCTCGCGTTCCTGTGGAATCTGCACCGGGACATAGGGTTGTTGCGCAAGGATATGAGCAAGGGCATCAGCCATGTCCGCGAGGCTCTGGGCAAAGACATCGGCGATCTTCGCGACCGGGTGTCGAGAATAGAGGGCATGCTGGCGGGAGCCGGCCTGAAAATCGGCCCGGATCCCGCGTCGGGATAATCGCCCGCCGCGCCCGCGCCTTTCGCGCTTGCCGGCCCGCCGGAGTCCGGCGGGTCTGCGGGGCGGCGCAGGGTCATGGGGACGAGCGGCATGGGGTACAATAACCCGTCCGGCGCCGGACCGGCGCCCGCAGCAGCGTTCCCATGGCCGTACAGAAGCACCGCAAGACCCGCTCCCGGCGCGACATGCGCCGCTCGCACCACGCCCTGTCCGGACCGACCCTGTCGGCGGACCCGGTGACCGGCACCCGCCACCGCCGGCACCACCTGGCGGCGGACGGGTTCTACCGCGGCCGGCAGGTCCGCGCCGTCCCGCTGCCCGCAGAGGAGCCGTCCGACGCGGACGCCTGAGCGGGCGCCCGACCGCGCCGCCCGCGGCGCTCGCCGCATGACCGAAGCCGTCGCCGTCGCCCTGGACGTGATGGGCGGGGACCACGGCCTCGCCAGCGCGCTGCCGGCCGCCGCCGCGCAGCTGGCCGCCGACCCGGACCTGCGCCTGGTGCTGGTCGGCGACGAGGACCGCATCCGCCCGCGCATGGCCGAGCTCGGCGTCGCCGAATCCGAGCGCTTGACGGTGCGCCACGCGGCCGAGCAGATCACCATGGACGAATCGCCGCTGCAGGCGCTGCGCGGCAAGAAGGATTCCTCCATGCGCGCCGGCCTGGAGCTGCTGGCGGAGGACCGCGCGCAGGCGTTCGTCAGCGCCGGCAACACCGGCGCCCTGGTGGCGCTGTCGCACTACCTGGTGCGGATGCTGCCGGGCATCGACCGCCCGGCGCTGCAGGCCACGGTGCCGTCGCTGAGCGGCCACACGCACGTGCTCGACCTGGGCGGCAACGTCGACTGCCGCGCCGAGCACCTGCTGCAGTTCGCGGTGATGGGCTCGGTGCTGGCGCACGAGCTCGACGGCAACGAGCAGCCGCGGATCGGGCTGCTGAACGTCGGCGCCGAGGCGATCAAGGGCAACCAGCAGGTGCAGGACGCGGACGCGCTGCTGCGCGGCGCCGGCCTCAACTACGCCGGCTTCGTCGAGGGCGACGACATCTACTGCGGCGCGGTGGACGTGGTGGTGTGCGACGGCTTCGTCGGCAACGCCCTGCTGAAGACCACCGAGGGCGCGGCGCGGATGCTGAGCGCGTTCCTGATGCGGGAGTTCAAGCGCAGCCTCGGGCGGCGCGCGGTGCTGGCGCTGGCGGCGCCGATCCTGCGCGGCTTCCGCCGCCGGATCGATCCGCGCCGCTACAACGGCGCCAGCCTGCTGGGCCTGCGGCGCGTGGTGGTCAAGAGCCACGGCGGCGCCGACGCGATGGGCTTCGGGCGCGCCATCGCGCGCGCCCGGCAGGAGGCCCTGCGCGGCCTGCCGGCGCGCATCGACCGGCGGGTCGACCGGCTGCTGCCGGAGCGCCCGCAGCCGGCGGAGGCGGCGGCGTGAGCTACGCGGCGATCGCCGGCACCGGCGCGCGCCTGCCGGCGCGGGTGATGGGCAACGACGAGCTGGCGGCGAAGGTCGACACCAGCGACCGCTGGATCCGCGAGCGCACCGGCATCCGCCAGCGCCACATCGCGGGCGCGGGCGAGACCGTCGCCGCGCTGGGCGCGGACGCCGCGGCGGCCGCGCTGGAGGCGGCCGGGGCGGCGGCGGCGGAGGTCGACCTGATCGTGCTGGCGACCACCACGCCGGACCAGGTGTTCCCCAGCACCGCCTGCCAGATCCAGAAGCGCCTGGGCGTGCGCGACTGCCCGGCCTACGACCTGCAGGCGGTGTGCAGCGGCTTCATCTACGCGCTCGACGCCGCGCGGCGCTACCTGGCCACCGGCGGCGGCGAGACCGCGCTGGTGATCGGCGCCGAGGTGCTGTCGCGGATCGTCGACTGGAGCGACCGGGCCACCTGCGTGCTGTTCGGCGACGGCGCCGGGGCGGTGGTGCTGCGCCGCGCCGAGGAGCCGGGCATCCTGTCCACCCACCTGCACGCCGACGGCAGCTACGACCGGCTGCTGCAGGTGCCGCCGGCGGTCGACGGCGCGCCGGGGCCGTACATCGAGATGCAGGGCAACGAGGTGTTCCGCATGGCGGTGACCACCCTCGGGCGGATCGTCGACGAGACCCTGGCGGCGAACGACCTGCGGCGCGAGCACGTCGACTGGCTGGTGCCGCACCAGGCCAACCACCGCATCATCGCCGCCACCGCGCGCAAGCTCGGGCTGCCGCTGGAGCGGGTGGTGGTCACGGTCGACCGCCACGGCAACACCTCCGCCGCCTCGGTGCCGCTGGCGCTCGACGCCGCGGTGCGCGACGGGCGCATCCGCCGCGGCGACGTGCTCATGCTCGAGGCCTTCGGCGGCGGCTTCACCTGGGGGTCGGCGCTGGTCCGCTACTGAGCGGCGGCATGCGCGCGGTCCCGGACGCCCCCTTCGACGCGGCCGGCTTCGTCCGCTCCCTGAGCCACGCGCCCGGGGTGTACCGGATGCTGGACGCCGACGGCGGGGTGCTGTACGTCGGCAAGGCCCGCGACCTGAAGAAGCGGGTGGCGAGCTACTTCACGCGGGCGAAGAAGGGCGAGCGCACGCGGCGGATGCTGGCGCAGACGCGCGGCATGGAGGTGACGGTGACCGCCACCGAGGCCGACGCGCTGCTGCTGGAGAACACCCTGATCAAGGAGCGCCGGCCGCGCTACAACGTGCTGCTGCGCGACGACAAGAGCTACCCCTACCTGTACGCCTCCACCCACCAGGAGTACCCGGCGCTGTCCTTCTACCGCGGCCGCCGCCGGCGCCGGGGGCGCACGTTCGGGCCCTACGCCGGGGTCGGCGCGCTGCGCGAGACGCTCGGCACGCTGCAGAAGTTGTTCCGCGTCCGGCAGTGCTCCGACAGCATGTTCCGCAACCGCGTGCGGCCCTGCCTGCAGTACCAGATCGGGCGCTGCACCGCGCCGTGCGTGGGCTACATCTCGCCCGCGGACTACCGCGCCGACGTGGAGCTGACGCTGCAGTTCCTCGAGGGCCGCGGCGAGCAGGTGGTGCGGGCCCTGACCGGGCGCATGGACCGGGCCGCGGCGGCGCGCGACTACGAGCGGGCCGGCGAGTGGCGCGACCGCATCCGGGCGCTGCAGGCGGTGCGCCGGAACTACCGCACCGGGGTCGCGCCGGGGCGCTTCGACGTGCTGGCGGCGGTGCGCGGCGACGGCGCCTGCTGCGTGCAGGTGGCCTCGTTCCGCGGCGGCGCGAGCCTCGGCGCCCGCAGCCACTTCCCGCGGCTGGACGGCCCGGCGCCGGAGCCGGCCGAGCTGCTGCGGGGCTTCCTCGGCCAGTACTACCTGGAGCGGGAGGCGCCGCCGGAGCTGCTGCTGAGCCACCCGATCCGCGACCCGGAGGCGGTCGCCGCCTGGCTGGGCGCGCGCGCCGGGCGCCGGGTGCGGCTGCTGTGCGCGCCGCGCGGGCGCCGCCGGGCGCAGGTCGAGCTCGCCGAAGCCAACGCCCGCCAGGCCCTCCGCACCCGGGCGCAGTCGCGCGCCGGCATGGCGGCGCGGCTGGAGGAGCTCGGGCGGGCGCTGCGCTTGGGCGCGGCGCCGGCGCGGCTGGAATGCTTCGACGTGAGCCACACCGGCGGCGAGGCGGCGGTCGCCTCCTGCGTGGCGTGGACCGCGGCCGGCCCCGACAAGTCCGCCTACCGGCGCTTCAACCTCGCCGGGCTGACGCCCGGGGACGACTGCGCCGGGCTGCGCCAGGCGCTGGCGCGCCGCTACGCCCGGGTGCGCGCCGGCGAGTACCCGCCGCCGGACGTGCTGTTCGTGGACGGCGGCCGCGGCCAGGTGCGCGCCGCCCGCGACGCGCTCGACGGCCTGGAGCTGCCGGCGCTGGCGCTGGTCGGCGTGGCCAAGGGCCCGGGGCGGACGCCGGGGCGGGAGACCCTCTACGCCTCCACCCTGGAGGAGCCGCTGCGGCTGCCGGCGGATTCCCCGGCGCTGCACCTGGTGCAGCAGCTGCGCGACGAGGCGCACCGCTTCGCCGTCACCGGCCACCGCCGCCGCCGCGCCCGGCGGCGGACCGAGTCCCCGCTGGAGGAGATCCCGGGCGTCGGCCCGCGCCGCCGCGCCGCGCTGCTGCGGCACTTCGGCGGCTGGCAGGGGGTGCGCGCCGCCACCGAGCGCGACTTGGCCGCCGCGCCCGGCGTGGGGCCGGCGCTGGCGCGCGCCATCCACCGCAGCCTGCGCCCCGCATGAAGATCGAGCGCACCGTCCCGAACCTGCTGACGGCGCTGCGCATCGCGCTGATCCCGGTGTTCGCGAGCGTGTTCTTCGCCCCCGGCTGGGGGCCGCCGGCGGCGGCGGCGCTGTTCGCCGTCGCCGCCGCCACCGACTGGGCGGACGGCTACCTGGCGCGGCGCCTCGGCCAGCAGTCCGCGTTCGGCGCCTTCCTCGACCCGGTGGCGGACAAGCTGATCGTCTGCGTCGCGCTGGTGCTGCTGGTGGCGCGCGGCGGCAGCCTGTGGCTGGCGGCGCCGGCCTGCGTGATCATCGGCCGCGAACTGGTGATCTCGGCGCTGCGCGAGTGGCTCGCCGGCACCCGCGCCCGCGCCCGCCTGGCGGTGTCGCGGCTCGGCAAGGTCAAGACCGTCAGCCAGTTCCTGGCGCTGCTGCTGCTGCTGTGGTCGGGGGCGGCGCCGGCGCATCCGCTCTACCTCTGGGGCTGCGGTCTGCTGCTGGCGGCCGCGGCGCTGACCCTGGTGTCGATGGCCTACTACCTGCTGCTGGCGCGGCGCGCCCCGGCGCCGGGGCCGCGCTGAGCGGGCGCGCTGTGATAGAATAAATTGCTTGACGCCGCGGAATCGCCCGCGGCGCCCGCAACCCCGCATTCATGCCCCTTTCCGCGCAGCAGAAAACCGAGATCATCGGCCGCCACCGGCGCGGCGCGGCGGACGTCGGCAGCCCGGAAGTGCAGGTCGCGCTGCTGACCGCGCGCATCCAGCAGGCGATGGAGCACTTCGAGCGCCACGCCAACGACCGCCACTCGCGCCACGGCCTGATGCGCATGGTGCACCGCCGCCGCGGCCTGCTGCGGCACCTGCGCGCCCGCGACGCCGGCCGCTACGCGGCGCTGCTCGAGACGCTGGGCCTGCGCCGCTGACCCGGCCGCCCGGACGGCTCCCCCCGATTTCCCTTCCCCCCTTTCCCAGCCCAGCGAGTCGTCCATGAAACCCCTGACCAGAACGTTCCAGTACGGCGACCGCGAGGTCGTCCTCGAGACCGGCGAGATCGCCCGGCAGGCCTCCGGCGCGGTGCTGGTGCGCATGGGCGACACCGCGGTGCTGGTCGCCGCCGTCGGCCGCAAGGACGCCGAGACGAACAAGGACTTCTTCCCGCTGACCGTCAACTACCAGGAGAAGACCTACGCCGCCGGGCGCATCCCGGGCGGCTTCTTCAAGCGCGAGGGGCGGCCGAGCGAGAAGGAGGTGCTGACCTCGCGGCTGATCGACCGGCCGATCCGGCCGCTGTTCCCCAAGGGCTACAACCAGGAGACGCAGATCATCGCCAACGTCGTGTGCCTGGACAAGGACCTGGACCCCGACATCCCGGCGATGCTCGGCGCCTCCGCCGCGCTGGCGGTGTCCGGCATGCCGTTCCAGGGGCCGATCGCGGGCGCCCGCGTCGGCTTCATCGACGGCGAGTACGCGCTCAACCCGAGCGCGCCGCAGCTCGAGCGCAGCCGCCTGGACCTGGTGGTGGCCGGCACCCGCGGCGCGGTGCTGATGGTCGAATCGCAGGCCGACCTGCTGTCCGAGGAGGAGATGCTGGGCGCGGTGCTGTTCGGGCACGAGCGCATGCAGGTGGCGATCGACGCCATCGAGGATTTGGCGAAGGAGGCCGCGCCGCCGGACTGGGGCTGGGCGCCGCCGCCGGCGGACGAGGCCCTGCAGGGCCGGGTCGAGGAGCGCTGCGGGGACGACTTGGACGCGGCCTACCGCACGGCCGAGAAGATGGAGCGCCAGGAGCGGGTCGCCGCGGTGCGCGAGGCGGCGGTGGCGGCGCTCGCCGGCGACGGCGAGGACGGCCCCGGCGAGGGCGCGGTCAAGGACGCCTTCAAGCGCCTGGAGAAGTCCATCGTGCGCCGGCGGGTGCTGGCGGGCGAGCCGCGCATCGACGGCCGCGGCCGCGCCGACGTGCGCCCGATCGCGGCGCGCACCGGGCTGTTCCCGCGCACCCACGGCAGCGCCCTGTTCACCCGCGGCGAGACCCAGGCGCTGGTGGTGGCCACCCTCGGCACCGGCCGCGACGCGCAGATCATCGACGCCCTGGCCGGCGAGTACCGCGACCCGTTCCTGCTGCACTACAACTTCCCGCCGTTCTCGGTCGGCGAGGTCAGCATGATGCTGGCGCCGAAGCGCCGCGAGATCGGCCACGGCAAGCTGGCCAAGCGCGCCATGATGGCGGTCATGCCGGATCCGGAGGAGTTCCCCTACGTGCTGCGCGTGGTGTCCGAGGTGACCGAATCGAACGGCTCGAGCTCGATGGCCACGGTCTGCGGCAGCAGCCTGTCGCTGATGGACGCCGGGGTGCCGATCAAGGCGCCGGTGGCCGGCATCGCCATGGGCCTGATCAAGGAGGGCGGCGAGTTCGCGGTGCTGAGCGACATCCTCGGCGACGAGGACCACTTGGGCGACATGGACTTCAAGGTGGCCGGCACCCGCGACGGCATCACCGCGCTGCAGATGGACATCAAGATCGACGGCATCACCCGCGACATCATGCAGCAGGCGCTGGCGCAGGCCCGCGACGGCCGCCTGCACATCCTCGACGAGATGGGCAAGGAGCTGGACGCGCCGCGCGGCGACATGTCCAGCTACGCGCCGCGCTTCCTCACCATCCGCATCAACCCGGAGAAGATCCGCGACGTGATCGGCAAGGGCGGCGCCACCATCCGCGCGCTGACCGACGAGACCGGCACCACCATCGACATCGACGACGACGGCCTGGTGAAGATCGCCTCCGCCGACCAAGCGGCCGCGGAGACCGCCCGCGAGCGCATCGAGCAGCTGACCGGCGAGGTCGAGATCGGCCAGGAGTTCACCGGCAAGGTGGTGCGCATCATGGACTTCGGCGCGTTCGTCGGCATCCTGCCGAACAAGGACGGCCTGGTGCACATCTCGCAGATCAGCGAGCACCGGGTGAAAAGCGTGGATTCGGTGCTGTCGGAGGGCCAGATGGTGCGGGTCAAGGTGCTGGACGTGGACAAGCTCGGGCGCATCAAGCTCAGCATGAAGGGCCTGGAGCAGCCGGCGGAGGCGGCCTGAAACGCCGCCGGGGGCGGGTGTATAATGCCGCCGAGCGCGCCGCGGGCGCGGCGCGAGCGAAAATGACCAACTGAGCTTGAATCGGGGGGATACCATGCAAGTTACTTGGGATGAAAACGTCTGCATCCACGCGGGCAAATGCGTTTCCGGCGCGCCGGAAGTGTTCAAGGTCGAAGACGGCCAGTTCAAGATCGACGCCAGCGCCGGAACGGACGAGAAGATCCGCGAGGTGGTCGGCCAGTGCCCGTCCGGGGCCCTGCAGATCCAGGACTGACCAAGACGCGGGCCGCGCGCGGGAACCGCAACCAAGAACCCACAACAACAATCTCAAAAGGGGGCGAACATGATCGGCGACAAACTCGCAAGCGCGATGAACCTCTACGGGCACCCCGGCTGCATCAACACCGCGAAGTGCCTGCAGACGGCGGGCGAGAAGGGCATCGACGTGGAGACGCACGTCATCCAGAGCGGCGACGAGGTGACTTCGATGTCGCCGCTCGGCAGCGCGCCGGTGCTCAAGGATCTCGACAACGTGGTGTACGGCACGGGGGCCATCCTGTCCTATCTGGACGACAAGGGCTTCGGGCCGTCGCTGGTGCCGCGCAACGGGGTGATCCGGGCGCAGATGTACCAGTGGGCGCATGTCGCGGCCGACTACGTGCAGGCCCAGGCCGCGGCGGTCGGGAGCGGCGGCGGCGACCGCGCGCTGCTGACGCAGGCGCTGGACATGCTCGAGCAGCAGCTGCAGGCGCCGCGCCGGCGCGACGTGTTCGTGGTCGGCGAGTTCAGCCTGGCGGACATCCACTGGAGCGCCTGCGTCAACATGCTGGTGCATGGCGGCGCGTCCGACCTGGTGGATTCGCGCGGCGGCGTCAAGGCCTGGTGGGATGCGGTCCAAGCGCACCCCAGCACCAGCAAGGAGAAGATGACGCCGTTCTCGGTGCTGCCGACCAAGGCGGACATCGACGCCGGCACGCTGCGCAACGTCGCGATCAACGTCCTCTGAGGCGGGCCGCGGGGCCGGCCTGGGGCGCACGCAGCGGGCCGGCCGATGCTGTGGGGGCTGTTCGGGCGCAAGCGCGACTGGCGCGCCCGCATCAATGACGGGCCGCCGCTGACGGTCCGCGCCGGCCAGGACCTGCTGTCGGCCGCGCTGGAGGCGGGCCTCCCCTGGCCGCACGACTGCCGCCAGGGCAACTGCAGCACCTGCCGCTGCCGGCTGACCGCCGGGCGCGTCCGGCGGCGCACCGATTTCGCCACCGTCCTGTCGCCGGAGCAGCTCGCCGAAGGCTGGGTGCTGGCCTGCCAGAGCGAACTGCGCGGCGACGTCGAGGTCGCGGTCGAACTGGACGAAACCGCGCCGCAGGCGGCGGTGGCGCATTACGCCGGGGTCCTGGAGAAAGCCGCGCCGCTCACCCACGACATCGCGGCGCTCACCGTGCGGGTGGCGGGCCTCGAGCGCGCCGGCGTCGCCGGGCAGTACGCGGAGCTGTCCTATCCCGGGCTCAGCGCGCCGCGCTCCTATTCCTTCGCCAAGGCGCCCGCCAACGAGCGCCCGGACGAGCTCACGTTCTACGTCCGCAAGGTGCCGGGCGGGGAGTTCACGGAGTGGCTGTTCGCCGAAGACCGCGCCGGCGCCGAATTGTCGGTGTCGCTGCCCTACGGCGGCTTCCGCTACCACCCCGACCCCGAGCCGATGATCTGCATCGCCGGCGGCTCCGGCATGAGCGCGATCAAGGCGGTGCTGGAGCAGGCGGTGCTGGAGCAGGCCGCGCGCGACGCGCTGTTCCTGTTCGGCGCGCGCACCCAGGCCGACCTGTACGGCCGCGAGGAGATGGAGCGGATCCGCGCCGGCTGGCATCCGGCGCACCGCTTCGAGTACGCGGAGGTGCTCAACATGGAGCCCGAGGACAGCGGCTGGAGCGGGCCGCGCGGCCTGGTCACCGACCACCTGAAGGACGCCTACGCGGCGCCGAAGATCTACGACCTCGCCTGCTGCCAGGGCTACCTGTGCGGGCCGCCGCCGATGATCGACGCCGCGGTCGCGGTGCTGAAGGCCGAGGGCATGGCCGGCGACCGGATCTACTTCGACAAGTTCCTGGACGCCAGCTCGATGCCCGGCGGGCGGCCCGGCGGGTAGGGTACAATTCCGTTCGGTTCGCAACCGGGAGGCAACACGACGATGCGGATGCAAGAAGTTTTGGCGCTGGCCTGCATGGCGGTCTGGACGGCCGCCGGCGTGTGGGCGATGAACTGGTTCGGCTTTCCGGCCCACCTGCACGACTGGGTCTGGAGCTTGGGCGCGGCCATTTCCCTGCTGATCATCATCGTGGTCGGCGTGGCGATCTTCTTCGCCGTCGCCAAGGAAACTCCGTGGGTCTGGTTCACCAAGGCCGACGAGCAGGACTGAGCCGCCGCCCGGCGGCGGCCGCGCCGCGGCCATGACGCCGGCGCGGGCGGTCCCCGCGTTCCAGGACAACTACCTGTGGCTGTTGCCGCAGGACGGCTGCGCGGCGGCGGTCGACCCCGGCGACGCGGCGCCGATCCTCGCGGCGCTGGCCGCGGACGGACTGCGCCTGACGGCGATCCTGCTGACCCACCACCACGCCGACCACATCGGCGGCGTGGCGCGGCTGCGCGAAGAGTTTCCCGGGATCCCGGCCTACGGCCCCGCGGACGAGCGCGTGCCGGCGACCGTCCGCGTGCGCGAGGGCGACGCGGTGCGCCTGGCGGAGCTCGGGCGGGAGTTCCGCGTGCTGGAGGTGCCGGGGCACACCCGCAGCCACATCGCGTACTTCGGCGGCGGCGACCTGTTCTGCGGCGACGCCCTGTTCGCCGGCGGCTGCGGCCGGCTGTTCGAGGGCACGCCGGCGCAGATGCGGGAGTCGCTGGCGAAGCTGCGCGTCCTGCCGGACGCCACCCGGGTGTACTGCGCCCACGAATACACCCAGGCCAACCTGGAGTTCGCGCGGGCGGTGGAGCCGGACAGCGCGGAGCTGGCGGCGTACCGGGACGAGGTCCGGCAAAAGCGCGGGCGCGGCGAGCCGACGGTGCCGGCGGAGCTCGGCCGCGAGAAGCGCTGCAACCCGTTCCTGCGCTGGGACCGGCCGGCGGTGGTCCGGGCGGCGGAGGCGCGCGCCGGGCGCGCCGGCCTCGCGCCGCACGAGGTGTTCGGGGAGATCCGGAGCTGGAAGGACGGGTTCTGAGCGCCGCCCGGGCGGCTCAGCGCCGCTGCAGCCGGGCCCAGGCGTCGCGCAGGCCGACGATGCGGTTGAAGATCAGCCGGTCCGGGGCCGAATCGGGGTCCTGGCAGAAGTATCCCTGGCGCTCGAACTGCACCCGCGCGCGCGGCGGCAGCTGCCGCACCGCGGGCTCCACGCGGCAGCCGGCGCGGTCGATCCGCGAATGCTCGTTGAGGGCGGCGGCGAGGTCGGGCTCGGCGGCCGGGTCGGGGACCTTGAACAGGCGGTCGTACAGCCGCGCCTCGGCCGGCACCGAGCTCGGCGCATGCACCCAGTGCAGCGCGCCGCGGATCTTGCGCCCGTCCGGGGCGTCGCCGCCGCGGGTGGCCGGGTCGTAGGTGCAGCGCAGCGCGGCGACGCGGCCGTCGGCGCCGCGCACCGCCTCCCGGCAGGTGATGAAGTAGCCGTAGCGCAGCCGCACCTCGCGGCCCGGGGCGAGGCGGAAGAACTTCTTCGGCGGGTCCTCCATGAAGTCCGCGCGCTCGATGTACAGCTCGCGCCCGAACGGCGCCGCGCGGACGCCCTGGGCGGGGTCGTGCGGGTGGTTGGGGCACTCCAGCATCTCGACCTCGCCCTCGGGGTAGTTCTCCAGGATCACCTTCAGCGGGTCGAGCACCGCCATCAGCCGCGGCGCGGTCTCGTTCAGGGCGGCGCGGACGCTGTCCTCCAGCACGCTCATCGAGATGCGGCTCTCGTTGCGGGTGACGCCGATCGCGCGGCAGAAGTCGCGGATCGATTCCGGCGTGTAGCCGCGCCGGCGCAGGCCGCGCAGGGTCGGCAGGCGCGGGTCGTCCCAGCCCGCGACGTGGCCGTCCCGCACCAGCTGCTGCAGCAGGCGCTTGCTGACCACGGTGTATTCCAGCGACAGGCGCGCGAACTCGATCTGCTGCGGGCGGCACGGCGGGTCGAGGCGCTCCAGGATCCAGTCGTACAGCAGGCGGTGGTCCTCGAACTCCAGCGTGCACAGCGAATGGGTGATGCCCTCGAGCGCGTCCGACAGGCAGTGCGTGAAGTCGTACAGCGGGTAGATCGACCAGGCGTTGCCGGTGCGGTGGTGGGTGCGGCGGCGGATGCGGTACAGCACCGGGTCGCGCATGTTGATGTTGTCGTGCGCCATGTCGATGCGCGCGCGCACCACGTGCGCGCCCTCGGCGAACTCGCCGGCGCGCATGCGCGCGAACAGGTCGAGGCTCTCGGCCGCGCTGCGGTCGCGGTAGGGGCTGTTCCGGCCCGGCTCGGTGAGGGTGCCGCGGGCGGCGCGGATGGCGTCGCCGTCCTGGCTGTCGACGTAGGCGTCGCCTTGGCGGATCAGCGCCGCGGCGTAGTCGTACAGCTGGTCGAAGTAGTCGGAGGCGTGGCACAGGCGGTGCCATTCGCAGCCCAGCCAGCGCACGTCCTCCTCGATGGCGTAGGCGTATTCGGCCTCTTCCTTGGCCGGATTGGTGTCGTCGAAGCGCAGGTTGCAGCGGCCGCCGAATTCCCGCGCCAGATCGAAGTTCAGGCAGATCGACTTGGCGTGGCCGATGTGCAGGTAGCCGTTCGGCTCCGGCGGGAAGCGGGTGGCGACGTTCGGCGTCCGGCCGGCGGCGAGGTCGTCCTCGATGATCCGGCGGATGAAGTGCGCCGGCGGCGGGGTTTCGGGCGGGGGCATGGGCGGCGCGCGGGCGGCGAGGGCGGAAGTTTAACAGAGCGCCGCCCGCGGCGGGTTCAGCCGGGCGGCTTCGAGCGCGTCACTTCGGCGTCGACGGCGCCGCGCCCCAGCTCCACCTCCAGCGCGTCGCCCGGCCGGGCCGCGGCGGCGTCGCGCAGGATGCGCCGGCCGGCCGCGCCGCCGAGGCGCGCGATGGCGTAGCCGCGGGCCAGCGTGCGCCGGGGGTCGACCGCCTGCAGGGTGGCGGCGGCCTGCCGCAGCCGCGCCCGCCGGGTTTGCCGCAGGCCGTCGGCGGCCGCGGCGAGGCGCCGCGAAGACCGCGCCAGGTCCTGCCGCGTCCGCTCCAGCCGCCGCAGCGGGGCGTTCGCGCGCAGGCGCTCGCGCGCCGTCCGCAGCCGCCGCTCCAGGCGCTCGCGGCGCGCCTGCAGGCCGTGCGTCAGGCCGCGCGCCAGTTCGTCCAGCCGCTGCTGGTGCGACTGGATGCGGGCGACGGGGTGGGCGCGGTCCAGGCGGCTGGCGCGGGCCTCCAGTTCCCCGCGCGCCCGCGCCAGCCGCGCCTCCAGGCCGCCGCGCAGGCGCTCCGCGAGCCGGGCGCAGCGTTTCCGGACTTCTGCTTGGTCGGGACTCGCCAGTTCGGCCGCCGCGGTCGGGGTCGCGGCGCGCGCGTCGGCGGCGAAGTCCGCCAGCGCCGTGTCGGTCTCGTGGCCGATGCCGGTCACCAGCGGCAGCGGACAGGCGGCCGCGGCCCGCACCACCCGCTCCTCGCTGAACGCCTGCAGGTCTTCGGGCGCGCCGCCGCCGCGCACCAGCAGCAGCACGTCGCAGCGCGCCTCCCGTCCGGCGCGCGCCAGCGCCGCCGCCAGTTTGCCGGGCGCGTCCCGGCCCTGCACCGGGCTGGGGTAGAGGAGCAGCCGCGCCAGCGGCCAGCGCCGCCGCAGCGCGCGCTCGACGTCGCGGAACGCGGCCGCTTCGGGCGAGGTGACCACGCCGATGACGCGGGGGTAGGCGGGCAGGGGCCGGCGGCGCTCCGGGTCGAACAGCCCTTCCGCGCGCAGCCGGGCCTTCAGCTCCTCGAAGCGCCGCAGCAGGTCGCCGGCGCCCTGCGGGCGCAGATCCTCGATGTTGAGCTGGTAGCGGCCCTGGACTTCGTACAGGTCGACCCGGGCCCGCACCTGCACCGCGTCGCCGACCGCGGGCGCGGCGCGCACGCGCCGGTTGGCGGTGCGGAACATCGCGCAGTCGACCGCGGCCGCGCCGTCCTTGAGCGTGAAGTACCAGTGGCCCGACCGGTGCCGGGAGAAGCGGCTGACCTCGCCCTCGACCAGCACGGCGCCGAACTGCTCCCGCAGCAGGAGCTTGGCCTCCCGGTTGAGTTCGGCGACGCTGTAGACGGGGAGTTCGGACACGGCGGCGGCGCGGCGGGGCGGGAAGGATTGTAGGGCATGGCGCGCGCGGGCGCGCGCCGCCCCGGACGATGCCGGCGCGGCCGGCCTCGGGGGCCGGAGTCCGGAAAGCGGCGGCGCTTAACGCTTAACGACGCGCTCCGCGGGGCTGTGCTACACTCGCCGCACCGGAATCGAGCGACGGGCCGCCGGAGACCCTCCCGCATCCGCGTGAAAATTTTTCCGCCTCCGCGCGCCGCCTCCCGGACCGAAGATGGGTGATGCCGCCGACCCCGTGGTGCGCTTCGAGCGCGTGCAGAAGAGTTACGACGGCCGCACGCTGGCGGTCAAGGGCGTCGACCTGACCGTCGGGCGCGGCGAGTTCCTGACCATGCTGGGGCCGTCCGGCTCCGGCAAGACCTCCTGCCTGATGATGCTGGCGGGCTTCGAGAGCGTGACCCACGGGCGGATCCTGCTGAACGGCCGCTCCATCCGCGACCTGCCGCCGCACAAGCTCGGCATCGGCATGGTGTTCCAGAACTACGCGCTGTTCCCGCACATGACGGTGCGGGAGAACCTGGCGTTTCCGCTGCGCGTGCGCGGCGTCGGCCGCGGCGAGACCGAGCGGCGCGTGCGGCGCGCGCTCGAGCGGGTGCGCATGGACGCCTTCGGCGGCCGCCGCCCGGCGCAGCTGTCGGGCGGGCAGCAGCAGCGCGTGGCGCTGGCGCGGGCGCTGGTGTTCGAGCCGCCGCTGGTGCTGATGGACGAGCCGCTGGGCGCGCTCGACCGCCTGCTGCGCGAGCGCATGCAGTACGAGATCAAGCACCTGCACGAGGAGCTCGGCATCACGGTGGTGTACGTCACCCACGACCAGACCGAGGCGCTGACCATGTCCAACCGGATCGCGGTGCTGAAGGACGGCGAGATCCAGCAGCACTCCGACCCGGAGAGCCTGTACGAGCGCCCGGAGAACTCCTTCGTCGCCCGCTTCATCGGCGAGAACAACCAGCTGCACGGCACCGTCGAGCGCCGCGAGGGCGGCGACGTGCAGGTCGCCATCGACGGCGGCGAGCACGGCCGCGCGCTGGCCGTCAACTGCGGCGGCGCCGGCGAGCGCACCATGCTGTCGATCCGCCCGGAGCGGGTGTTCATCGGCGACCGCGGCGAGAACCGCTACCGCGCCGAGGTGCTGGAGACCATCTACATCGGCGACCACATCCGCTGCCGCATGCGGGTGCTGGACCACGACGACTTCATCGTCAAGATGCCGAACGCCCCCGGCCACGAGCACCTGCGCGCCGGGCAGCGCACCACGGTCAGCTGGAACACCGCCGACTGCCGGGCGCTGGACGCCTTCGACGAGGCGCACGCGCCGGAGTCGCGCGGATGAGCGCGCCGCGCGCCGGCGCGCTGGCGCTGCTGCTGGCGGCGGGCGGCGCCGGCGCCGAGGAGCTGGTGGTGGCGTCCTGGGGCGGCGCCTACCAGAAGAGCCAGGAGGCGGCCGTGTTCCGGCCCTGGGAGCGGCGCACCGGCCACCGGCTGGTGGTCGACGGCGGCTACAGCGGCGGCCTGGCCGAGATCAAGGCGCAGGTCGAGACCGGCGCGGTGGCTTGGCAGACGCTGGTGGTCGAGGCCGAGGACGCGCTGCTCGGCTGCGAGGAGGGGCTGCTCGAGCCGCTCGACCCGGCGCGGCTGCCGCCGTCGCCGGACGGCGTCCCGGCGGCCGAGGACTTCATCGAGGGCGGCCTGTTCGAGTGCGGCGTCGGCAGCGAGGCCTACGCCATGGTGTTCGCCTACGACCACGAGCGCCTGCCCGCGGGGCCGACCCGGATCCAGGACTTCTACGACCTGGAGCAGTACCCCGGCAAGCGCGGCCTGCGCAAGACGCCCATCGGCAACTTCGAGATGGCGCTGGTGGCCGACGGCGTGCCGCCGGCGCGGGTGTACGAGGTGCTGGCGACCCCGGCCGGCATCGACCGGGCGTTCGCCAAGCTGGACACGCTGCGCGGGCACGCGGTCTGGTGGGAGGCCGCCAGCCAGCCGCCGCAGCTGCTGGCCGACGGCGAGGTGGCCATGACCACCGCCTACAACGGCCGCATCTTCGACGCCATCGCGGCCGAGGGCAAGCCGTTCCGGATCGTCTGGGACGCGCAGGTGTACGGCCTCGACTACTACGTGATCCCGCGCGGCGCGGCGCAGAAGGAGCTGGCCATGGAGCTGATCGCCTTCGCCACCTCGACCGAGGTCGCCGCGGACCTGTACTCGCGCATCGCCTACCTGCCGCTGCGCCGCTCGGCGCAGGCGCGCATCGGCGCCTACCACGCGGACCCGGAACTGGACATGCGCCCGCACCTGCCGCTGGCGCCGGAGCACGCCGGCAACGCGGTGCGGCTGGACTCGGAATTCTGGATCGACTACAAGACCGAACTGGCCGAGCGCTTCCGCGCCTGGCTGATCCGCTGAGCGATGGCCGCGCGCTTCCGGCCCGACCCGCGCGCCGCGCTGCTGGCGGCGCTGCTCCTGCCGCCGGCGCCGGGCGCCGCCGCGGAGCTGGTGGTGGCGACCTGGGGCGGCGCCTACCAGAAGAGCCAGGAGGCGGCCGTGTTCCAGCCCTGGGAGCGGCGCACCGGCCACCGGGTGGTGGTCGACGGCAGCTACAACGGCGGCCTGGCCGAGATCAAGGCGCAGGTCGAGACCGGCGCGGTGACCTGGCAGACGCTGGTGGTCGGGGCCGAGGACGCGCTGCTCGGCTGCGAGGAGGGGCTGCTCGAGCCGCTCGACCCGGCGCGGCTGCCGCCGTCGCCGGACGGCGTCCCGGCGGCCGAGGACTTCATCGACGGCGGCCTGCTGGAATGCGGCGTCGGCAGCGAATCCTATTCCATGGTGTTCGCCTACGACTACGAGCGCCTGCCCGACGGGCCGCGCACCATCGCCGACTTCTTCGACCTGGAGCAGTACCCCGGCAAGCGCGGCCTGCGCAAGTCGGCCATCGGCACCCTGGAGATGGCGCTGGTGGCCGACGGCGTGCCGGCGGCGCGGGTGTACGAGGTGCTGGCGACCCCGGCCGGCGCGGACCGCGCCTTCGCCCGGCTGTCCGCGGTGCGCGAACACGCCGTCTGGTGGGAGACCGGCAGCCAGCCGCCGCAGCTGCTGGCCGACGGCGAGGTGGCCGTGACCACCGCCTTCAACGGCCGCATCTTCGACGCGGTCGCGGCCGAGGGCAAGCCGTTCCGGGTCGTCTGGGACGCGCAGGTGTACAACCTGGCCTACCACGTGATCCCGCGCGGCGCGCCGCGGCGGGAGCTGGCCATGGACCTGATCGCCTTCGCCACCTCGACCGAAGTCGCCGCCGACCAGTTCTCGCGCATCGCCTACATGCCGCTGCGCCGCTCGGCGCAGGCGCGCATCGGCGCCTACCACGCGGATCCGGCGCTGGACATGCGCCCGCACATGCCGCTGGCGCCGGCGAACGCCGCCAACGCGGTGCGGATGGACGCGGAGTTCTGGCTCGACTACAAGACCGAGCTGACCGAGCGCTTCCGCGCCTGGCTGATCCAGGGCTGATGGCCGTGCCGCGCGCGCGCCCCCCGTCCGCCGCCGCGGCGCTGGGCCTCGCGCTCGGCCTCGCCGCGGCCGGCGCGGCGGCGGAGACGCTGCGGGTGCCGTCCTGGGGCGGGATCTACCAGCAGAGCCAGGAGGAGGCGGTGTTCGGGCCCTGGACGGAGCGCACCGGCCACCAAGTGGCGCTCGAGGGCGGCTACAGCGGCGGCCTGGCCGAGGTCCGGGCGCAGGTGGCGGCCGGCGCGGTGACCTGGCAGACGCTGATCGTCGCCGCCGAGGACGCGCTGCTCGGCTGCCGCGAGGGCGTGCTGGAGCCGCTCGACGCGGCGCGCCTGCCGCCGGCGCCGGACGGCCGCTCGGCGGCGGAGGACTTCATCGACGGCGGCCTGCTGGAGTGCGGCGTCGGCAGCGAGGCCTACTCGCTGGTGTTCGCCTACGACCGCGCGCGCCTGGCCGACGGGCCGGCGCGGATCCAGGACTTCTTCGACCTGGAGAAGTATCCCGGCAAGCGCGGCATGCGCCGGGCGGTGATCGAGAACCTGGAGATGGCGCTGGCGGCCGACGGCGTGCCGGTGGAGCGGATCTACGACGTGCTGCGCGCGCCGGGCGGCGCGGACCGGGCGTTCGCCAAGCTGGACGCCATCCGCGAGCACGTGGTCTGGTGGGAGGACAGCGGCGAGGCGCCGCGGCTGCTGGCCGACGGCGAAGTGCTCATGACCACCATCTACAACGGCCGCGCCTTCGACGCCGTGGTGGTCGAGAACCGGCCGTTCGCGATCGTCTGGGACGCGCAGGTGTACAAGCTCGCCTACCACGTGATCCCGCGCGGCGCGCCGCACAAGGAGCTGGCCATGGACCTGATCGCCTTCGCCACCTCGACCGAGGTGGCGGCGGACCAGTACTCGCGGATCCCCTACATGCCGCTGCGGCAGTCGGCGATGGAGCGGATCGGCGCCTACCACATGGACCCCGACCTCAACCTGTGGCCGTACATGCCGCTGGTGCCGGAGAACACCCAGAACGCGGTGCGGCTGGACGCGGAGTTCTGGCTGGAGCGCAAGACCGAGCTGGCGGCGCGCTTCCGCGCCTGGCTCGAGGAGCGCTGAGCGGTGCCGGACGCGGCCGCCCCGTCCGCCGCCGCGCCGGTGCTGGCCGACGACGGCACGCCGCTGCCGAAGAAGCTGGCGCGCGCGATGCTGGTGCGCCGGCTGCGCGCGGCCGGCCTGGTGGCGCCGCTGCTGGCGTTCCTGCTGGCGGCGTTCCTCGTGCCGGTGGGCGCGTTCCTGGGGCAGGGCGTGCACGACGACACCTACGCCGCGCACATGCCGGAATCGGCGCCGCTGCTGCAGGCCTGGGACGCCGCGTCGCCGCCGACCGAGGCGCTGGCGGCGGCGCTGGTGCGGGACCTGGCCGCCGCCCGCGAGGCCCGCACCATCGGCCGCGTGGCGACCCGGCTCAACCGCCAGCGCGCCGGGCTGCGCTCGCTGCTGACCTCGACCGCGCGCAAGGCGCGGCGCCTGCAGGCGCCGTACCTGCCGGCGCTGGCGGCGGCGCACCGGGGCTGGTCCGAGCCGACGACCTGGCACGCGCTGAAGGTGGCCGCCGCGCCCTACACGCCGGCCTACCTGGCGGTGGCGCTGGACCTGCGCTACGAGGCCGACGGCGGCTTCCGCCGCCAGGACGAGAACCGGCGCATCCACCTGCCGCTGCTGCTGCGCACGCTGTGGATCTCGGTGCTGGTGACGGTCGCCTGCCTGGTGCTCGGCTATCCGGTCGCCTACCTGCTGGCGGGCCTGCCGCCGGCGCGCGCCAACCTGCTGCTGATCCTGGTGCTGCTGCCGTTCTGGACCTCGATCCTGGCGCGCACCACCTCCTGGATCGCGATGCTGCAGGGCGAGGGCGTGCTGAACGACCTGTTCGTCGCCTTCGGCCTGACCGCGGACGCCGAGCGCTTCAGCATGATCTACAACCGCACCGGCACGCTGGTGGCGATGACCCACATCCTGCTGCCGTTCATGGTGCTGCCGCTGTACTCGATGATGCGCAGCATCCCGCCGGCGTACGTGCGCGCGGCGAAGAGCCTGGGCGCGACGCCGTGGGTCGCGTTCTGGCGGGTGTACGCGCCGCAGACCGTGCCGGGCGTCGGCGCCGGCGCCATGCTGGTGTTCCTGCTGGCGATCGGCTACTACATCACGCCGGCGCTGGTCGGCGGCCAGGACGGGCAGATGATCTCCAACCTGATCGACTTCCACATGCGCAGCTCGCTCAACTGGCCGCTGGCCGCGGCGCTCGGCGCGGTGCTGCTGGCGGTGGTGCTGTTCTTCTACTGGCTGTTCGACCGCCTGGTGGGGGTCGAGCGGATGCGCTTCCACTAGCATGGCGCCGCCGCCGCACGCCGAAGAGACGCGCCCGCCGCGCTGGTTCGCGGCCGCCTGGTGCGGCGCCGCCGGCGCCGCCGCCGGCTACCTGACCGCGCGCGGCGCGGCCGAGCTGTGGTGGCTGGACGCGACCCTGGGCGCGGCGGCGTTCGCCGCGCTGGCGGTGGTCATCGCCGCGCTCGAGCCGCCGCGCTGGCTGGCGCGGCTGCTGTGCATGGCCGCGCTGGGCGCGCCCGGCGCGCTGGCCTACGGCGCCGGCTACGGGCTGCTGATGGCGGCGCTCGGCTACCTGCTGGGCGGCGCCGCGCTGTGGCTGGAGTCGGGGCGCTACCGGCGGCCGCTGCCGCCGTACGCCGCGGGCTGGGAGGTGCTCTGGTTCTACGCCCTGCGCGGCGTCTGCGGCCTGGTGTTCCTGTTCTTGGTGGTGCCGATCCTGGTGCTGATCCCGCTGTCGTTCAACCAGGAGCCGTACTTCAGCTTCACCGCCGGCATGCTCAACTTCGAGCCCGGCGCCTGGAGCCTGCGCTGGTACGCGGACATCCTGCACAGCGGCATGGCGGCGCCGGCGGCGGAGGCGGGCTGGTGGAGCGACCTGTGGCGCAACGCGCGCTGGGTGCAGGCGATCAAGAACAGCTTCCTGATCGGCGTCCCGGCGACGCTGCTGGCGACCGCGCTCGGCACCTTGGCCGCGGTCGGGCTGGCGCGCAGCGAGATGCCGTGCCGCCGCGCCGTGATGGCGCTGCTGATCTCGCCGATGGTGGTGCCGCTGGTGATCACCGCCTCCGGCATGTTCTACGCGTTCAGCTCGGTCGCGCTGGCCAAGACCTACGCCGGCCTGATCCTGGCGCACGCGGTGCTCGGCGTGCCGTTCGTGGTGATCACGGTCACCGCCACCCTGGCCGGCTTCGACCGCAGCCTGGTGCACGCCGCGGCCAGCCTCGGCGCCTCGCACACGCGCACCTTCTTCCAGGTGCAGCTGCCGCTGATCCTGCCCGGCGTGATGGTCGGCGCGCTGTTCGCCTTCATCACCTCGTTCGACGAGGTGGTGGTGGTGCTGCAGCTGGCGGACGTCACCCAGCGCACCCTGCCGCGGCAGATGTTCACCGGCCTGCGCGAGCAGATCTCGCCGACCATCCTCGCGGTGGCGACGATCTTCGTGCTGCTGTCGGCGCTGCTGCTGCTGTCGATCGAGCTGGTGCGCCGCCGCACCGAGCGGCGCCTGCAGGCCGGGAGCGGCTGAGCGCGGCCGCGCGGGGCGGGGCTATTCCAGGTTCTGGATCTGCTCGCGCATCTGCTCGGTGAGCACCTTCAGCGCGAGCGCGTCGCGGGTGGTCTCCGCGTCCGGCGCCTTGGTGCCGAGGGTGTTGGCCTCGCGCATGAACTCCTGCATCAGGAAGTCCAGCTTGCGCCCCTGCGCGCCGTCGGCCGCGAGCGCGGCGCGGGTCTCCGCCACGTGGCTGTCGAGCCGCGTCAGCTCCTCGTCGATGTCCGCGCGCATCGCCTGCAGCGCCAGCTCCTCCGCGACCCGCTTCTCGTCCGCGCCGGCCGCCAGCTCGCGCAGCCGGGCGCGGTAGCCCTCCTGCAGCCGCCGCCGGATCTCCGGGCGCCGCGCGCGCACCGCCGCCGCCAGCTCCGCCGCCTCCCGCAGCTGCGCCTCCAGCGACTCGGCCAGGCGCCGGCCCTCGCTTTCCCGCTGCCGCAGGAATTCCTCGAGCGCCTGCTCGAACGCGGTGTCGGCGCGCTTCGCCAGCGCCTCGTCCGGCTCCTCGGCCCGGGCGCGCCACAGCGCCGGGTTCGCCAGCAGGCCGCCGGGCTCCGCCGGCAGGCGCCGGCGCAGCGCCAGCAGGCGGCGCAGCGCGGCCCGGTCGAGGCGCGGCGCGTCCGCCGCGCCGGGGGCGGCGCGGAAGCTGGCGTTGACGTCGATCTTGCCGCGGCGGCAGGTCGCCTGCAGGCGCGCCCGCCAGCGCGGCTCCAGCGCCGCGCATTCGCGCGGCAGGCGCAGGCCGGGCTGCAGGTGGCGGTGGTTGACGGAGCGGATCTCGACCGCCAGCCGCCCGCGGCCGCACGCGGCCTCGGCGCGGGCGAACGCGGTCATGCTGCGCATGGCGCCGCCGGCCGCCGCTCCCGGCGGCGGCTCAGAGGCTGTAGTACATGTCGAACTCGACCGGGTGGGTGGCGGCCCGCAGCCGGGTCACCTCCTCGCGCTTGAGCTCGATGTAGGCGTCGATGGCGTCGTCGTTGAACACGTCGCCGGCCTTGAGGAAGTCGCGGTCCTGGTCGAGCGCGTCCAGCGCCTGGTCCAGCGAGTGGCACACGTGCGGCAGCCCGGCCTCTTCCTCCGGCGGCAGGTCGTACAGGTCCTTGTCCGCCGGCGCGCCCGGGTCGATCTTGTTGCGGATGCCGTCGAGGCCGGCCATCAGCATCGCCGCGAACGTGAAGTACGGGTTGCCCGCGGCGTCGCCGAAGCGCACCTCGATGCGGCGCTGCTTGGGGTCGGACACGAACGGGATGCGGATCGCCGCCGAGCGGTTGCGCGCCGAGTAGGCGAGCAGCACCGGCGCCTCGAAGCCCGGCACCAGCCGCTTGTAGCTGTTGGTGGAGGCGTTGGCGAAGGCGTTCAGCGCGCGGGCGTGCTGGAGGACGCCGCCGGTGTAGTGCAGCGCCAGCTCCGACAGGCCGCCGACGCCGTCGCCGGCGAACAGGTTCTTGCCGTCCTTGCTGAGCGACTGGTGCACGTGCATGCCGTTGCCGTTGTCGCCGACCAGCGGCTTCGGCATGAAGGTCGCGGTCTTGCCGAAGTTGTGCGCCGTGTTCAGCACCACGTACTTGAGGATCTGGTTCATGTCGGCGCGGCGCACCAGCGAGTCGAAGCGGGTGCCGATCTCGTTCTGGCCGCCGGTGGCCACCTCGTGGTGGTGCACCTCGACCGCGACGCCCATCTCGGCCAGGGTCTCGCACATCGCCGAGCGGATGTCCTGCAGGCTGTCCACCGGCGGCACCGGGAAGTAGCCGCCCTTGGGCGGCGGGCGGTGGCCGATGTTGGGCTCGTCCAGCGCGTCGCGGCCGGTGTTCCAGCTGCCCTCGTCGGAATCGACCTCGTACATGCAGCCGTTCACCTGGTCGCTCCAGCGCGCGTTGTCGAACACGAAGAACTCCGGCTCCGGCCCGAAGTAGGCGGTGTCGGCGATGCCGGTCGAGCGCAGGTAGGCCTCCGCCTTCTTGGCGGTGCTGCGCGCGTCGCGGCCGTACGGCTGCATGGTCGAGGGCTCGATGATGTCGCAGCGCAGCAGCAGCGTGGCGTCGGTGTAGAACGGGTCCAGCACCGCGGTGCTCGGGTCCGGCATCAGGATCATGTCGGATTCGTTGATGCCCTTCCAGCCGGCGATCGAGGAGCCGTCGAACATCTTGCCGTCCTCGAAGATGTCCTCGTCGACGACGCCGGCCGGCACCGAGACGTGCTGCTCCTTGCCGCGGGTGTCGGTGAAGCGGAAATCGACGAAGCGGACGTCGTGCTCCTGCATCAGGTCCATGACTTCTTTCGGGTTCATGCGTGGCCTCCGTGTGGTGCGCTGCGGGGGCGGCGAAGCGGCGGCGGGCGCCCCGCGCCCCGGCCCCTCTCCGCCGGACGGCGGGCCGGTTCCCGCCGCCGCGCATTATACAGGGGCGCCGCTAGCGGAACCGGTTCGGGATGATGGGCGGCGTGTACGGGTAGTAGGTCCGCGCCCGCGACTTGGTCACCGGCGTGGCGGAGGCGGCCGCGCAGCGCGCCACGTAGTTGTTGTACCAGCGGTCGAACTTGTCGTGCCCCGCGAAGTCCCGCGGCGCGAAGGTGCGGCGGGCGTAGATGGGCGAGCCCGAGCCGCTGGAGCGGCTGAGCGCTTGGCGGTGGCAGGCGCCGGAGCTCTGCGCCCGGGCGCGGCAGTTCTGGTACACGGTGGCGCCCTCGGCCGGGGGGCTCCAGGCGAGCGGGGCGGCGGCCGCGGCGGCGGCCAGCGCCCAGGCGGGGATGCGGAACAGCGGGGGCATGGCGGGTTCTCCTCGGTGGCGGGTCAATAGGAACACTTGACGAAGGCGGCGATGCGGGTGGTGGACGAGCTCACCGTCTCCACGCCGGCGGAGGTGTGCACGAACGCCTGCACCACCCAGGAGCTGCCGGCGTCGCGCACCGGCAGCTCGACGCCGTGCAGGCCGCGGCCGCTGGGCGCGGACACGCGGTTGACGGCGGTGAAGATGCGCGGGCGCATGCCGCTCGGGCAGCGCGGTTTGCGGATGCTCTGCCCGGGGCGCGCGGTGGTCGCGAACTGCACCGAGTTCGCCAGCGACTGGCCGGTCTCGGTGAGCGCGTCGCGGGTGCCGAACACGTACTGGTTGCCCATGTCCCAGGTGCGGGTCGGCCGCGACGCGCCGTCCAGCCGCATGAAGCGGTTGTCGGGCGTCGGCGTCGGCGGCGGGGGCGGCGGCGCCGGCGGGTTCGCGACCGGCTTCGGATAGGGCGCGGTCACCACGCTGCCGGCGGCGGCGGCGCCCGGCAGCTTGCGCGCCAGTTCGGCCGCCTGGTCGGCGGTCTCGGCGGTGACCCGCACCTGGAAGTGGTTGGCGTCGCAGCTGAGCGCGTAGGGGGTGCGGTTGCCGGCGGCGTCGCGCCAGGGCGACTTGTCGGGCGCGCCGCGCAGCAGGCTCGCGGCGTCGAGCGCCCGGTAGGCCTGGGCGCAGCGCAGGCTCTCGTTGGGCCAGCCGCCGGTGCGCACCGCGAAGTGCTGCGCGGCCTGCGCCAGCCGGTGCACCTGGTCCGCCACCCGCTCGAACTCCTCCTGCTCGACGCGCTCGAGCTGGCGGCGGGTCAGGCTCAGCTGCAGGCTGCCCGCCATGATCGAGAACAGCAGCAGGGTCGCGGTCACCTCCAGCAGGCTGAAGCCGCGCTGGCCGCGGCGGCGGGCGGCGCTCACGGCTGCGCCTGCGCCTGTTCGCGCAGCAGGCGGTGCCGCCAGTGCGGGACGCGCAGCGCGCCCGGCGCCAGGCGCGCGCGGGTGACGATTTCGCGCGTGTCCGGCGCGCCGTCGGCGCGGACGAACCGCTCCCGGCTCAGCAGGCGCGGGTCGTCGCCGCCCAGCAGGAAGCGGTACGGCAGCCCGTCGATGGTCGCCGGCACCCGCGCCCCGGGCAGGGCCTGGCGCAGCTGCGCCGGCCGGGTGGCGGCGGCCGCCAGCCGGCCGCGGTCGCGGGCGCGCCGCACCAGCGCCGCCACCCGCTCCCGCTCGGCGGCCGCGGCGGCGTCCCGCGCCAGGCCGAGGCGCGCGGTCAGGGCGTCGCCGACCGCGGCCAGCATCAGCATCGCGAGCGCCATCGCCGCCAGCATCTCCGGCAGCGCGTAACCCTGCTGCGCGGCCGCGCTCATCGCACCGACAGCGAGTAGATCGGCGCCAGGAAGCCCTGCACCAGCAGCAGCAGCAGGAGCACGATCAGCAGCGAGTAGCACCAGCGCGTCCAGCGCGCGATGCGCCCGGCCAGCCAGGCGACCTCGGTGCGCAGGTTGGTCTGCACGGTGGCGAACAGCTGCGGCAGCCGCTCCGCCGGGCAGTCCTCGAAGCGGTGCAGGCCGATGGCCAGCGTGCGGCTGAAATGCCGCTCCGGCAGGCTCTGCGACAGGCTGTGGCCGGCGCGCAGCCGCTCGTACAGGTAGTCGCTGGCGGCCGTCCCCAGCAGCGCCGGCAGCGAGCGCGCCAGCTCGGTGAGCTGGATGCCCCGGCGGAACGCGGGCGCCAGGATCGACGCCAGCAGGTGGCTGCGCCGGGCGCGCGCGAAGCGGTCGCAGTCGCGCAGCAGGGGCAGCCGGCGCAGCCGCCCCCAGTGGCGCATGCCGAGCGCGGCCGCCGCGGCCGCGGCCGCCAGCGTCAGCGGCAGGTAGTCGGTCAGCGCCGCGTGGACGCCGAGCAGGACGTCGGTGGCGGCGGTGGTCGGCAGGACGACGCGCTCGGACAGGCGCTCGAGCGCCATCTGGAACAGGAACGGCGTGACCGCGAACAGGCCGACCGCGGCCAGCGCGTACAGCCCGGCGCGCAGCAGCGGCCCCTGCAGCTCGCGCTGGGTGCGCTGGTGCAGGTCGAGGAACTCCGCCGCCTGCAGCAGCAGTTCCGGCACCCGCCCCAGGCGCTCGCCCTCGCGGCACAGCGCGACCGCGAACGGATGCAGGTTGAGGTGCGCCAGCAGCTCGTGCGGCGCGGGCCCGGCCAGGCTCGGCAGCCGCCGCCGGCTGCGGTTGCGGCGCAGCGAGGGCAGCCCTTCGATCAGCCGCTCCAGCTCCTCCGGGGCGAGGCCGCCGCGCGCCAGCTGCATCGCCATCTGCGCCAGCAGCAGGCGCTGCTCGTTCGGGTCGGCCCGGCGCAGGCCCAGCCACTCGCTCCAGTGCCGCCGCGCCGTCAGCACGTCGCGCTCGGCGAACGGCCCGCGCCGGCGCGCGGCGCGGACGCTGTCCGCGTCCACCAGGTGCACGCGGACCGCCCCGGCGGCGGACTGGCAGCGCACGGCGTACAGCGTCATGGTCAGGGGATCCGGAAGGTGACCGGCAGGGTCTTGGTGCTGGTGTTGAAGGTTCCGGGGCTGGCGGCCGCGCCGCTGACGTTGTTGAGCGCGGTCGTCAGGTCGGTGCTGAAGTCCGCCGGATCCGAGGCGCTGGTCAGCACCCAGTTGAGGATCGCGGTGCGCGCGGTCACGGTGCCCAGGGTCCAAGCGTCGCCGAACGGCGTATCGCCGTCGATGCCGGCGCCGGTGATGTCGGCCTTGACGATGCCGGTCAGGCTGCCGTTGCGCGCCCGGTAGGACAGCATGGCGGCCGGGACATCGTTGAGCAGCGCGTCCAGGCTCTGGGTCATCGCCAGGTCCTCGCTGGCGGCGTCGAAACTGCTCACCATGGTCGACACGAGGATGCCGATCAGGGCGATGACGGCGAGGATCTCGGGCAGCGTGAAGCCGGCCTGCCGGCGGCGGGGGGATGCGGTCATGTCGGAAGCTCCTGTTGGACGGCGGATGGGGAATCGGGTTCGCCGGGCGGCGGCGGCAGCGCGCGGGCGCATTCCTCGCGGGTGGTCTGGCCGGCCGCGATCAGTTCGCGCGCGTGGTCCCACAGGCCGGCGAAGCCGCGGCCGCGGGCGTAGGCGTCCAGCTGGCGCAGGCCGGCGCCGGCGGCGATCCGCTCGGCCAGCCCGGCGTCGACGCGCAGGGTCTCGGCGACGCAGACGCGCCCCTGCCAGCCGCTGCGGTCGCAGCGCGCGCAGCCCGCGGCGCAGTGCGGGCAGCGCCGGCGCACCAGCCGCTGCGCGCTGACCGCGGCCACGGTGTCGGCGATCAGCGAGCCCGGCACGCCGAGGTTGCGCAGCCGCTCGATCGCGCCCAGGCTGTTCTTGGTGTGCAGGGTCGACAGCACCAGGTGGCCGGTGAGGCTGGCGCGGCAGGCCAGCTGCGCGGTCTCCTCGTCGCGGATCTCGCCGATCAGGATCACGTCGGGGTCGGCGCGCAGCAGCGCGCGCAGTCCGGCGGCGTAGTTCATGCCCAGCTCGTTGTTGATCTGGATCTGGTCGATGCCGGGCAGCTGCACCTCGATCGGGTCCTCCAGCGTCTTGATCGACACCTGGCTGCGGCTGCGGCGCAGGATCTCCATGATCACCGCGTAGAACGTGGTGGTCTTGCCGGAGCCGGTCGGGCCGGTGAGCAGGAACAGGCCGCTGTTGGTGGCGGCGATGCGCCGCAGCGCGTCGCCGTAGGCGGCGCCGAGGTCGAGCTGGTCGAGGCTGCGCGCCGCCCGCCGCCGCCCGGCGACGAGGCGCAGCGTGAACGAGCCCCAGACCCGGCGGCCGATGGTGACCGGGCACATGTTGACGCGCACGAACAGCGCCCGCCCGCGCAGCGTCAGCTCCATGCTGCCGTCCTTGGGCGTGTTGTAGACCCCGTGCTGGTTGCCGGACAGGGTCAGCAGGGTGTTCGAGATCAGCCGGTAGTTGCACTTGTCCGACATGGTCATGTGCTCCTCGCGCGCGGTCAGCAGCATGCCGTTGCGGCGCAGCCGGATCTCCACCGACTCGTTGTCGCGCGGGGTGATGTGGAGGTCGCTGGCGTCCTGGTCGACGGCCAGCTCCAGCCACTCGCGCAGGACGCGCTCGGCCTCCGGCGACAGCGACGGGTCGTCGGCGGGGTCGGCCGCCTGCCGGGCCTGGATCGGCAGCAGCCCGGGCTCGCCCCGGTAGCGGCGCAGCGCCGCGTCCGGCAGCGCCAGCTGCGGGTTGTCCAGCAGCGCCCGGCAGGCGAACGGGTCGGCCACGAACAGCCGCTCGCCGCTCCAGGCCCAGGCGCCGTCCGGGCCGTATTCCAGCTCGCCGTGCGCCGCCGCCGCGTGCACCGGCATCCGGAAGGCCTCCGCCAGCGCCCGGGTGACGGACTCCGGGTCGGCGCCGGCGCGCAGCAGGCGCGGCACCACCGCGTCGGCGTCGGCGGGGCAGGCGAGCTGCAGCGCGTTCGACGGCAGCGCGCCGCCGTCCACCAGCAGCTTCCGCACCTGCTCGAAGCGCCGCCGCGCGTCGGCCGGCAGGGCGTTCACGGCGCCTCCACCGGCAGCCGCAGCACGCCGCCGTCCTCGGCCTCGAGCTGCACCGCGTCCACCTCCACGGCGCGCACCCGCCAGCGGCCGAAGCGCTGCCCCGGGCGCGCCTCGACGCGCCGGCCGTCGTCCAGGCGCAGCTGCGCCCGGCCCTGGTAGATGCCCACCGGGCGCGGCGTGCCGAACGCCGCCGCCGGCGGCGGGTCGGCCGGGTCGCGCGCCGCGCGCCGCTCCGGCGCCATGCGCTCCAGCCCCGGGCAGGGGTAGCCGGCGTCGCGGCACTCGGAGAGCTTCTTGGCGATCCGCAGCTGCACCTCCAGCAGCGCGTCGGCCTCGTGCAGCCGGCGCAGCTCGTGCACGTAGGACTCGGCCTCGCGCAGCGCCCGCTCCGGGTCGGGGGCGGCGCCGTCGGCCAGCGCCGGCGGCGCGGCCAGCAGCAGGGCGGCGGCGGCGAGCCTCACGACTCCTCCGCCGCGGCCGCGGTGCCGAACACCAGCACCACGGCCCGCGCCCGGCCGCCGCGCGCCTCGATCGAATCCACCAGCAGCGGGATCGCCGGCTGCGCCAGCCGGCACAGCGCCGCCACCGACAGCAGCGGCCCGGCGAGCGCGGCGCGCCAGACCTCGCCGCCGAAGTGCTCCGGCCAGCGCGCCGCGCCGGCCGCGTCCGGCTCGGCGCGCACCGCCTGGATCGGCTCGAGGCCCGGCAGGGTCCGCGCCAGCTGCCGCAGGCGCCGCATCTGCTGGTGCACCGGCCGCACCGGCGGCAGCGCCTGCAGCCGGCGGTGGGCCGCGTCGAGCTGGGCGCGCTGGGCATCGAGCCGGGCGAGGTCCGGCGGCGGACGCTGGCGGTCCAGGTGCAGCACCGCGCCGAGGGTCAGCGCGAGGCCGCCGGCCGCCGCCAGGGCGCCCAGGCCGCGCCGCCGCAGCGCGGCGCTACCAGGCCACGCGCAGCGAGCCATCGGGCCGGGAGGGCAGGCGCCGCAGCCCGGCGGGCGGGGCGGGCGGCAGGGGCGGGACGCCATGCAGCACGGCGACGCGCGGGCCGCCGCCGCCGAGCATGGTGGGCGGGATCTCGATCGGGCCGGGATGGCGCGCCAGCAGCAGCAGCCGGTCGAGCGGCCGCTCCTGGCGGAACGGCTCGATCCGCCCGCCGGCGCCGAGCCGGTGCAGGCGCTCCTGCAGCGCCCGCACCTGCGCCTGGACCGCGCCGGCCGCCGCCAGCCGCTGCTGGTGGCGGTACTCCAGCACGCGGTCCGCGGCCGCGCCGAGGAACAGGCAGCCCCCGGCCAGCAGGCCGAGCCCCGCGAGCGTCCGGCGGCGCGCTTGGGCGCGCTGGTTGAGGCGGTGCTGGCGGGTCTGGATCGGCTGCGCCGGCAGCGTCAGGCCGGCCGGGTCGCAGTCGAGGTCGCGCCACTCGGGCGCGTCCGCGCCGTCTTCGAACACGTCCCCGCGCGCGCCGGCGCCGAGCCAGCCGCTGCGCGCGCCGTCGCCGTCGCGGCGCAGGCAGCGCGCGCCCTCCGGCCGCGCGTCGACCGCCGCCCGGTAGCGCCCGGGCTCCGCCGGCACGCGCCCGGCGGCGAGCAGGGTCTGCCACAGCCCGTACAGCGGCAGCGCCGGATGTTCGGCCGCCAGCCGGTCGACCCGCTCCGGGTCGACGTACAGCGGCAGGTCCCCGGCGGCGCCGGGGATGGCGGCCAGCCGCGGCGCCAGCGCCGCCGGCGGCCGCGTCAGCACCAGGTCGTCGACCAGCACCACCTGCCGGCCGCCGATGCGCGTCGGGCGGTGCAGCGGCAGCATCAGACCGCGACCTCGATCGGCGTGATCACGATCATCAGCTCGCGGCTGCTGCGCTCCAGGGTGGCGGCGCCCAGCGCGTCGCACAGGAAGTGCTCGCAGGGCGCGCGCCGCGCCTGCTCCAGCGAGCGGCTCTGGATCAGGCCGCCGAGCAGGATCGGCTTGCCGCTGCGCGTGATCGCCAGCGTGGCCAGCTCCTGGATGGCGATGTTCGGGCGGACGATGGTCGACACCCCGGTGCGGAACTCGCTCTGCGAGCGGATCGACGACAGCACCGGCACCACCTCCACCAGGATCGAGCCGTCGCCGCGCACGCGCGGGGTCACGGCGATGCGGAAGCCGACGCGGATGTGCTCGAACTCGGTCGACAGCACGTTGTTGCCGCTGCTCTCGCCGAGCACCAGCTCGGTGTTGGCGATGAAGCTGATCTCCTCGCCGTCGCCGAGGAAGGTGGTCATGCCGTTGACCACGGTGAACACCGGGTCGCTGCGCACCGTGACTTCGCCCTGGGCGGCCAGCTGCTCGACCATCGCGCCCAGGGTCCAGCGCCCGAACTCCAGCGCCGCCTCGACCTCCCAGGCCCCGCTCGGGGTGCCGAAGGACAGCCCCGCGGGCGCGCGCCGGGCGAGGCGCACCCGCTCGTCGGCCTTGCTGTACAGCAGGCTCAGGTCCAGGCCGCCGCTGTCGCCCTCCTCGCGGGTGACGTCGAGGATCGCCACCGCCAGCAGCACCTGCCGGGCGCCGCGGCGGATCTGCTCGCTCAGCCAGCCGTCCAGCTGCTCGATGCGCGCCGCCGGGCCGCGCGCGCGCAGCAGGCCCAGCCGGCGGTCGGCGACCAGCCAGGATTCGGCGCGGGCGGGAGCGGGGGCGGCGGCCGCGGCGCCGGCCGCGCCCGGCAGGCCCAGGTCCAGCGCCGGGAGGGCTTCGGCGGCGGCCGCCTCGCCGTCCAGGTCGAGGATGGTGCGGGCGTTCGCCAGCAGGTCGTCCCAGGGGGAATCCTCATGGTCGTAGGAGACCGCGGCGCCGCCCGTCTCCGGCCCGGAGCCGGCGCCGTCCTCGCCGCCGCTGCCGGTGCTGAGCGCGACGTTGGCGCCGACGCTGAGCCGCGCCTGGCCGTGGCCGGCGAAGGTGCTGACGTCCCAGGAGCGGGTCACGTGCGACGCCACGTACACGATCGGCTCCTCCGGGTCCAGCTCCAGCGCGTAGCCGGTGATGCCCTCGAGGATGTCCAGGTACTGCGCCAGGGTCAGCGCGTGCACGCGCACGTCGTAGCGGCGGCTGAAGTCGATGCCGGGCGCGGCCGGCACCACGTTCAGGGTCGGCTCGGCCCGCGCCAGGCACTCGGTCAGGGAGGCGTCCTTCAGGTGCACGGTCACCGGCAGGTCGGCGGCGCGCCCCCGGGCGCGCTCGACGCGCACGAACGGCCGCGGCGCGGCGGCCTGCGCGCGCGCCGCCTGCGGCCGCTCCAGCGGCTCCGGCGGCGGCAGCCGCAGCGCCTCGGGCCCGGGCCCGGAGCAGGCGGCGGCGGCCAGCGCGAGGGCGGCGGCGCGGAGCGCGCTCACAGCTGCTCCAGCACCACGGTGCGCTGCTCCTCGAACACGTGCAGCTGCAGCTCGCTGCGGGTGCGCGCGCCGAGCGTGCGCGCCAGCTCGCTCAGGGCGTCCCACCAGGTGGAGGACGAGATCAGCGAGATGCGCGTCTGCAGCAGGGCCGGGCCGAGTTCCGGGCGCAGCTTCCAGCCGGGCGGCACCAGCAGCTCGAGCGCGTCCTGCAGCGCCAGCTCGTCGACGAAGATCTCGGCCGGGTCGGACAGGCTGCCGGGCATCGGCAGTTCGGCCGCGGCGGCCGCGGCCGCGGCGGGGGCCGCGGCGGGCGGCTCATCGGCCCCGCCGAACGTCGGCGCGGGCGGCGGCGGGCGGTCGCGCGCGTCCTCGATCTCCAGTCCCGGGCGCGCCGCCCGCAGCCGCGCCAGCCAGGGCTCGGCCGGGCGGATGGTCAGCGTGCGGTAGAGCGGGTTGACGCGCAGTTTCCAGGCCTCGCCGGCCAGCACGCCGAGCGCCTCGGACAGGTGGATCGGGCCCAGCTCCCGGTGCACCTCCGGCAGCGGCTGCGGCAGCAGGATCGTCCGCGCCCAGGGGCTGCGCTCGCGGTCGAGGCGGTAGCCCGAGCGCTGCAGCAGGTGCTCCAGCGCGTCGCCGACGGTGGCGATCTCCTGGGGGAAGCGGGCCTCGGCCAGGGTGACCTGCAGCGGGTGGCGCTGCGCGTGCGTGCTGCCCGGCGCCAGGTAGGCGTAGCGGCTCAGCGAAGCCGGCTCCCCGGCGCCCGCCGGAGCCGTCAGGACGAGCAGGATCAGGCAGGCGAATCGGCGCATGGCGAACTCCGGGGAACGCGCGCCATCGTAGAGGATTTTCGCCCGGTTTCGCGCCGGGTCGCCGGGGATCCCGGGTGCCGGTTCGGCGCCCGTTCGCGGGGCTTAATGGGCGGGAAACGGGACCGCCCCCCGGGCCCCTTTTTTCGCGCCGGAAAACCGGCCTCCGGCGGCGGGGCCGGCGGCCGGTCAGGGGCGCGGCGCGGGGCGGCGCTTGCGGGCGGTCCAGAGCGCCAGTCCCGCCACCAGCAGCGCCATCCAGGCGGCGGCCGCCCAGCCGCCGAGGGCATCGGCGCCGAGCAGGGGCGGCGCCGGCGCGCCGGGGTCGGTCAGCCGCTGGAAAGTCTTCACGCTGAACACCATCGCGGCGTGCGCGCCGACGCACAGCGCCAGCGCGCCGCAGCGCAGCCGCAGCAGGCCGAGCCCCAGGCCGATCAGCGCCAGCAGCGCCAGGCGGGGCGCGGCCGCGGCCCAGGCCGCGGGATCCGTCGGCCAGGCGTCGCGCAGCAGGATCAGGCCGCCGTGCCAGAGGCCGGCGCCGGAACCGGGCGCGGGGTCGAACATGTGCACCAGGGCGTACAGCGCCGCCGAGGCGGCCAGCGGCGCGGCGATGCGGCGCGCGCGCGACAGCAGCAGGCCGCGGAAGTACAGCTCCTCGAGCCAGGCCACCGCCAGCCCGATCAGCAGGTAGACCGGCAGGCGCGCCAAGTCGGCGGCGGCGACCGCGGCCGGCGCCCGGGCGCCGAGCAGCAGCAGCGCGGCCCACAGCGGCAGCAGCAGCGCGCCGGCGGCGGCGAACGCCAGCAGCATCCGGACGGCGACGGCCGCGGCGCCGCCGCGCAGGCCGAGCGCGGCGGCGGTCATGCCCCGGCGGCGCGCCCACCACGCCAGCGCCAGCGCGGCGGTGGCGAGGCTGGCGTACTTGATGAACTTGACGCGGGCCTCGTCCGGCCAGTCCGGCGCGTAGCCGGCGTAGACCGCGCCCCACGCGAGCGCGCCCAGCGCCAGCGATGCGGCCAGCGCCGCGGCGTAGGTCCAGAACGCGCGCATGGCGGGGGTTTTCCTGCTCTGCCGGGCGGTGGGAATATACTATACGCGGGCCGGTTCGCCGGGGCGAAAGTGGCGGAATGGTAGACGCGCTGGCCTTAGAAGCCAGTGGGGCAACCCGTGAGAGTTCGAATCTCTCCTTTCGCACCACCCCGCCGCCCGCCGCACCGCATGGACGTCACGCTCGAAACCCTGGGGCCGACCGCGCGCGCCCTGCGCGTGGAGCTGCCGGCCGAGCGCTTCGCCGGCGCGGTGGAGCAGCGCCTGCGCCGGCTGGCGCGCACCCTGCGCGTGCGCGGCTTCCGCCCGGGCCGGGTGCCGCTGCAGGTGGTCCGGCAGCGGCACCTGCAGGAGGTCTACGCGGATGCGACCGCGGCGCTGGTGCGGGAATCGCTGCCCGAGGCGCTGCGGCGCGAGGAGCTGCGGCCGGTGCTCGAGCCCCGGGTCGAGGTCGAGCAGGCCGGCGAGAACCGGCCGCTGCGCTACCGCGCCGGCTTCGACGTGTTTCCGGCGCTGGATCCGCAGCGCATCGCCGGGCTGGAATTGCGCGAGGTGCCGGTGGCGGTGGCCGACGCGGAGGTCGCGGCCGCGCTGGAGCAGCTGCGCCGCCGGCACGCCGACTGGACGCCGGCGGAACGCCCGGCCGAAGCCGGCGACCGGGCGCGGGTCGCGTGCGAACTGGGCGACCCGCCGCCGCCGCTCACCGACCAGAGTCCGACCCTGGAGGTCGATCTGGCCGCGGACGGGCCCGGCGGCGCGGCGCTGCGGGACGCGGTGCTGGGCTGCGCCGCCGGCGACGAGCGCGAGGCGGAGCTGGGCGCGGACGGCCCCGCGCGCGCCTGCCGGTTCCGGGTCGAGGCGGTGGAGAGGCCGCGCCTGCCGGATTGGGACGACGCGGAGTTCCTGCGCCGCTGCGGCGCCGGGGACGGCGGCCGCGAGGAGTTGGCGGCGGCGGCGCGCCGCCACTTGGAGGATCGCGCCGCGGAGCGCCGCCGCGACGAGTTGCGGCGGCAGGTGGTGCGGGGCCTGGCCGGCGACGGCGCGGACATGCTGCCGGTGCCGGAGACCCTGCGGGCCTGGTGCCTGGAGCTGCGCGCCCGCGAGGCGGGGGCCAAGCGGGTCCAGGACGTGCCGGCGGAGCATCCGCTGCGCGCCCAGGCGCTGGAGGACGCGCGCGAGGCCACGGTGCTGCGGGCGCTGCAGGACGCCGGCGGCGCGGCCCCCACTGCCGCCGACCTGGAGCGGGCGCTGGAGCAGCACGCGCGGCAGTTCCGCGACCCGGCGCGGGCGCGGCGGGAGGCGCAGAGCGACGATCGGGTGCGCGGCCACTTGGAGCGCGAGGCGGGCTGGGACGCGCTGCTGCGCTGGGTGGCCGGGCGCGCCAAGGTGCGGCCCGCCGGCGAGGCCGCCGCGGAACCGGGTTAGGCCGTGCTGCCGCAGGGCATCGGCATTCGGCTCGCCCGCTGAGCTAGGCCATGCGGGCGAGCAGGCGTTTGCAGAATCGAGGCGCGCCGCACATGCGTGAAACTGAAACTGAGTACGTCCGGAGCACGAGCGCCGCCCATCGGAAGGATTACGGGCAGTTCTTCACGCCGTTGCCGGTGGCCCGCCTGATGACCCGGTGGGTGCTGGAAGACGGCCCGGCGGCCGTTCTGGACCCTGCGTTCGGGCTGGGCGTGTTTTACGACGCGGCCGCGCAAAGCGGCCGTTTCCGCGGCGGGCAGCGGTTCGTCGGCTACGAGATAGACGACCGCATCCTTTCCTACCGCGCCCGGCGCGCGCCGCGCGGCAATCTGGAGGTGCGGCATCAGGACTATCTCGGAATGGACGCCGGCGCCTTTGACGGCATCGTCTGCAACCCGCCGTACATGCGGTTCCAGAAATTCCTCAACCGCAGCGACGTGCTGCCGAAGATCGAAAAGCAGATCGGGCGGAAGCTGTTGGGCTATGCCAACATCGCCTCCGTGTTCCTGGTCAAGTCCCTGCATGAATTGAAAGAGCGCGGGCGGCTCGCGTTCATCATGCCGTTCGAGTTCTTCAATGCGGGCTACGGCCGGGAGATCAAGCAGCAGCTGCTGCAAGGGCACCTGCTGAAGCAGATCGTCGTCTTCTCCAACGAAAAGGAGATTTTCCCCGAGGCCACGACGACCGTGTGCGTCCTGCTGTGCCGGAAAGACCATCAGGCGGAGCCGGTCAAGGTCACCCGGATCGGCTCGCTTGCGGAACTGGCCCGAATCGGGGACATCGGGGAATACTACCAGCGGCGGATCGATGCGGCGGAATTGCCGCCCGGCCAGAAGTGGACCCCGATCCTGCGTTCCTTGTTCTCCGGGAGGGAGCGCCCGGACGGATTCGTGAAACTGTCGCATTACGGCGCTTTCAAGAGAGGGCTCGCAACCGGGGCGAACGCATTTTTCGGCATCAGGAAAACCGCGGCGGAGCGATGGCGCCTGGATCGGCGCGACCTGCGGAAGTGCATCACCCGGAGTCCGCAGATCCGCAAGCCGGTATTCACCGAAGACGACTTCCGCGAACTGCATCAAGCCGACCACCCGGTGCACTGCCTCGCGGTGACGCGCCACGAGGACCGCCATGTGCGCGCCTACGTCGCGGACGGCGAGCGGCAGGGCTATCACCGGCGGTATCTGACGAGCGCCCGGCGGGTCTGGTATGAGATCGAGCGCCGGACGCCGGCCCCGCTCTTGTTCGGGGTCTTCAGCCGGGGGCGGCTCAAAATCATCCGGAATCTGACGGACGCGATCAATTTCGCCTGCTTCCACTCTTTTTACCCGAACGTTTTCGGCGAGGAATTGGTCGACAAGCTGTTCGTGTACCTGCTGAGCGACCAAGGGCAGGAAGTGCTGAAGGCCAACAAGCGGAGCTACGGCGACGACTTGGACAAGTTCGAGCCGGGCGACCTGAATGACTGCTTGTGTCCCAGCCAAGCCCAGTTGGATCTGCTCGACGGAGATGAAGTGGAAAAAATAGTGGAGACGGCGAAAACCGATGAACAAACGGCCATCCGGATGAGCAACAGCCTGCTTGAGGGGGTCTTCGCGGCGGGCTGTTCGCGCCGCGGGCCGCGGGCCGCTGCGCCGCATGAGGCGCCGGAAGTCCGCGCGGCGGCGGAAGCGCAGGCCTGAGGCGCGTGTTAAGGCCGTCGCCAACCCCGGATACGCCGTCTCCGGGGGGGGGGGGGGGGTGACGCTTGGGGCGGAATTGATGCGGTCTTACGTCCCTGTGCGCGTTCTGCGCGCGCGCCAACGAGTAGTGTCGCCCGGATCAGCCCCGGCGGCGCCGAGCGCAGCCTGATGGCGACCGCCGAACTGCGCTTCTAGGCCGGCGAACGGGCGGGCGGCAGGTGTCGGAAATGTCGCCGGGATGCCGACCGCGGCATCATTCCGGCAGGGCCCGGGGGCGGGCGGGAAATTCCGCTCGGGCGCGACTCAGCCGGTCGAGGGCCGCACGCCGGGCGACTTGACGATTTTGTCGGCTTCGAAGCCCGGGCGTTCCGGGCCGGTCGGCAACGCCGTGCCGCCGGAAACCTTTTCGAGTTCGTCGTCGGAGATTTTCCCGCCGGCGGGCGCGGGATCTGGCGATTTCTTCTGCTTGGTCATGGCTCTTCGCCTCCGGGATGCGTAGAACGGCTTCGACCCGGCCATGCTAGCACAGGCGCGGCAGGGGACGGCGGCCGCGAGGCCATGACATGCCGGATTCTTATGCGCCGCCGTCCTGCAGTACGGGGTCGACCACGGTCAGGAACGGGAAGCGGTGGAAATCCGCATCCCGGGTGCAGATCCGGCTGATGCCGTGTTCCCGCATCAGCACGGCCGTGTGCAGATCGTGGAACAGATTGCCCCGCACCTCCGGAAGCTCCGCAAGAGTCTGCGCCAGAACGCCGGCGTGGCGATGCGTGGGGCGAAGCTCCTCGACCCCGGGCGCGGCCAGCATTTCTTGCAGGAAATCCGATGCGCGTGAAGCCGTCAGCGGAGCATGTACAGCCTTAGGGTGGGTCATCACGCGCAGGAATTCATATCCGACGTTCCAGCTGATGTACGTGGGCGTCGGGCCCTTGCGGCAACGGTCGAGAAACTGCCGGCAGACGGTGTGGAATTCCGATAATTCATCAACCGCATATACCAAGATGTTTGTGTCCAAAACTTGCACGGCTATTTCTTTTCCATGGCGGCGTACAAAGCGTCGCGATTCGCCACGTCCACCAGATCGGTGCCGACTTTCCAACTCGGCAACGGCTTAAGTTTCCCGGACGGCTTGGGCCGCGTCATGGACGCCAGCAAATTCCTCAGCCCAGCCTCCACCAAAGCGGATATGGTCACGCCTTCGCGGGCGGCCGCTTCCCGCAGCTCCCGCATCACGTTGTCGTCGATGTTGAGCGTCGTCTTCATATGGAAAACCATACCACGAATATGGCCATATGCCCAATTCCAGCTGTTTCCGAATCAACGCCTGCGCCGGGATGTCCGTCCCCGACGTCTTCGCGGTTACTCTGCTTCCATGGCCGCATACAAAGCGTCGCGATCCGCCACGTCCACCAACTCAGGCCCCATGTCCCAACTCGGCAGCGGCTTAAGTTTCCCGGACGGCTTGGGCCGCGTCATGGATGCCAGCAAATTCCTCAGTCCCGCCTCCGCCAAGGCGGACATGGTCACGCCTTCGCGGGCGGCCGCCGCCCGCAGTTTCCGCAACAGGTCGTCGTCGATATCGAATGTCGTTTTCATGCGGAAAACTATACCGCGAATGCGGCAGAACGGGGAAGCCGATGCGCTCGAGGAGGTCGAGATTGGAGTTGGTCCGCCGGCTTTTGAACGCGCCGCAGCAAAGCTCGAACGCGACCGGGGGACAGGCCGAAGTCCCCGGGGGCGCGCCGCCGCATCCGCTTCCCGAGCGTGGGCGACGAGTGATTCAGGAACGCGCCGCGAATATTCGTGTCGAGCAGATAGCGCATCGCGGCGGTCGGCTACTTAGGAGGCGTCTTGTCGGCGGCCTTTGCCGCCGCCTTTTCGAGCGCTTCTCCGATCTCATCGAACGCCTTGGCGAGGCCGGGGTCGGGCGGGCACGGCGGCTGCGGCTCGGCCCCGCGCGGGGAGAAGTCGTCGGAGAACTTGCCCTTGATGGCCTCGTACCATGCCCAGCTGTCGGCGATCGCGGACTTTGCGGGCTCCGGCGGCTCCGGCTGCGTGCTTTCCGGCTCCAGCAGCACGGCGGAGCCCTGCCGGCTGATGCGGACGCTCTCGCCCGGCATCCGGAACTCTTCCGGCAGCCGAACCGCCTGGGAGCGTCCCGTCCAGAATAATTTCGCGATCGGCATGGCGCGGCTCCTCCGCGTTGCAGTGTACCGCCGCGGCCGGCTTCTCCCGCACGGCGGCGGCATTGCCGGCCTGAGGCCGTGTTAAGATAGGCGCCGCAAGTCGGGGGCGCGGTTTCGCCGCGTTTCGCCCGCGCATATCCCCAGTTTCCCGCACGCCCCCATGGACCCGGCCGCCCAGTATGTCCCGATGGTGGTCGAGCAGACCGCGCGCGGCGAGCGCGCCTACGACATCTACTCGCGGCTGCTCAAGGAGCGGGTGGTGTTCGTGGTCGGCCCGATCGACGACCACGCGGCCAACCTGGTGGTGGCGCAGCTGCTGTTCCTGGAATCGGAGAATCCGGACAAGGACATCTCGCTGTACGTCAACTCCCCCGGCGGCTCGATCAGCGCGGGGCTGGCGGTGCACGACACCATGCAGTTCTGCCGCCCCGACGTGAGCACCCTATGCATCGGCCAGGCGGCGAGCATGGGCGCGCTGCTGCTGGCGGCCGGCGCCCCCGGCAAGCGCTTCGCCCTGCCGCACTCGCGGATCATGATCCACCAGCCGCTCGGCGGCTTCGAGGGGCAGGCCACCGACGTCGACATCCACGCCCGCGAGATCCTCCGCGCGCGCGAGCAGATCAACCGCGTGCTGGCCCGCCACAGCGGGCAGAAAGTTGCTAAAATCGCCCGCGACACCGAGCGCGACAATTTCATGAGCAGCGAGGAGGCGCGGGAGTACGGCATCGTCGACCAGGTGCTGACCACCCGGACCGAGGGGCCCCAGGCGGTCCGGGAGGCGTCGTGAGCGAGCGCGCCTCCGGCGACGGCCGCGGCGGCAAGGAGGCGCTGCTGTGCTCGTTCTGCCGCAAGAACCAGCACGAGGTGCTGAAGCTGATCGCCGGGCCCAAGGTCTACATCTGCAACGAGTGCGTCGCGCTGTGCAACGAGATCATCCGCGACGAGCTCAAGTCCGACACCGAGGAGAAGCAGGGCGGGCTGCCGCTGCCGGAGAGCATCCACGCCGCGCTCGAGGAGCACGTGGTCGGCCAGGAGCAGGCCAAGAAGGTGCTGTCGGTGGCGGTCTACAACCACTACAAGCGCACCGAGCCCCGGGTCGATGTCGACGACGACGTGGAGCTGGCGAAGAGCAACATCCTGCTGATCGGGCCGACCGGCTCCGGCAAGACGCTGCTGGCGGAGACCCTGGCGCAGAAGCTCAACGTGCCGTTCACCATCGCCGACGCCACCACCCTGACCGAGGCCGGCTACGTCGGCGAGGACGTCGAGAACATCATCCAGAAGCTGCTGCAGAAGTGCGACTACGACGTGCAGAGCGCGCAGCACGGCATCGTCTACATCGACGAGATCGACAAGATCTCGCGCAAGTCGGACAACCCCTCGATCACCCGCGACGTGTCGGGCGAGGGCGTGCAGCAGGCGCTGCTGAAGCTGATCGAGGGCACCGTCGCCTCGGTGCCGCCGCAGGGCGGGCGCAAGCACCCGCAGCAGGAGTTCCTGCAGGTCGACACCGGCAACATCCTGTTCATCTGCGGCGGCGCGTTCGCCGGCCTGGACAAGGTGATCCGCGCCCGCACCGACAAGAGCGGCATCGGCTTCGGCGCCGAGCTGTCGGCGCGCGACGGCGGCGACGCCGACGCGCTGGTGCGCCGGGTGCAGCCGGAGGACCTGATCCGCTACGGCCTGATCCCGGAGTTCGTCGGCCGCCTGCCGATGGTGGCGGTGCTCGAGGAGCTGGAGGAGGAGCTGCTGGTGCGGGTGCTGACCGAGCCGAAGAACGCCATCACCCGGCAGTACCGCAAGCTGTTCGCGATGGAGGGCGTGGAGCTGGAGTTCCGCGACAAGGCGCTGCGCGAGGTGGCGCGGCGGGCGCGGGCGCGCAAGACCGGCGCGCGCGGCCTGCGCACCATCCTGGAGACGGTGCTGCTCGACACCATGTACGAGCTGCCGTCCTTCGAGGGCGTCAGCCAGGTGGTGGTGGACGAGGCGGCGATCCGCGGCGAGCAGGCGCCGTACCTGGTGTACGCCGACCCGGAGCGGGGCGAGAAGCGCGCCTGAGCCCCTTGCGTTCCGCCGCCCGCGCCCGCATACTGCTACCATGAGGCCCGCGAACCCCCGCCCGACCCGCCGATGAGCCGCGCCAAGAAGCCCGCCGCCGCCGCCCCGCAGACGCTGCCGCTGCTGCCGCTGCGCGACGTGGTGGTGTACCCGGGCATGGTCATCCCGCTGTTCGTCGGCCGCGAGAAGTCGATCCGGGCGGTCGGCGCGGCGATGTCCGCGAGCAAGCAGATCCTGCTGGTGACGCAGCGCCAGGCGACCGAGGACGACCCGAAGCCCGAGGACCTCTACGAGGTCGGCACGATCAGCTCCATCCTGCAGCTGCTGGAGCTGCCGGACGGCACCGTCAAGGTGCTGGTGGAGGGCGCGTCCCGCGCCCGCGTCGAGGAATGCCTGGCGGGCGAGGAGCACTACAGCGCGCGGGTGGCGGAGCTGGCCTCCGAGACCGGCGCCGGCGCGTCCGAGATCGAGGGCCTGTCGCGCTCGCTGAGCAAGGGCTTCGAGCAGTACGTCAAGCGCCACAAGAAGATCCCGCCGGAGGCGCTGAACTCGCTGTCCGGCATCGACGACGCCTCGCGCCTGGCCGACACGATCTCGGCGCACATGCCGCTGAAGCTGCCGCAGAAGCAGAAGATCCTCGAGATCCTGCCGGTGCGCGAGCGCATGGAGCAGCTGCTGAAGCTGATCGAATCCGAGCTCGACATCCTCAACCTGGAGAAGCAGATCCGCGGCCGCGTCAAGCAGCAGATGGAGAAGAGCCAGCGCGAGTACTACCTGAACGAGCAGATGAAGGCGATCCAGCAGGAGCTGTCGGACAACGACGACAGCACCAGCGAGGCCGAGGAGCTGGCGCAGCGCATCGAGCAGAGCGGGATGCCGAAGGAGGCGAAGAAGAAGGCCGGGCACGAGCTCAACAAGCTGCGCATGATGTCGCCGATGTCGGCCGAGGCCACGGTGGTGCGCAACTACCTCGACTGGCTGCTGAACGTGCCGTGGAAGAAGCGCTCCCGCATCTGCCGCGACCTGCACAAGGCCGAGGCGGTGCTGGAGAAGGACCACTACGGCCTGGACAAGGTCAAGGAGCGCATCCTCGAGTACCTGGCGGTGCAGAACCGGGTGCGCAAGATCAAGGGGCCGATCCTGTGCCTGGTCGGGCCGCCGGGGGTGGGCAAGACCAGCCTGGGGCAGTCGATCGCGCGCGCCACCGGGCGCGAATTCACCCGCATGTCGCTCGGCGGCATGCGCGACGAGGCGGAGATCCGCGGCCACCGGCGCACCTACATCGGCTCGCTGCCGGGCAAGATCGTGCAGAACATGTCGCGGGTCGGGGTGCGCAACCCGCTGTTCCTGCTCGACGAGATCGACAAGATGTCGATGGACTTCCGCGGCGACCCGGCCTCGGCGCTGCTCGAGGTGCTCGACCCGGAGCAGAACCACATGTTCAACGACCACTACCTGGAGGTCGACTTCGACCTGTCGGACGTGATGTTCGTGTGCACCGCCAACACGCTGAAGATCCCGGCCGCGCTGCTCGACCGCATGGAGGTGATCCGCATCTCCGGCTACACCGAGGACGAGAAGATGAACATCGCCCGGCGCTACCTGATCCCGAAGCAGCTCAAGCACAACGGCCTGAAGAAGTCCGAGCTGCAGCTGAGCGACCCGGCGGTGCAGAACATCATCCGCTACTACACCCGCGAGGCCGGCGTGCGCAACCTCGAGCGGGAGTTGTCGCGGGTGTGCCGCAAGACCGTCAAGCAGCTGCTGCTGAAGCCGCGCGAGGGGCAGATCCGCATCACCCCCGGGCGGCTGGAGAAGCTGCTCGGGGTGCGCCGCTTCCGCTACGGCCTGGCGGACGCCAACAACCAGGTCGGGCAGGCCAACGGCCTCGCCTGGACCGAGGTCGGCGGCGAGCTGCTGCGGGTCGAGGCGGCGATCGTGCCGGGCACCGGCAAGCTCATCTACACCGGCCAGCTGGGCGACGTGATGCGCGAATCGATCAAGGCCGCGCAGACCGTGGTGCGCAGCCGCGCCGAGCTGCTCGGCATCGAGACCGACTTCCACGAGCGCAAGGACATCCACGTGCACGTGCCGGAGGGGGCGACGCCGAAGGACGGGCCGAGCGCCGGGGTCACCATGACGGTGGCGATGGTCTCGGCGCTGGCCGGCATCCCGGCGCAGGCCGGGGTGGCGATGACCGGCGAGATCACCCTGCGCGGCGAGATCCTGCCCATCGGCGGCCTGAAGGAGAAGCTGCTGGCGGCCCTGCGCGGCGGCATCGCCACCGTGATCATCCCCAAGGAGAACGAGAAGGACCTGCCCGAGCTGCCGCGCGCGATCCGGCAGAATCTGGAGATCCGGGCCTGCCGCTGGTTCGACGAGGCGCTGGAAACGGCGCTGGAATGGCTGCCGCAGCCGGTCCTGGCGGACGCGGCGGCGGCGGCGCAGAAGAAGCCCCGCGGCAAGAAGGCCCTGCCCGCGGAACCGTCGGTCCGGCACTAGCCCGGCGGCCCCTTGCCGCCGCGCCGGCAATCCGACTTATAATAGGGCCGCCCCGCAGGGGGCGCCACGAAGTTTTTCAACCACCGGAATTTCAGGAGAACAGGGAACCGATGAACAAGAACGATCTCGTCGCCAGCATGGCGGACGCCGCGGGCATTACCAAAACCGCCGCCAACGCGGCGCTGGACGCGCTCACGGACGCCATTCAGGAAGGCATGCGCATGGGCGACAAAGTCAGCATCCCGGGCTTCGGCGCGTTTCAGTCGAAGCACCGGCCGGCGCGCACGGGCCGCAACCCGGCGACCGGCGAGAGCATCAAGATCGCGGCGTCCAACAGCCCGTCGTTCAAGGCGGCCAAAGCGCTGAAGGACGCCCTGAACTGAGCCCCGCGTGGCGGGTGCTTAGCTCAGCCGGCAGAGCGCCGCCCTTACAAGGCGGATGTCGGGGGTTCGAGTCCCTCAGCACCCACCATGGCCGCGGCGGCCGCGGCGGACCGGGAACGGAGTGGTAGTTCAGTTGGTTAGAATACCGGCCTGTCACGCCGGTGGTCGCGGGTTCGAGTCCCGTCCACTCCGCCATCCCCGCCGTCCCCCCTGATGCTGTATTTCATCCGCGAGCGCGCGGTCGGCTGGGTCGCCTACCTGATCGTCTTCCTGATCAGCATCCCGTTCGCGCTCTGGGGGATCAGCGAATACCTGGGCTTCGGCGGCGGCCCCGAGGCGGCCGAGGTCGACGGCGTCGCCATTCCCCTGACCGTCTTCACCGAGGCCTACCAGCGCAACCGCTCGTCGCTGGAGCGGCCGGCGTCGGTGTCCGCCGAGGACTGGCGCGACCTGTTGCGCGAGCGGGTGCTGGAGGAGTTGATCGCGCAGGAGCTGCGGCGGCAGTTCCTGGACCGCAGCCGCCTGCAGGTGACCGACCGCGAGGTGGCGGAGAGCATCGAGGCGATGGAGGTGTTCCGCGCCGAGGGGCGCTTCGATGCGGCGCGCTACCGCAACATCCTGAAGGCCAACCTGCTGGAGCCGACCCGCTTCGAGGCCGACCAGCGGCTGCAGCTGCGCACCGAACTGCTGCGCTCGTTCCTGGAGGACTCGGCGACGGTCGGCGCGGGCGAGGCGCGGCGCTACCGGCGGCTGCGCGACGAGACCCGGGAGCTGCGCTACTTCGAGGTGCCGCGGTCGCGCTTCGCCGAGCCGGAGGCGGTGACCGGCGAGCAGGTCGCGGCGCGCTACGCGGCGGCGGCCGGGCGCTACCGCAGCCGGGCGCGGGCGAAGCTGTCCTACCTGGAGCTGCGCCTGGAGGACCTGGCCGCGGACGCCGAGCCGCTCGGCGAGGCGGCGCTGGCCGCCTACCACGAGGCGCACGCGCTGGACTTCATGACCCCGGAGCTGCGGCGGCTGCGGCAGATCTTCCTGCGCGCCGGGGACGGCGCGGCCGAGCGCGCCGCGGACCTGCACCAGCAGTTGCTGGACGGCGCGGATTTCGCTGAGTTGGCCCGGGAACACTCCGAGGACGAACTCAGCGCGCGGCGCGGCGGCGCGGTCGGGCAGGTGGCGGAGGCCGACCTGCCGGAGGACCTGGGGCCGCTGGTGTTCAGCCTGGAGCCGGGGCGGCCGGGCGCGCCGGTGACCACCGAGCGCGGGATTTACCTGCTGGAAGTCGAGGCGGCGGAGCCGGCGCGGCTGCGCGGGCTGGACGAGGTGCGCGAGCAGGTGGCCGAGCAGGCGGCGCGCGCCGAACTGGAGCGGCGCTACGGCCGGGCGGCCGAGGAGCTGTCGCTGGCGGCGTACGAGAACCCGGAGAGCCTGGCGGCCGCGGTCGAGCGGCTGGGGCGCCCGGCGCGGAAGACCGAGTGGGTGTACCTGTCGGCGCCGCCGGAGGGGGTGCTGAGCCGCCCGGAGGTGGCCGAGGCGCTGCGGCGCGAAGAGGTGCTGGAGGGCATGAACAGCGACCGCATCGACCTGGAGGACGGCTGGTCGGTGGTGGTGCGCGTGGACGAGCACGTCCCGGCCGCGGCGCGGCCGCTGGACGAGGTGCGCGACGGCATCCGCGCCGAACTGGTCGCGGAGGCGGCGCAGGCGAAGCTGCTGGAGTACGCGGTCGAGGCGGCGCGCCGGCTGCGCGAGGGCGCGGACTTCGCCGCGCTGGCGGCGGAGCAGGAGGCCGAGGTGCGGGCGCCGGGCGCGGTGGGCCGCGACGCGCCGGACCTGCCGGCGGCGGCGCTCGAGCGCGCCTTCTCCCTGCGGCCGGGCGCGGACGGGCCCGGCTACGGCGTGGCGGTGCTGCCGGACGGTGTCGCGCTGCTCGCGCTGGACGCGGTGCACCGGGCCGAGGAAGACGCGGCGGCGGCGGCCGACGCGGCGGACCTCGAGCGGCTGCGGCGCTGGCGCCGGGACGAAGAGGAGGCCGCGCTGCGCGCGCAGCTGGCGGCCGCGGCCGAGATCGTCCGCTACCCGGAGCGGCTGCAGTGAACGCCGCCGCCGGCCGCTCCTGGAACCCGCTGCGGCTCGCCATGCACTGGCAGATCCTGGGCGCGCTCGGGCTGGCGGTGCTGGCGGGCCTGGCGCTGTCCCCGGACAGCGCGCTGTTCGGCGTGCCGGCGCTGGCCGTGCTGGACTTCGTCGGGCAGCTGTTCCTGAACGCGCTGAAGATGATCATCGTGCCGCTGATCGTGTCCTCGATCGTGGTCGGCATCGGCAACCTGGGCAGCGGCTCCTTCGGCCGGCTGGGCGGCAAGACCCTGCTGTACTACATGACCACCAGCGCGCTGGCCATCACCATCGGCCTGCTGCTGGTCAACCTGTTCCAGCCCGGCCTGCTCGGCGACGGCCGCCCGGCGGGCGAAGCGCTCAACCTGCACGCGGACACCGCGGCCGTCACCGAGCAGGTCGGCGGCCGCGGCGGCGCCGACGTGGTGGCGGTGTTCCTGCGCATGATCCCGCCCAACATCGTCGCCGCCGCCGCCGACGGGCAGATGCTCGGGCTGATCGTGTTCAGCCTGCTGTTCGGCTACTTCATGGCGCGCTCGGCGGCCGCCGGGCGCGACGCCCTGCAGGGCTTCTTCGCCGGCGTGCTGGAAGTGACCATGAAGATCACCCACCTGATCATGCGCTTCGCGCCGCTCGGCGTGTTCGCGCTGGTGGCCAAGGTGACGGCGGTCTCGGGGCTGGAGGTGTTCGTGCCGCTGGCGAGCTTCTTCTTCACCGTGCTGGCGGCGCTGGCGCTGCACATGTTCGTCGCGCTGCCGCTGCTGCTCGGCATCTTCGGGGTCGCGCCGCGGCGCCACTTCCGGGCGATGGCGGCGGCGCTGCTGACCGCGTTCTCGACCAGCTCCTCGAGCGCCACGCTGCCGGTGACCATGGACTGCGTGACCCGCCGCGCCGGGGTGTCGAAGCGGGTCGGCAGCTTCGTGCTGCCGCTCGGCGCCACCATCAACATGGACGGCACCGCGCTGTACGAGTGCGTGGCGGTGCTGTTCCTGGCGCAGGCCTACGGCCTCGACCTGAGCGCCGCGCAGCAGTTCACCGTGGTGGCGCTGGCGCTGCTGACCTCGGTCGGCGTGGCCGGCATCCCGTCCGCCAGCCTGGTGGCGATCGTGCTGATCCTGGGCGCGGTCGGGCTGCCGGCGGAGGCGGTGGGGCTGATCCTGGCGGTCGACCGGCTGCTGGACATGTGCCGCACCGGCGTCAACGTGTTCAGCGATTCCAGCGGCGCGGCGCTGATCGCCCGCAGCGAGGGCGAGGAGACGGCGGTCGGGCGTTGATATTCGTCAATAAGGAAACAACGGTGGTCAAGGATCATGGGTCAGTTGGGACTTATAAAGATAATTTGACAAAACCATGCGCGTTGGCCTTATCCTGCTGATAGACACAGGGAAAGCCTACGCTGGCCATAGTGCCTCTGACGGCCGCCACCTCCGCCGTTGTCGCGGCCACTGTGCTACGCCACGCGATGTGCTGTTGCATGGCAGGCGCAAAGTGGCTACGCCGGCCTCGGTCAAGTTATCTTTATAGATCCCTTTCGAGGCATCAAGAAATTCGAAGCATCAGGGGATATTTGTTCGTTTTTCGAGTATATCGCATTCGTCTTCGAATCGCGCTTGATCCCTGTAGGACTTAGCGATAAATTCGAGCAAACGACTGACATACGGATACTCGTAAACAAGTTTTCTGGCCCATTTCGTGTAACGGTCCGCTAATTCGCGCTCTTGGTTTCCTCCATCATCCAAAGCTCTCCAAAAAATGCCTCGGCTATTTCTGGCGCCGGTCACAAAACCTCTCCCTATATCGTCAATTTTCAGCTGTTCCAGCACTTCACAGATTGGCCGGGATGGCCAGACCTCGCTATTTGCTTCCGGCTTGTGAGCCTGAGATAAAAGCTGCCCAAGCATCTGGTCTGCAACTTCTGTCCGATCAACTTGGGCACACAAATCTCGGACTTTGATGATCCACTTCTTCGTCCTTTCAGGATTAATCTCTCCATTTTCATCGGTTCCGGGAACACGTCGAGGAACATGTTGAAGCTGATCGAAAAAACAATACGCATTCTGTGCAAGCATCGCCTTCTGTTCTTGATTTTCTACCCGTAATTCAGGAGGATCAGCATCTTCCCCAGATGCTTTGTCCTTTCGCTTATATGCATAGCTAAGAATCTCCACAAAAACTTCGGGATGATCTTCCATGTGTTTTTCGAGATTAGGAACGCCGTGTTCCAACCCTCTTAAAACTTGGATATAGAAAAATTCTAGATGTGCTTTCTTCTTAGTTGTTACCGTCGTGCGTTTGTTAAGCGAATCGAAAGCTTGGGCCACATGATAGCCAGAATTGGCATATCTGCGAAAATCCTTTCCGGAAAGCGTGAGCGAGTCACTAAGAATTTTAACTAGCTTTAATGTCTCTACTTTATCCCAATTCCAATGCCCGACCCAGAATGCCGCTGCTGCCCGCTTGGCATCAAGTAACCGATCGATGGCCTCATTTACTTCATCGCCTTGTTCTACAAAATGGAGTAGTTCAACTTTTTCCCAATATAAATTTTGGAAAGCCTCTTCCTTGCCGTCAAGTCGGCGCCATGTCGTAACATTAAATGGCAAGCATAAGAAGAAATGCAATAATTCTTCTTGACTGCAAGAGTGTTCAATTTCTTGGGTAAGTTGCCCTGTACATTTCGCGGGAGCCCTTTCCAAAAATGCTTGGAGACATGGCATATGTACTAACGCGGTCTCGTCTTTGATATTGCTAAGGCAGTGCTTAACAAACAGGGCGATGTCGCTTTTGTTCTTTTTCTCCAGCAGGCCATACATAAGCCAGCCAATCTGCCTGTGAGTGTCACGTCCTTTTGTGAGCAACGAACTCACCCCATCAAAGCCACAGCCAATCCAGATTTCGGCCAGTGCATTCTGCCGCAATTCAAGAAGTTGCTCATCATTTTTTTCGTAGTCTTTCTCGGTTCCTTGTAATTGGATCCACATCGACTCGAATAGCCATGCATGACGTGCTACGGTGTCTTTGGGATTGAGTTTATCAATTGCGGCGCGCTCACGCTCTGAATAGTTAGCTAGTTCTCCAAATGAGTTTCGCGTCTTTGCACTTTTCTTTATGCATCCCCGCAATCTAGCCTTAGCGTCATCGGAATCGGTCGAGCAAGCCCACTGGTCTATGAGATTCCAGATTTTTAATTGGTTGTCCTCGGAAAACCCATGTAGGCGGTCTACAAGTTCCCCTAAAGTCTTGTCAGTGTGGTTTTTCCAGCGCAAGACTAGGTCGGTTACTTCGCAGGTAAACATACCACTTTCGCGATCAAGTGCTCGCGTATCTTCAACTACACAACTAGCGCTTGCTGCATCATTCCGCCAGCGAGGTCGGTGAGTTAGGAAAGCATCGTCCTTTCTCCACTGTTCCTTTTCCCATTGTAATTCCTCCATGCATAGCGACCATCCAAGGTCTGGATAATTTTTACATAGACGCCTAAAAGCTTTGGTTCTTTCTTCAACTGTGGCAGATGTTTGTGGCCCCCATGATTTAAAGAGCGCGCAGAGAGTACGCTCAGGCTTATTTAGCCAATTGTCGGTCTTGCCGCTTCTTTCTATTACACAAAGTTTTGCTAGAATATCGACCACACGCGGGAAAAATTTTGGATTCCACGCAAGGCTTTCTAATGCCCGAAGCAAGTCAATTCGCGAAGGCCCTGAAAGGATATTATTCGCAGGCTGCATAAGTTCCTCAATAATAAGGTTTTCATCTTGCAGGTCATTTTCGATTACCGCTAAAATCACTTCTGGAGCGGCCTCTGCAAAATCAGGAAGATCTCTCTTGAAAGAGAGGATTTTCCCCCGATCAAGTGGATTAATTAGTTTGGCAATCAAGTTGGAAACTTCTCTCGCCACATCTGAGTTCAGGCTTGAATCAAGAACATCATTTCCGTAGACGGCGAGAATAACTAATGTTTCGCGGATACCTTTCCGTAAGATATCCGAATGATTTCTTAACTTTTCGTATATACCCGCTAACCATCGCTTGTCGGCTGGTAAATCAATTGCAGGGTATTCTTCCGATAGCACATACTCAGCAATCAGCATGAAATCATCAAATTTAGATTTGGTGATGAAGTCGACTACGCCAAAAAAAGAATCAATCCTAGAAGCAACACCTCGGTATTCTCCAGCTTCCCAAAGCGGAGTATCTTCTAGATTGCGCAAAACTCTTACATTATCTTCTACCTCACGTTTGTCATTTGCACCGGAAAGAAAATTCATGACCTCTTGGTCAGCTGTTGAGGCTGTGTGCCACGCCCCAACCATTGCGGCGGGAAACAATTTTTCTGCAATTCCTAAGTCATTTTTCCATTTTGGGTTTCGAATGGCTGGAATATTAGAAAGACACCGCCTTAAAACTGTTGGTGAACATGCCGATTTCCTTATTAGTCGCTTGCTGCGCTCAAAAGAAATTCCCATTTCTGCAAGCGCTTTTTCAAAGTCTTCCCTTGATAGGGGCTCTTCTACGGTTATGTCAGCTCTGTGCGCCCCTACTTCGCCACACAAGCTAACAACAACACCATGGCAGCGATTCCGTATACTTCCTAATTGCTCTGCGATTTTCATGTCATGAATCACGGCGATAATAGGTGCAGAAAACAAAGCTCCAAATGAATGCAATGTTTCTGCGTTATCGATAACAAACATATCCGATCTCTGGACATCGGAATCTGCATTCACACGTTGTGATAAACAATATAAGAAAGCTAGCGCTTCATCGCGTGAAGCAGCAACGATTGTTAGAATGTGTTCTGGCGGCTGACTTGCCCACTTTTTAAATTTTTCGTAGGATTGATTGACTACTGAAGCAAAAAGTTTTGGTGACAGTTTCGGGTCACACACGCCCGCCCAGTTGTCCCACCACTGCTCAATTAATTGGCAGCCGCCATCCGGTCGGCCAAGGTGTTTTGACATCCAGACTTGAGCCGAGAGTGACTGCTCGATCCATTGTTCTAAATCATCCGCATCATACGCCCGCACTTCTTTCCATTGCGCGAGACCGGCTTTTTCTTTTGCCCAATCTTTTTTCTCTGGCCATTTTCGGGCAGTCACAAAAACAAACGCAGATTCAGTTCTTTCTTCTGGGCTGACAGATCTCGTGCGTGCCGCATAGTCATGATTGGCTTTGCGCGTCTGGGAGTTGCTGCAACTAACTTCCCATCCGGATTTTCCAATTGGTATCCATGCTGTAGGAGCATTGGCTATTACTTCACCGTCCCATCCCTTTCGCTCCGCGCTTTCGTAGGCGGGAAAATCAATTCGCGTGATTTTCATCCCTCCAGTCGAATAGATTAATTTGCGCAGTAAAGCTGGCAATTCTTGCCGTGCTGCGAGATGACCAGCCCATTCTTGAATATCATGTGCCCTAACCGCAACCAGCTCGGGGACGTAAGGTCCAATAGACTTGGTTTGGTTGTCTCCCAGCCTAGTTTCGTGGTCGAATTGGGCTTGAAGTTTTTGAAGTTCTTCGTGATCAACTCTGAAAACTTGTTCAAGGCGCAAAGCCATTTGTGGAGATAATGCCGCTTTTCCATTCAAGAAATTAGACAATGCTGGCCGACCAATGCCCAGAATTTTGGCAGCTTTTGTAACCGTCATGCCGGCTGGGATGACGTGCTCTTTCACATAAGAGCCAGGATGAAGCGTATGTTTACCCATGATTGCTGGCTCTTTTCAGGCTTCGTGACCAGATGAAACGAAAGATTAACCGTATGGTCTTTCCCCGGAAGACGAAGTGAATGCTCATAGCCTTAATCAACTATCCCAGTAGTTGACCACACGATTATACCATGCCAGTACCCTGTTGCGCCACAGAATACGAAATATTTTGAATCTCTTCTATTTAAATATATTTTTCAATTAATTATCACTGTATTAATAGCTAATAACGGGATTTCATCCGATTATCAGATCGTCCTCGCGATAGGTCGCATGACAAGCTTGCCCTCCAAGTCTTCTTTAGTAGGCGCGGGCGGCCGCAAATGTGAAACGCCGGGCATCCGCAATCCACAATAATGCCCGTACAGCCTTTTCCAGTTTCTTTTCCCAGTTTATGTCGTCCCCTCGGCCATCCAGCCGTTTTTCCTGTTTAGTTCCTGCAGGCCGGACAGAGTAAGCCGGTGGCTTTTCGCCCGGTTGCACGGCCCGCATAGCAGTATCCGGTTGGATACATGATTGATGCCCCCGTCGGCGCGGGGAACAATGTGATCTAGTTCCAAGTAGCGGTCGTCATCAAACGTCCGGCCGCATCCCTGGCACTTGCATCCCTGCTGTGCCAGCAGGTGCTCCCGCATCTTGGCGTGTGTCCAGCGCGGGCCGGGCGGCTCATGCGGCCGTTCCGTTGTCCGCAGAAACGGCGCAGCGGTTTCGCCATCATCCGTGCGTTCCGGCAAATCCTCTACGCATTTGACCGTTCTTAAATCATAGTTGGCCAACAGGCCCTCCGCGTCTAGGCGACGCACTACGGTCTTGTGCGCCTTTTCCCATATGTCGATGCCTACCCACTTTCGCTTCAGCCGTTCCGCCGCGACGCAGGTCGTCGCGCCTCCGGCGAATGGGTCTAGCACTACGTCGCCCTCATTGCTGGAAGCCTTGATGATGCGCTCGTACAAGGCCAGCGGCTTTTGGGTCGGATAACCGAGCTTCTCAGAACTCCAACCGGTCACGGTCTTTATATCGGTCCACCAATCCGTTACTGGAGTCCCTCGCTCCAAATCAATCTTGTTGTCTTTTCCTGAAAGTGTGCTGTGCTTCCCGACCATCTGCGTATTCTCCTTGTAGGCTTTTCGCTCTACATTGAATATATGCAGTCTATGATCCTTCACATACCTCAACAGCACATCATGCTTCCTTGGGAAATCTTTTCTGGGAGTTCCGCCTCCTGAATAGCACCAGACAATTTCATTCCGGAAATTCTTTCTCCCGAATATCGCATCCAGCAGTTCTTTCAGGTAATGGCTCGCTGTATGGTCGCAATGCAGATAGATGGTGCCGTCGTCCCGCAGCACCCGATGCATGGCGATCAGGCGCACCGCCATGTAGCACAGGAACGCGCCCATGTCGTCCCCGTAGGAATTGCGGCTTCCTTGAATCACATTCATCACCAGCGGCCAGTCATCCGTAATCGACTCCACCCAATCCTCATGCACATCCTGTTCCCACGACCAGCGGTCGTGAAAGGACGCGCCGTCGGAAAGACTATCCGGCGTGGCGTGGAAATCCCTGCCCTTATTGAACGGCGGGTCGGTCGCTATCAGATGCACTGACTTGCTGTTCATGGCCCGCAGAAACCCCAAATTGTCGCCACGAAACAGTGTCCGGTTTTCCCAGTTGGGCGAGCCTTGCGGAGGAAGTTTCACGCCACTAGCCTCGGGGTGATCATCTTGCCTACCATTGTCTGGAACAAAAGGCCCCAACCGTCAGCCGCCGAAGCCGGTCATGCCGACCGTGCTGTAGCCCGCGTCCACGTAGGTCACCTCGGCGGTGATGCCGCCGGCCAGATCCGAGCACAGGAACGCGGCCGCGCGGCCCACGTCCGCGGCGTCCACGTTGCGCCGCAGCGGCGCGTTCTCCGCGACGTGCGCCAGCATCTTGCGGAAGTCGGCGATGCCGGCCGCGGCCAGCGTGCGGATCGGCCCGGCCGAGATGCCGTTGACCCGGATCTGCTCCGGCCCCAGGCTGTAGGCGAGGTAGCGGATGTTGGCCTCGAGGCTGGCCTTGGCCAGGCCCATCACGTTGTAGTTCGGCATGCTGCGCAGCGCGCCCAGGTAGGTCAGGGCGAGGATCGCCGACGGGTGCCCGCGCAGCAGCGGGCGCGCGGCGCGCGCCAGCGCGGTCAGGCTGTAGCTGCTGACGGTGTGCGCGGTCTCGAACGCCTCGCGCGAGGTGTTCTCGCAGAAGTCGCCGTCCAGCGCCTCGCGCGGCGCGTAGGCGATGCAGTGCACCAGGATGTCCAGCTGCCCCCAGCGCTCGCCCAGCTGCGCGAAAGCCGCGCCGATCTGCGCCTCGTCGGCGACGTCGCAGGGGAACAGCAGCTCGCTGCCGCAGGCCGCGGCCAGCTTCTCGGCGCGCGGGCGCAGCTTCTCGTTCTGGTAGGTGAGCGCCAGCTCGGCGCCCTGTTCGCGCATCGCCTCGGCGATGCCCCAGGCGATGGAGCGGTCGCTGGCCACCCCGGTGACGAGCGCTTTCTTGCCGGCGAGGAATCCCATGGTTCGGTGCGCGGTCCGCGGCGGGCCGCGGCTGACTGCTAGAATGGCAGCGCGGCCAATTATAAGCGAACCTCCCGCCTCTCCGTGTTTCGCGCGCGCCTGACCGGCCCGTGGTGCCTGCCGGGCCTCGGCCTCGCGCTCGGGGCCCTCGCGGCGGGCTGCGAGGGGCCGTGGAACAACCCGCACCCGCCGGGCGCGGAGTCCGAGGCGGTGCTGTACGCCTCGTTCTCCGAGCGGCCGAAGTTCCTCGACCCGGCGCGCTCCTACAGCTCCACCGCCTATGCCTTCATCGCGCAGATCTACGAGCCGCCGCTGACCTACCACTACCTGAAGCGGCCGTTCGAGCTGCAGCCGCTGACCGCCGTGCGGGTGCCGGTCGCGCGGCCGCTGGACGCCGACGGCCGGCCGCTGCCGCCGGGGCGGCCCGCGGGCGAGGCCGCCTACACCGAGTACGAGCTCGAGATCCGGCCCGGCGTCCGCTACCAGCCGCACCCGGCGCTGGCGCGCGACGAGAACGGCGAGTTCCGCTACCACGCGCTCGGCGCGGCGGACTTGGCGGACATCGACGCGCTGGCGGACTTCCCGCGCGCCGGCAGCCGCGAACTGGTGGCGCGCGATTACGTCTACCAGATCAAGCGCCTGGCCGACCCGCGCCGGCACTGCCCGATCGCCGGCATCATGGCCGAGTACATCGTCGGCTTCCAGGAGTTCCGCGACCGCATCAAGCGGCGCGGCGACGCGCCGGTGGAGCTGCGCGCGATGACGCTGGAGGGCGTGTCTGAGCTGTCGCGCTACCGCTACCGCATCCGCCTGCGGGGCTCCTACCCGCAGTTCCCGTACTGGCTGGCGATGCCGTTCTTCGCGCCGATGCCGTGGGAGGCGGACGCCTTCTACGAGCAGCCCGGCATGGCCGAGCGCAACCTCACCCTGCAGTGGTACCCGCTCGGCACCGGGCCGTACATGCTGACCGAGAACAACCCCAACCTGCGCATGGTGCTGGAGCGCAACCCGCACTTCCGCGGCGAGACCTACCCGGAGGAGGGCGAACCCGGCGACCGCGCCGCGGGCTGGCTGGACGACGCCGGGCGCGCCGCGCCGTTTCTGGACCGCGCCGTGTACAGCCTGGAGAAGGAGAGCATCCCGCGCTGGAGCAAGTTCCTGCAGGGCTACTACGACCTGTCCGGCATCGGCTCCGACAACTTCGATCAGGCGGTGGAGTACGGCGGCGGCGGCGAGCTCGGCCTGACCGAGGAGATGGCGGCCAAGGGCATCACGCTGCGCACCGCGGTCGACCTGACCGTGTACTACATGGGTTTCAACATGCTCGACCCGGTCATCGGCGGCGACAGCGAGCGCAGTCGGCTGCTGCGCCAGGCGATCTCGATCGCGGTCGACTACGAGGAGTACATCGCGATCTTCACCAACGACCGCGGGGTGCCCGCGCACGGGCCGCTGCCGCCGCAGATCTTCGGCGCCCGCGCCGGCGAGCGCGCCGGCGTCAACGAGCGGGTGTACCGCTGGCGCGGCGGCCGCGCCGAGCGCCGCGGCGTCGAGGCGGCGCGGGCGCTGCTGGCGGCAGCCGGCTACGAGCGCGGCATCGACCAGCGCACCGGCCAGCCGCTGGTGCTGTACTTCGACGCGGTCGGCGCGGGGCCGGACGCCAAGGCCAAGCTCAACTGGCTGCGCAAGCAGTTCGCCAAGCTCGGCGTGCAGCTGGTGGTGCGCGCCACCGACTACAACCGCTTCCGCGACAAGATGCAGAAGGGCACCGCGCAGATCTTCGAGTGGGGCTGGCACGCCGACTACCCGGACCCGGAGAACTTCCTGTTCCTGCTGTACGGCCCCAACGGCCAGGTCCGGCACTACGGCCCCAACTCCGCCAACTACGCCAACCCCGAGTACGACGCGCTGTTCGCGCAGATGAAGAACATCCCGAACGGCCCCGCGCGGCAGCGCATCATCGACCGCATGCTGGAGCTGCTGCGCCGCGACGCGCCCTGGGCCTGGGGCTACCACCCGGTCAGCTACACCCTGGCGCACGGCTGGGTGCGCAACCGCAAGCCGAACACCCTGTCCTACAACACCCTCAAGTACCTGCGCATCGACGCCGGCGCCCGCGCCCGCGCGGTGGCCGCCTGGAACCGCCCGACGGTGTGGCCGCTGTGGGCCGCCGGCGGCCTGCTGGCGGCGCTGGTGGCGCCGGCGGCGGTCGGCTTCGCGCGCCGGGAGCGCGCCCGCGCCCGATGATCGCCTACCTCGTCCGCCGGGCGCTGTACGCGGTGCCGATCCTGATCGGGGTCAACCTGCTGACCTTCGCGCTGTTCTTCGTGGTCAACACCCCCGACGAGGTGGCGCGGCTGCACCTGGGCGACAAGTACACCACGCCGGAGCAGATCGAGGCCTGGAAGGCCGAGCGCGGCTACGACCGGCCGCTGCTGTACAACGCCGGCGCTTCGGGCCCGGCGCGCCTGACCGACACCATCTTCTACGCCAAGTCGGTGCGGCTGTTCGCGTTCGATTTCGGCAACTCCGACAGCGGCCGCAACATCGGCCGCGACATCCGCCAGCGCATGTGGCCGAGCCTGGCGATCGCGGTGCCGAGCCTGCTGCTGGGGCTGCTGCTGAACACCACGCTGGCGCTGCTGCTGGCGTTCTTCCGCGGCAGCTACCTGGACGCCGGCGGGGTGGTGTTGTGCGTCGGCCTGATGTCGGTCTCCAGCCTGTTCTACATCATCGGCGGGCAGTACCTGGTCGGCAAGCTGCTGCAGTTGGTGCCGGTGTCGGGCTACGACACCGGCGGCAACGCGCTCAAGTTCCTGGTGCTGCCGGTGCTGATCGGCGTGGTCGCCGGGATCGGCTCCGGCACCCGCTGGTACCGCACCCTGTTCCTGGAGGAGATCTCCCGCGACTACGTGCGCACCGCGCGCGCCAAGGGCCTGTCGGAGCAGCGGGTGCTGCTGCGGCACGTGCTGCGCAACGCGCTGATCCCGATCCTCACCGGGGTCGTGGTGCTGCTGCCGCTGCTGTTCCTCGGCAGCCTGATCACCGAGTCCTTCTTCGGCATCCCCGGGCTCGGCAGCTACACCCTGGACGCGATCCAGCGCCAGGACTTCGCCATCGTGCGCGCCATGGTGTTCCTGGGCACGGTGCTGTACATCCTCGGCCTGCTGCTGACCGACATCTCCTACACCTTGGCCGACCCGCGCGTGCGCCTGAACTGAGATGCCGGTCGTCCTGCTCACCGACGCGCTGTTGTTCGTCCTGCTGGCGGGCGCGGCGCTGTACGCGGCGCTGGCGCTGCGCACGCCGCACCTGCGCGCCGCTTGGCGCTCGGTGGCGCGGCGCCCGGGCGGCGCCTCGGCGGCGCTGGTGCTGCTGTTCTTCGTCGGCGTCGCGGTGCTCGATTCGCTGCACTTCCACCCCCGCCTGGAGGCCGAGGGGGAGGTCTACTCCAACGAGATCCTGAGCGTCTTCGACGTGCTGGCCGGGCCGCTGCGCACCCAGGTCGAGCGCAGCTACTCGGAGCCGTTCGCCTACCGCGGCCACAGCCGCGTGATCCGCGACGCCGCGGGCGGCCCGGCGCTGGAGTATCCGCGGCTGCGCTACGGCGGCGCGCACCTGCGGGATCCGGAGCGCGAGCGCGGCGCCGACATCGCCCGGCGGATCGGCGCCGGCGTCCTGCTCGGCGCCGGCCTGTGGCTGCTGCTCGCGGCCGCCGCGCTGGCGGCCGGCGGCGGCGGCCGCCGCGGCATGCTGCGCCGCGCCCGGGCCGCGTGGCGCGGCCGCCTGGAGCTGCCGTGGCGCGCCCTCGGCCTGACCCTGCTGCTGCTGCTGGTGCTGGTCGGCGTCGCCGTGCAGCTGGCCGGCGCCTACCACGTGTTCGGCACCGACAAGGTCGGCGAGGACGTCTTCTACCAGACCCTGAAGAGCATCCGCACCGGTGTGCTGATCGGCACCCTGACCACGCTGATCATGCTGCCGTTCGCGCTCGCGCTCGGCGTCATCGCCGGCTACTACCGGGGCTGGGCGGACGACGTCATCCAGTATGTGTACATCACGCTCAACTCGATCCCCAGCGTGCTGCTGATCGCGGCCGCGATCCTGTCGCTGCACGTGTACCTGAACGCGCACGCGGCGGAGTACGCCAGCCTGACCGAGCGCGCCGACCTGCGGCTGCTGTTCCTGTGCATGATCCTGGGCCTGACCAGCTGGACCGGGCTGTGCCGGCTGCTGCGCGGCGAGACGCTCAAGCTGCGCACCCAGGAGTACATCCAGGCGGCGGTGGCGCTGGGCGTGACCGGGCCGCGCATCCTGCTGCGCCACATCCTGCCGAACGTGATGCACATCGTGCTGATCACGGTGGTGCTGGACTTCAGCGGCCTGGTGCTGGCGGAGGCGGTGCTGTCGTACGTGGACATCGGCGTCGACCCGACCATGAACAGCTGGGGCAACATGATCAACAGCGCGCGCCTGGAGATGTCGCGCGAGCCGCCGGTGTGGTGGTCGCTGGCGGCCTCGTTCGTGTTCATGTTCGCGCTGGTGCTGTTCGCCAACCTGCTGGCGGACGCGGTGCGCGACGCCTTCGACCCGCGGGTGGGCCGATGAGTCCGCTGCTGGAGGTGGCGGGCCTGCGCGTGGCCTTCGGCGCCGGCGCCGCGCGCGAGGTCGCGGTGGACGGCGCCGGCTTCCGCATCGCGCGCCGGGGCACCTTCGCGCTGCTCGGCGAATCCGGCAGCGGCAAGTCGGTCACCGCGCTGGCGCTGATGCGCCTGCTGCCGGAGGCGGCGGCCATCGAGGCGGGCTCGGTGCGCCTCGCCGGGCGGGAGCTGCTGGACCTGCCGGAGGCGCGCATGCGCGCGGTGCGCGGCGGCACCGTCGGCCTGATCTTCCAGGAGCCGATGACCTCGCTCAACCCGGTGATGACCGTCGGCCGGCAGATCCAGGAGTCGCTGCGCCGCCACCTGGGGCTCGGCCGCCGCGCGGCGCGGGCGCGGGCGCTGGAGCTGCTGGACGCGGTGCGCATCCCGCGGCCGCGGCAGCGCCTCGACGAGTACCCGCACCAGCTGTCCGGCGGCATGAAGCAGCGGGCGATGATCGCCGCCGCGCTGGCCGGCGAGCCGGAGCTGCTGATCGCGGACGAGCCGACCACCGCGCTGGACGTCACCATCCAGGCGCAGGTGCTGGAGCTGCTGCGCGAGCTGCAGGCGGAGCGCGACATGGCCATGCTGTTCATCACCCACGACCTGGCGGTGGCGCGGCGGATGGCGGACGACGTGGCGGTGATGCGGCGCGGGCGCATCGTCGAGCGCGGCGCGGCGGACGAGTTCTTCGCCGCGCCGCGGCACCCCTACAGCCGCGGCCTGTTCGCGGTGCTGCCCGACATCTCCAAGCGCGGCCGCCACCTGACCGCCGGGGCGGACGCCGCCGCGGCTCCGCCGCCGGCCGCGGCCGCGGCCGGCGCCGAGCTGCTGCGGGCGGAGGACCTGCGGGTGCACTTCCCGGTGCGCCGCGGCGTGTTCCGGCGCGCGGTCGGGCACGTGCCGGCGGTGGACGGGCTGTCGTTCGCGCTGCGCGAGGGCGAGACCTTCGCGCTGGTCGGGGAATCGGGCTGCGGCAAGACCACCACCGCCAAGAGCCTGATCCGGCTGCAGCCGGCCACCGGCGGGCGGATCCGCTACCGCGGGCGCGACCTGGCCGAACTGCGCGGCGGCGAGCTGCGGCGCCTGCGCGCGGACCTGCAGATCGTGTTCCAGGATCCGTTCTCCTCGCTCAACCCGCGCATGACGGTGGCCGACATCCTGGCCGAGGGGATGGAGGCGCTGGCGGTGGCGCCGGGCCCCGGCGAGCGGCGGGCGCGGATCGGAGAACTGCTCGAGCAGGTCGGGCTCGAGCCGAAGCACCTGCGCCGCTACCCGCACGAGTTCTCGGGCGGGCAGCGCCAGCGCATCGCCATCGCCCGGGCGCTGGCGGTGGAGCCGAAGCTGATCGTCTGCGACGAGCCGACCAGCGCGCTCGACGTCACCATCCAGGCGCAGATCCTGAACCTGCTGCGCGAACTGCAGGAGCGCCGCGGGCTGACCTACCTGTTCATCACCCACAACATCGCGGTGGTGTCCTGGATGGCGCACCGCGTGGCGGTGATGCGCGGCGGGCGGATCGTGGAGCAGGGCGACGCCGTCGAAGTGCTGCGGAACCCGCAGCACGAGTACACGCGGACGCTGCTGTCCGCGGTGCCGCGGCTGTAGCCCGCCGCGCCGCGCCGGGCGCGGTCTGATATTCTGGCGCGGCCGACCCGCCCTCCGCCGCCCATGTCCTCCCGCCCCGACGGCCGCGCGCCGGACGAACTGCGCCCGGCGCGCTGCCGGCGCCGCTACCTGGACCGCGTGCCGGGCTCGGTGCTGTGGGAGCAGGGCGGCACCCGGGTGCTGTGCGCCGCCAGCTGGGCGCGGGGCGTGCCGCGCTGGCGCAAGGGCAGCGGCCAAGGCTGGCTCACCGCCGAATACGGCATGCTGCCGGCGTCGACTTCGGAGCGCGGCGCGCGCGAGGCGAAGCTCGGCCGGCAGGGCGGGCGCACCCTGGAGATCCAGCGGCTGATCGGGCGCGTGCTGCGGGCCGGGGTCGATCTGGGCGCGCTGGGCGAGAACACCATCACCCTGGACTGCGACGTGCTGCAGGCCGACGGCGGCACGCGCGCCGCGGCCGTGTGCGGCGCGTTCGTGGCGCTGCAGGACGCCCTGGACGACCGGCGCGCGCGCGGCAAGCTGAAGGCCGACCCGCTGCACGGGCAGCTGGCGGCGGTGTCGGTCGGCATCGTCGGCGGCCGGCCGGTGCTGGACCTCGATTACGCCGAGGACGCCGAGGCCGAGGCCGACCTGAACGTGGCCATGAACGACGCCGGCGCGGTCATCGAGATCCAGGGCACCGCCGAGGGCCACGCGTTCCGGCGCGCGGAACTCGACGCGATGTTGGACCTGGCCGACGCCGGCATCCGCCGGCTGCTGGAGCTGCAGCGGCAGGCGCGCGCCGCATGAAGGTCGTGCTGGCGAGCGCGAACCCGGGCAAGCTGCGGGAACTGGAGGCGCTGCTCGGTCCGCTCGGCTGGGAGCTGGCGCCGCAGGCGGCGTTCGGCGTCGAGCCGGCGGAGGAGACCGGCGACACGTTCGCGGCCAACGCGCTGCTCAAGGCCCGGCACGCCGCCGCCGGCGCGGGCCGGCCGGCGCTGGCGGACGATTCGGGGCTCGAGGTGGACGCCCTGGGCGGGCGCCCGGGCGTGCGCTCGGCGCGCTACGCCGGGCCGGAGTGCGACGATGAAGCGAACAACTGCCGGCTGCTCGAGGAGCTCGCGGGCGTGCCGGACGCGGAGCGGACGGCGCGCTACCGCTGCGTCATCGCCTTCGCGCGCGCCGCGGACGACCCCGCGCCGCTGCTGGCCGAAGGCGGCTGGGAGGGGCGCATCCTGCGCGCGCCGCGCGGCGCCGGCGGCTTCGGCTACGACCCGCTGTTCTACGTGCCGGAGCGCGGCTGCGCGTCGGCCGAGCTGGAGCCCGCGGTCAAGAACGAACTCAGCCACCGCGGCGCCGCGCTGCGCGCGCTGCTGGCGGCGGTGCGGGCCGCGGCGTGATCCCGCTGGGCCTGTACCTGCACCTGCCGTGGTGCGCGTCGCGCTGCCCGTACTGCGACTTCAACGCCCACGCGGCGGCGGCGTTCGACGAGGCGCGCTACGCCGACGCGCTGCTGCGGGAGCTGGCGCGCGCGGCCGCGGCCGCCCGCGGCCGGGCGCTGTCGAGCGTGTTCTTCGGCGGCGGCACGCCGAGCCGCTTCGGCGCGGCTTCGATCCGCCGCATCCTGGCGCGCGCGCGGGCGGAGTTCGACTGCGCGGCGGATCTGGAGGTGACGCTGGAGGCCAACCCGGAATCCGCCGACCGCGCGCGCTTCGCGGGCTACCGCGAGGCCGGCGTCGACCGGCTGTCGATCGGGGTGCAGAGTTTCGATGCGGCGAGCCTGCGCTCGCTCGGCCGCGCCCACGACCCGGCCGGCGCGCGCGCCGCGGTCCGGGCGGCCCGGGCGGCCGGTTTCGAGCGGATCAACTTGGACCTGATGTACGGCCTGCCCGGGCAGTCGCCGGCCGCGGCCCGGCGCGACTTGGCGGAGGCCTTGGAGCACGGCCCGGAGCACCTGTCGTGGTACCAGCTGACGCTGGAGCCGGGCACGCCGTTCGCCCGCCGCCCGCCGCCGCTGCCGGCGCACGAGGAAATCTGGGAGATGCACCGCAGCGGGGCGGAACTGCTGGCCGCGGCCGGCTACGGCCAGTACGAGGTGTCGGCGTGGTGCTGGGACGGCGCGGTCTGCCGCCACAACGTCAACTACTGGGAGTACGGCGACTATCTGGGCTTGGGCGCGGGCGCGCACGGCAAGTGGACCGCGCCGGACGGCGCCGTCTGGCGGATGGAGCAGGCGCGCGACCCCGAGGCGTGGATGCGCGCGGCCGAGGCCGGGGACGCCGCCGCCGGGTGCGAGTTCCGCGGCGCCGCGGATCGCGTGTTCGAGTTCATGCTGGGCGCGCTGCGCCTGCGGCGGGGGTTCGCCTGGCCGCTGTTCGAGGAGCGCGCCGGGCAGCCGCGCGCGGCCGCGGATGCGGCGCTGGAGCTCGCCAAGGAGCAGGGTCTGGTCGAGGAGTCGGCAGAGGGGCTGCGCGCCAGCGAGCGCGGCTGGCGCCACCTGAACGACCTGTGCGAGCTGTTTCTGCCGGAGGATGAAGCCGGCTCGGATCAAGCCGCTCCCGGCAGGATCCCGCTTGAGACCTTGCACTCGGCGGGATTGGTATGATTTGGCGAGGGAGCAGAGAGATGCCGAGCGCCGCACAGATTTTCCCCGATTTCGACGACGGGTCGCGGCATTCGCGCCGGCGGAAGCCGCGTCCGGGCCGGTCCGCGGACCTGGCCGAGCCGGTCATGGCCTGTGAGGACAACCTGGAGTTCCTGCGGCGCATCCCCGACGCCTCGGTGCAGCTGGTCGTGACTTCGCCGCCGTACAATCTGGGGAAAGCGTACGAGAAGCGGTCTTCTCTGGAAACCTATCTGCGGCAGCAGGCGGAGGTGATCGATGCCTGCGTGCGCGTCCTGCGGCCGTCCGGCTCCATCTGCTGGCAGGTGGGGAACTATGTCGACGGCGGCGAAGTGGTGCCGCTGGACGCGGTGCTGTACGGCCTGTTCAAGGAGCGCGGCCTGAAACTGCGCAACCGCATCGTCTGGCATTTCGGGCACGGGCTGCACTGCACTCGGCGCCTGTCCGGCCGCTACGAGACGATCAACTGGTGGACCAAGAGCGACGACTACACGTTCCATCTCGATCCGATCCGGGTGCCGGCGAAGTATCCGGGCAAGCGGCACTTCAAGGGGCCGAACATCGGGAAACTGTCGGGGAATCCGAAAGGCAAGAACCCGAGCGACGTCTGGCTGTTTCCCAACGTCAAGAGCAACCACGTCGAGAAGACGGCGCACCCCTGCCAGTTCCCGGTCGAGCTGGTGGAGCGGCTGGTGCTGTCCATGACCGACCCGGGCGACGCGGTGCTGGATCCGTACATGGGCGTGGGTTCGGCGGTCGTCGCCGCGCTGCGGCATGAGCGGCGGGGCTGCGGCTGCGACATCGTGCCGGAATACGTGGACATCGCTTGGCAGCGGGTGCGGGCCCTGCGGGCGGGAGCGCTCCGCACCCGCCCGATGGACAAGCCGATCTACGACCCGGCCAAGCCGAACGGCGGGCACTGATGCGCGTCGTCGAGCATTATTCCCACCTGAACGGCGAAGAGCACCTGCAGGTTCATCACCCGCGGTTATGGGACGAGATTCGGGCGGCGGTGAAGGCCGTGGATGCGGAACAATGCCGGACAAAGGTTTCGCGGGAGCAAACCAGACGCGGCCGACGCCTCTACTCACCGGTTGATCTGAACAAGGCGTTCAAGGCGGAATTCGAGCGGCGCGGGTGGCAGGGAGAAAAACGCTCGTTCTGGGTCACGTCGGATGCGCAGCTCATGCGCGCGATCGCGACGCTTCCCGCCGCCGATCAGAAGGAAATGATCGAAAAGTCGGGCCGCGCGCCCATCTCTTCGTACAATCAGACCGATTTCGTCAAGGACCGCGTGGCGGTCGAGGTGCAGTTCGGCAAGTATTCGTTCGTGGCGCACGATCTGTTCGTGAAGCACATGAGCTTCTTCGTTGCAGACGTCATCGATGTCGGCATCGAGATCCTGCCGATGAAAGAACTGGAGAGGAACATGTCGTCCGGCGTGCCGTATTACGAGCGCGATCTGCTGAACCTCCTGCGGCAGGGCCGTTCGTCGCCGGCGGTGCCCTTGGTGCTGCTCGGCGTGGCGCCGGACTCGTGATCCCTTTATGATGGGCGGCTGAACGTTCCGCCGCCGCCCGCGACGCCATGCCGAAAACACCGATTCATACCGACCGCGCCCCGGCCGCGATCGGCACTTATTCGCAGGCGGTCGAAAGCGGCGGCCTGGTGTTCCTGTCCGGGCAGATCCCGCTCGACCCCGGCAGCATGGAGCTGGCCGCCGGCGGCATGCGCGCGCAGATCGTCCGCGTGTTCGACAACCTCAAGGCGGTGGCCGCGGCGGCCGGCTGCGGCCTGGACGACTGCCTGAAGCTGACCGTGTACCTGACCGACCTCGCGCACTTCCCGCTGGTCAACGAGGTGATGGCGGAGTATTTCTCCGAGCCGTACCCGGCGCGCGCGGCGGTCGGAGTCGCCGCTTTGCCGAAGGGCGCGGCGGTGGAGATGGACGCCGTCCTGCAGCGGGCCGCCTGACGCCGCGCATGAAGCGGGCCGAGCCTGCCGCCGCCGACCCGGCGGTCGCGGCGCTGCTGGGGCTGCCGGGGATCGGCCCCCGCATCCGGGAGAAGCTCGGGCGGCTCGGCATCGCCCGCATCGACCACCTGCTGCTGCACCTGCCGCGGGACTACGAGGACCGCACCCGGACGGTGCCGCTCGGCGAGCTGCGCCCGGGCGAGCGCTGCCGGGTGGAGGGGGTGGTGCGCGGCGCGCGGGTGGAGCTCTTCCGCGGCCGCCGCCTGCGGGTGCGGCTCGAAGACGACGCCGGCGCCGCGCTGGAGCTGTACTTCATGCGCTTCAGCTCGTTCCAGCAGGAGCAGCTGGCGCCGGGCGCGCGGGTGCGCTGCTTCGGCGAGGTCCGCCTGTGGCGGCGCTCGCTGCGGATGTTCCATCCCGAGTACGAGCTGCTGGCGGCGGACGCCGGCGCGGCCGGCGCCGAGGTCCTGACGCCGCTGTACCCGGCGACCGAAGGCCTGGCGCAGATCTCTCTGCGCAAGCTGATCGGCCGCGCCCTGGATTGGGCGGAGCGCCACCGCGGCGCGCTGGAGCACTCCGGCTGGGAGGCGCTGTTCCGGGCCGAGGGCCTGCCGGGCTTCGTCGAGGCCCTGCGGCAATTGCACGCCCCGGCCGCCGGCCTGCGGGTCGAGGACGTGCAGGCCGAGACTTACCCGCCCCGGCAGCGCCTGATCCTGGAGGAGCTGCTGGCGTACCAGCTGAGCTTCGCCCGGCTGCGCGGGCGCGCCGAGCGCCGCCGCGCCGCGCCGATCGCGGGCGGCGAGGAGCTGTTCGGGCGGCTGCAGGCGCAGTTGCCGTTCGCGCTCACCGCGGCGCAGCAGCGGGTGATCGCGGAGATCCGCGCCGACCTGGCGCGGCCGCGGCCGATGATGCGCCTGCTGCAGGGCGACGTGGGTTCCGGCAAGACGCTGGTGGCCGCGGCCGCGGCGCTGCAGGCGGCGGCGGCCGGGAGCCAGGCGGCGCTGATGGCGCCGACCGAGCTGCTGGCGGAGCAGCATGCCCGCAACTTCCGCCGCTGGCTGGAGCCGCTGGGCGTCGGCTTCGAGTTCCTGGCCGGCAGCCAGAGCCGCCGCGAGCAGCAGCGGGCCAAGCAGCGGCTGCGGGCGCGCCGGGCCGGCGTGGTGGTGGGCACGCACGCGCTGATCCAGGAGGACGTGGCGTTCGACCGCCTGGGCCTGCTGATCATCGACGAGCAGCACCGCTTCGGCGTGCACCAGCGGCTGGCCCTGCGCCGCAAGGGCGAGGCGGACGAGCTGCAGCCGCACCAGCTGATCATGACCGCCACGCCGATCCCGCGCAGCCTGGCGATGACCTTCTACGCCGACCTCGACCACTCGGTGCTGGACGAGCTGCCGCCCGGGCGCCTGCCGGTGCGCACCGCGGCCATGTCCGACCGCCGCCGCGACGAATTGATGGAGCGCATCCGCGCCGCCTGCCGCGGCGGCCAGCAGGCGTACTGGGTGTGCACCCTGATCGAGGAGTCCGAGGCGCTGCAGTGCGAGGCCGCCGAGCGCACCTGGGAGATGCTGCGGGACGCGCTGCCGGAGCTGTCGGTGGGGCTGGTGCACGGGCGCATGAAGGTGCCGGAGCGCGAGCGGGTGATGGCCGACTTCCAGGCCGGGCGCGCGCAGCTGCTGGTGGCGACCACCGTGGTGGAGGTCGGCGTGGACGTGCCGAACGCCTCGCTGATGGTGATCGAGAACGCCGAGCGCCTGGGCCTCGCGCAGCTGCACCAGCTGCGCGGGCGGGTCGGCCGCGGCCGGCGGCAGAGCAGCTGCGTGCTGCTGTACAAGCCGCCGCTGTCGGAGGCCGCGCGCACCCGCCTGCAGGCCATGCGCGACACCGGCGACGGCTTCGAGATCGCGCGCCGCGACCTGCGGCTGCGCGGGCCGGGCCAGCTGCTCGGCACCCGGCAGGCCGGGGAGATGGTGTTCCGGGTGGCGGACCTGTCGCGCGACGAGCGGCAGCTGCGGCGGGTGCGGGGCATGGCCCGCGACTTCCTGCAGGCGTCGCCGGCCGAGGTCGACGGCATCCTGGCGCGCTGGCTGGGCGAGGCGCGCCGCTTCGGCGCGGTCTGATCAGCCGGTCAGCACGCCGATGAAGAACGTCGTCAGGTAGACCGCGATCAGGCCGAGCAGCGCCAGCGACACCAAGGCGTTGAGCGCCCGCCGCGGCCGGCGCGGGCCGAGCAGCACGCCGGCGACCGCGATCAGGAACGCGGCCGCGCCCAAGATCTGCATGCAGCCGGTCTGGCAGCTGCGCTCGGCGAACGGCCCGCCGAGCAGGTTGGCCGCGAGCGCTGCGGTCAGCCCCCAGCTGAGCAGCGCCGCCAGCAGCGGCCAAGGGGCGACGGCGGCGCGGAGCGAAGCGCTGTCCATGCCCGCATTATGCCGGATTTCCGGCGGGGCGTATGATACGCGGCGAGGCCGCGCCGTGAACTGGACCACCCCCGCCGCCGTCGAGCAGGCGTTCTACGAGGCGTTCGCCGGCCAGGACTTGGCGGCCATGATGGCGGTGTGGGCGTCCGACCGGCCGGTGTTCTGCATCCACCCGAGCGGCGAATTGCTGACCGGGCGCGGCGTGATCGAGCGCAGCTGGGAGCAGATCTTCCGCGCCGAGGTGCCGTTCCGCTTCGAGCTCGAGCACCACCACCGGGAGGAGTTCGCCGGGCGCTTCGCCGTCGCGCAGCTGGACGAGACCCTGTACCTGCGCGAGCGGGCGGTGGCCGTGGTGCAGGTCACCAACGGCTACTGCGCCACCGACGACGGCTGGCGCATGATGCTGCACCACGCCTCGCCGCGGCCGGAGCCGGAGGCCGCGCCCGCCGCCGGCGGCTCCACGCTGCTGCACTGAGCTCAGTCCGCGCCGCCCGCCGGCGCCACGGCCTCGACCGCCGCTTCGGCGCCGCGCGCCCGCAGGCCCCGCACCCGCAGCTCCCGGGCGGCGGCCGCGCACTCGGGATCGGTCGCCGCCCGCAGGTGCCGGTCCCAGTCCTCCCATCGCTCCAGCTCCAGGCAGACGCGCGCCGCGGCCAGGCGGGCGAGCGGCTGCTCGGGCCACGCCTCCAGCGCCCGCTCCAGGCTCTGCAGGGCGGCCTCCCAGTCGCGCGCGAACAGTTCGCGCAGGGCCTGCGCGAACAGTTGCTCGCCGCGCGCCCGCCGCCGGCGCCGCCGGCGGGAGCGCAGCCAGCCCGGCAGCCGCAGCAGCCCGGCCAGCCCGGCGACCAGCAGGTGGAAGCCGACCAGCGCGGCCAGCGCGGCCAGCAGCGCGGCCGGCGCGCTCGCCCGCAGGCTGAGCTCGCCGCTGTGCACGATCACCTCGCCGCCTTGGGTCTGCGCGAACCAGGCGGCCGCCGCGGCCGCCGCGAGCGCCAGCAGCGCCAGCGCCAGCAGCTTCACCGCACCTGCTCCAGGGTGCGCAGGATGGGCTCGAAGTTCACGGTCGGCGCGAACGGCGGCCGCAGCAGCAGGGTCTCGAGGTCGCCGCGCAGCGCCGGGTACTCGTCGTTCAGCGCCGGCTGCGCCAGCAGCGCGCGGGCGTGCTCCAGCGCGGCGGCGTAGGTGTCGGGGCGCCCGGTCTGCAGGGCCAGGCGCGCCAGGTACAGCTCGGTCTGCACCGCGTGCAGGATCAGCAGGTGCCGGTAGGCGGAGATGGCGTCGACCGCCCGCGGCGCGCCGCGCCGCACCTGCACGTGCGCCGCCAGCGGCTGCCGCAGGCGCGCCCACAGGCCGTCGTCCGGATCCGCCGCCGCGGGCCGGTCCTGGCGCGCCGCGGCCGCCTGCAGCCGCTCGATCTTCTCGCCGAGCACCAGCCAGCTGGCGGTCAGGATGCGGTGCGCGTCGCGGGCGCGCTCGGCCGCGTCGGTGTCGAGCGTGGCCACGGCCTGGGCCACCTGCTGGATCAGCGGGTGGTAGCGCACCTCGTCGAGCGAGTCCAGCGTGTGCCGGACCTGCCGCAAGGCCGCCAGCGCGCCGGGCGCGTCGTGCAGGTACTGCTGCTTGTACTGCGCGAGCTGCAGCAGGAAGGCGACCTTCTCGATCGGGAACTGGCGCGCGTCCGGCACGAACGCGAACGGCTCGAGCTTCTCCTGCAGCAGGGTCTCGTACGTGGTGTAGCGCAGCCGCAGCTCCTCCAGGAATTCGTCCACCATGCGCTGGGTGCGGCGCTGCTCGGCGGCCAGCCCCTGCAGCCGCTGGTCCTGCTCGCGCAGGGCCTGGTGGGCGGCCTGGTGGGTGTCCAGCTGGCGCCCGCGCAGCTCCTCGAAGCGCAGCCGGCTGTCGCTCCACAGCGCGTACAGCGCGGCGGCCAGCAGCGCCAGCGCCAGCCACGCGCCGGCGAGCGGCAGGACGCTCCGGCCGCGGCGCTCGCTCACGGCGCCGTCCGCGCGAAGTGCTCGGCCAGCGCCGCGCACATGGCGTCGTCGCCGGGGTCTTCGGCGACCGCGGCGATGCGCCGGTAGCCGAGTTCGCGGCAGGCCGCGGCGACGCGTTCGCCGCCGGCGACCACCGGGCAGTCCAGCAGCGCGCCGCGCTCCCCGTCCGGCGCGCGCTCGCGCAGGCGGGCGGCGGTCTCGGCGCTGGCGAGGCACACGGCCTCGACCCGCCCGTGCCGGAGTTTCCGCAGTGACAGCATCTGGTCGGTCGGCTCCCGCCGGTAGGTCTCCGCATAGTGTACTGCCGCGCCGCGCCGCCGCAGCTCCCGCGCCAGCAGCTCGCGCCCGCCGGCGCCGCGCACGACGACCGCCGTCTTGCCGGCCAGGTCCTGCAGTTCCGGCGCCTCCAGCAGCGACTCGCTGGAGTACGGCCGCCGCGCCGCCAGGGTCGCCGGGCAGCCCGCTTCCCGCAGCGCGCGGGCGGTGGCCGCGCCGATCGCGCCGCGCTCGGCCGGCACGGCGTCGGCCGGCGCCGCGCCGAGATGCGGCCGCAGGCAGCGCACCGCGTTGGCGCTGGCGAACAGCGCCAGATCGGCCCGCCGCAGGCGCTCGAGCGCGGCCGCGCCCGGCGCCTCCGGCACGATCCGCAGCGCGGGGAAGAGCGACACCCGCACGCCCAGCGCGCGCAGCCGCCGGGCCAGCGCTTCCGCCTGCCCGGCCGGCCGGGTCAGCAGCACGTGGCGGTTCGCCAGCGGGCCGGTCAGGCGGCGGCCGTGCTGCATGCTGCCAGCAGTTCCAGCGCGCCCTGGCGGCGCAGTTGCCGCACCGCTTCGGCGGCGGCGTCCTCCGGCGCGCCCGCGGCTTCGGCGCGCAGCGCGCGGGCGCCGTCGGGAGCCGCGAGGCAGGCCCGCAGGCGCACCCGGCCGGCCGCGTCCGCGACCGCGTGGGCGGCGAGCGGCGAGCGGCAGTCCGCCTCCAGGCCGCGGGCGACGGCGCGCTCGGCGGCGGTCGCGGCGGCGGCGGCGGGGTCGTGCAGGGCCCGGGCCCAGGCGCGCGCGTCCGCGCGGCCGGCCGCGGCCTCGAAGGCCAGCGCGCCCTGGCCGATGGCCGGCAGGCAGCGCTCCGGCTCCAGCCGCTCGGTGATGCGCGCCGCCAGCCCCAGGCGCTCGAGGCCGGCGCAGGCCAGCACCACGGCGTCGAAGTCGCCGGCCTCGGCGCGCGCCAGCCGCGTGCCGACGTTGCCGCGCAGGTCGACGAAGCGCAGCGCCGGGTGGCGCGCCCGCAGCTGCGCTTGGCGGCGCAGGCTGGCGGTGCCGACGCGCGCGCCCGCGGGCAGCGCGTCCAAGGTCTTCGCGCGCGGCGCGACCACCGCGTCGCGCGGATCCGCGCGCGCGCCGACCGCGGCCAGCACGAGCCCCGGCGGCAGTTCGGCCGGCACGTCCTTCAGCGAATGCACCGCGAGGTCGGTTTCGCCGCGGAGCAGGCTCTCCTCGAGCTCCTTGAGGAACAGCCCCTTGCCGCCGGCGGCGGCGAGCGGACGGTCCGCGGCGCGGTCGCCGGCCGTGCGGATGCGCACCAGTTCGGTCCGGAGGCCCAGGCGGCGCTCGAGTGCGGCGGCCGCGAGCTCGGCCTGGCGCGCGGCCAGCGGGCTGGCGCGGGTGGCGATGCGGCAGAGCGGCGCGCTCACGACGGCCGCGGATGCAGCTGCACCGGGCGCTCGCCGGGCGCATGCCAGCGGTCGGTGACGAAGGCGATGGCGCAGCGGCCGTCGCCGCGGCGGCGGCACTGCAGCTGCTTGAGGTCGGGCAGGGCCGCGCACACCAGCGCCAGCGCGGTGGCGGCGAGATCGTCGCGCCCGCGCTCCAGCGCCGGCGGGATCATGCTGGCGGCGAACTGCGCGCGCTCCAGGGCGCCGGGCCGCTCGCAGCGCCTGCCGCCGGCCTCGAAGCCCCGGCTCAGGCGCGCCTCCAGCGCGGCGACGGCCGCGCGCTGCGCGCCGCTCATCGCGACGGCGCGGTCCCAGTACAGGGCCAGTTCGCCGTCGACCAGCACCGCCACCTTGTCGGCGAAGTCGGCGGGCGGATCCGGCGGCGTCATGCGGGGGAATCGGAAACTTCCCGCGCCTGCGCTACCATAGCCGCCGGCAAGGCGGGATTTCGATGTCGGATTCTATTCTAAAACCTTGGGGCGGGCGCTTCGCCCGCGCCCCCGAGCGCGCGGTGGAGGAGTTCACCTCGTCGCTGCCGTTCGACGCCGCGCTGTACGCGTTCGATATCCAAGGCTCGCAGGCGCACGTCCGCGGCCTCAGCCGGGCGGGGGTGCTCGACGAGGCGGAGCAGGCCGCGCTGCTGGCGGGCCTGGACGCGGTGCGGGAGAAGATCGAATCCGGCGCGGTCGAGTTCGATCCCGCGCTCGAAGACGTGCACATGAACGTCGAGGCGCTGCTGGTGGCCGAGATCGGCGAGCTCGGCAAGAAGCTGCACACCGGACGCTCGCGCAACGACCAGGTGGCGACCGATCTGCGGCTGTACGCGCGCGCCGCGCAGGAGGAGCTGGACGCCGCCGTGCATGGGCTGCAGGAGACGCTGGTGGCGCGCGCCGAGGCGGAGGCGGACACCGTGATGCCGGGCTTCACGCACCTGCAGGCGGCGCAGCCGGTGACTTTGGGCCACCACCTGCTGGCCTGGCACGAGATGCTGCGGCGGGACCGGCAGCGGCTGGCCGAGGCGCATGCGCGCACCAACCATTCGCCGCTCGGCGCCGGCGCCCTGGCGGGCTCCGGCTACGCGCTGGACCGGGAGTACACGGCGCGGCTGCTGGGCTTCGCCGAGCCCTGCCGCAACTCGCTGGACGCGGTCAGCGACCGCGACTTCGCGCTCGACACCTGCATGGCGGTCGCGGCGCTGATGGTGCACCTGTCGCGGATGGCCGAGGAGATCGTGCTGTGGCTGAGTCCGGGCTTCCGCTTCGCGGCGCTGCCGGACGAGTACTGCACCGGCTCCTCGCTGATGCCGCAGAAGAAGAACCCGGACGCGCTGGAGCTGGTCCGCGGCAAGAGCGCGCGCGCCTGCGGCGCGCTGCAGACGCTGCTGACGCTGATGAAGGGGCAGCCGCTGGCCTACAACCGCGACAACCAGGAAGACAAGGAGCCGCTGTTCGACGCCGCGCGCACCGCGCTCGGCGCGGCGCCGATGATGGCGGCGGCGGTCGGCGCGCTGGAGTTCGACCGGGCGCGGATGCGGGAGCTGGCGGCCGAAGGCTATGCCACCGCCACCGATCTGGCGGACGCGCTGGTGGCGCGCGGGGCGGCGTTCCGGGACGCGCACCGCATCACCGGCGAGCTCGTCGCCTACGCTTCGGAACGGGGCAAGGCGCTGGCGGAGCTGACGGCGGCGGAGGCGCGGAAGTTCAGCGCGGAGATCGACGCGGAGATGCTCGCGGGCCTGACCCCGGAGCGGTCGGTGGCGGCGCGGACGCTGCTCGGCGGCACCGCGCCGGAAGCGGTGCGGCGGGAGGTCGCGCGGGCGAAAGAGGAGCTGGCGAAAGGGACGCTGGGGGCCGCGGCGGAATAGGGCTATTTGCTCGGCGGCGGGGGTTGCTCCAAGGGCGGCGGCGGTTTTTGGAGTGGATGGCGCCGCTGCTGGCGCAGGAGGCGGTGGCGGCACATCGCTTTCATGGACCCGCCAAGGAAAAGTTCCTGTATCTAGATACTTAAGCGCAAGGGCGGGGGCAAGGTGAATGCGCTGGCGTTTCCGAATGTCAAAACTCGGACCCCGTCGGTTTTTTCATACAGACGACGGCGAGAGAATGCTCGCGTGTTCTCGTTTGAAGCACCGGAGCAGGAATGCCCGGAAGTTAAGTTGTGGAGTTTCCGAAACTACTGGCGGGTGCGGTTTTTTCCGGGTGTGGATGGCCGCGGCGGCGGCGGCGGCGGCGCAAGCGGGGCGTTTCTCCTGCCGGCATTCCCGCGGAGCAGCCTCGTCAAAATATTTCTTGGTGTGTTCATGGCGTCACAGGCCCATAATCATGATTGCAATATACACGATTGCCGTAACTACCCCCATGATCAAAAACGGCAGAGACGCTATGAAGCACCAATGAGCCCATAGTTCCGCCGCATCTCCGGGCAGGTCGACGATATCAATCCGGTTGATTACATCAGGGTCTCCTTGGTCGATTTCGTCCACTTTGTCCACCACTTTTTTGTGCGCCAAGGCTCCGCAGTACTGGCGAAGCGTGATCAGGAGAATGCTTATGACGAAACATGTCAGCATGAACGTTATCAAGAGCGAATCCCATGTGGAACTTGACGAGCCGCGGTCGATCACCGCTATGAACAAGACGAAACCGCTGCCGGTAATGGCTAAGGCTGTTCGATCATAGCGGGCATTAACTTCGTACCAGCCAGCCATGGCGGATTTTCGATAATCCGCCAGTCTGAGTCTGTATTCGGCCCATGCTTGTTCATCAGGAGTTGGCGCTTCTTTCGTCATCCGATTTTCCTTGGCAACAGGCTAGCTGGGGGGATTTGGAACCCTCGATGGCAGAGTCAGAATCCGCAGTCCTGCCACTAGTTGCTTCTCCAGCGGCAGGGGAGAGGGGGCAATTATAGTCCCATCTGCCGATTACGCTGGCATCGCCGCGCTAGTGAGCGGCACACGTTCACTAAGGCGGTCACCCGCCAGCAACCCGATTTTGCTGATATTTTCTCTGGCCCGGCCGGCGCCCGCAGCGCCGGCCGGGGGTGGCGCGGGGCTCAGTCGCCGGCCTCGCCGGGCGCCATGGTGCTGATGCAGGACAGGACGATGGTGAAAAGCGAGCCGGCCTGCAAGCCGCCGGCGACCTCGGCCAGCGCCTCGTCGGAGATCGCCTCGTTGGGGTTCGGCGGCAGCGTCATGTAGACCACGTCCGGCGTGTTGGCGACGACCCGGATTTCCGATTCGCCCGGCAGCTCATACCCCTGCTTGGCGAAGAACGCGCGCGGGTCGGCGTCCAGCTCCGCCCGGATCTCCGGGTCGTTCCGGTAGTCCGTCGAGATGCGCGACAGCGTGGCGGAAAGCTTGGTGAAATTCGATTCCATGATGGGTGCTCCTTAAGTTTGTGCGAGCGGGAGAAGCCGAACCGCCTCGGATACGCCTGAAGGCAGGCCGCGACATCCGGCGTTCATAATCTAGCAGAATCAGGGGAGAGGGGCGCGCAGCTCGGTGCCAACACATGCCGGATTCCGCGGAATTGGCTGGGGGAGAGGGATTCGAACCCCCGCTGGCGGAGTCAGAGTCCGCAGTCCTACCACTAGACGATCCCCCAGCGGCAGGGGGTACAATTATAGCCCCATCCGCCCAGCGAACCGCCCCATGGCCGAAGAAACCGCCGCCGCCGAGGACGCCGCCGAGGATCCGAACACCCTCAATCTCGAAGCCCGCGAATACGGCAAACTCGGCATCGTGCACTGCGGCGTGACCCGCGAGGGCATGGTGTCCGTCGGCGGCCGGCAGGCCGAACTCGAGGACGGCGCCGAGCACGTCGACGACTACGCCGGCATCGCCGTGCGCCGCGCCGGCGAGCAGTACACGTTCACCAAGGCGGCCTAAGCCGCCCGGCCGGGCTCACGCGCCGGCCGCGATCAGGGTGCCGATCCCGGCCCGGGTGAAGACCTCCAGCAGCACCGCGTGCGCCACCCGCCCGTCGATGATGTGGGCGGTGTGCACGCCGCCCGCCAAGGCGTCCAGCGCGCAGCGCGTCTTCGGCAGCATGCCGCCGCGGACGGTGCCGTCCTCGATCAGGCCCGCGACCGCGGCCGCGTCCAGGCCGGTCAGCAGTTCGCCGCCGCCGCCGAGCACGCCCGGCTGATTGGTCAGCAGCATCAGCTTCTCCGCCTTCAGCGCCACCGCCACGCGGCTCGCCACCGTGTCGGCGTTGATGTTGTAGCTGGCGCCGTCGGCGCCGACCCCGATCGGCGCGATGATCGGGATCCGCCCGGCCTCCTCCAGCGCCAGGATCGGTTCGGGGTCGATGTGGTCGACCGCGCCGGTGCGGCCCAGGTCGATGATCTCGGGCGCGTCCAGTTCCGGCGAGGACTGCTCCAGCTGCAGCGGCTTGGCGTGGATCCAGCCGCCGTGCTGCCCGGTGATGCCGGCCGCGCGCCCGCCGTGGCCGTCGATCAGCTGCACGATTTCGGCGTTGACGATGTCGCCCAGCACCCGCTCCACCACGTCCATGGTCTCGGCGTCGGTGACCCGCACGCCGTCGATGAAGCGGCTCGGCTTGCCGATCTTCTCCAGATGCTCGCCGATCTGCGGGCCGCCGCCGTGCACCACCACCGGGCGCAGGCCGACCTGCTGCATCAGCACCAGGTCGCGGGCGAAGCCGGCGCGCAGGGTCTCGTCGACCATGGCGCTGCCGCCGTACTTGACGACGATCGACTGGCCGGCGAAAGCCTGGATGTAGGGCAGCGCCTCGAACAGGACGCGGACGGTCTGCTGGGCGGCTTGCCGGTCCATGGTCGGGCGGGCGGGTGGCGGCGGGGATCGCGGCCGCGCGGGACTGGTCGGAGTGAGAGGATTCGAACCTCCGGCCCCTGCCTCCCGAAGGCAGTGCTCTACCAGGCTGAGCTACACTCCGAAGCCGCGGGCCCGGCGGCTATTCTACCGGAAATCTGCGCCTCGCGCCGCGGCCGGCGCGTTCAGCGGTACGGCCGCGCCGCGAACAGGTGGTAGCCGACCTGGCCCGCGCGCTTCGATTTGAGCATGTCCCAGCTCGCCGGGACGCGCGGCTCCCAGGCCGCGGGCGCCTCGACGTAGGCCAGGCTTTCGCCGTGCAGGGCGCGCGAGGCCGCGAGCCGCGCGCAGGTCTTCTCCAGCAGCTCCGGGCCGCGCCCGAACGGCGGGTCGATGAACGCGAGGTCGAGCGGCTCGCGCAGGCAGTCGATGTAGGCCAGCGCGCGGGCGTGCACCACGGCCACCTGCGCCGCCGCCAGGCGCGCCGCCTCCCGCCGCAGGCACTGCGCCGCCGCACGGTCGCGCTCCACCAGGTCGACCCGCGCCGCGCCGCGGCTCGCGGCCTCGAAGCCGAGCGCGCCGCTGCCGGCGTACAGGTCGGCGCAGGCCGCGCCCTCGACGCGCCCGGCCAGCCAGTTGAACACCGTCTCGCGCACCCGCGCCGGGGTCGGCCGCACGGCCGGGCGCGGCGGCACCTGCAGATAGCGGCCGCGCCAGGCGCCGGCGACGATGCGCACCCGCCGCGGCGGGCGCGCCTCAGCGGCGGTCCTGCCCACCGACGATCACCGTGATGCGCCGGGCGGGATCCAGCGCGCGCCGGAACGCGTCGACGATCCGCTCGCGCCCGATCGCCTCGATGCGCCGGGTCCAGGTGTCCAGGTAGTCCAGCGGCAGGCCGTAGTAGCCGATCATCGCCAGGTAGCCGATCATGCTGTCGTTGCTGGCGATGCGCAGCGGGAAGCCCAGCGTCATGCCGCGCTTGGCGCGCGTGAGCTCCTCGGCGCCGGGGCCGTCGGCGAGGAAGCGGTCGAGCTGCGCGCGGGCGGCGTCGAGCGCCTCCTCGACCTGGTCGCCGCGGGTCTGGAAGCCGAGCCGGAACGGCCCAGGGTGGCGCAGCGGGAAGAAATAGCTGTAGACCGAGTAGGCGAGGCCGCGCTCGCCGCGCAGCTCCCGCATCAGGCGCGAGGAGAAGCCGCCGCCGCCCAGGCTGTAGTTGCCGAGGTACAGCGGGAAGTGGTCCGCCGCGCCGCGTGCCACGCCCTGCTGGCCGATCAGCACGTGCGCCTGCGTCGACGGGTGCGGGATGCGGATGGTGCGCGCCGCCGGAATCGGCGGCGGCGCGGGCAGGGCCGCCGGCGCGGGGCCGGCGGGCAGGGCGCGGCCGATCCGCGCCGCGATCCGCTCCGCTTCGGCGCGGTCGATGGCGCCGACCAGCGCGATGACGGCGCCGCCGGCGGCGAAGTGCGCCCGGCGGAACGCGACGATGTCGTCGCGGCCGATGGCGGCGAGCGAGGCCGCGGTGCCGCCGGCGGGGACGCCGTAGGGGTGGCCGGGATAGGCGGCGGCGTGGAACGCGCGCTGGGCGACCGCGCCCGGGTCCTCGTCGAGCTTGCGCAGCGCGGTCTGCATCTGCGCGCGCCGGCGCTCGAGCTCCGCCGCCGGGAAGCTCGGCTCGGCCAGCACCCGGACGAAGGCGTCGAGCGCCTGCTCGCGCCACGCGGCGGGCTCGGTCAGGGCGCGCAGGGTGACCGCGGCGCGGTCCGGGTGCACCGCGGAGCCGTACCGCGCGCCGACGTCCTCGAAGCGCCGGGCGACGGCGGCCGCGTCCCAGTCCCCGGCGCCGTCCGCGAGCAGCCCGACGCTGAGCCGCGCCAGCCCCGGGAGCGCGCCGTCGCGGCCGCTGCCGGCGTCCAGCAGCACCTGCACGTCCAGCATCGGGATCTGCGGCGCGGCGATGAAGTACGCGGCGACCCCGGCGTCGGTGCGCCAGTGCTCGATCCGCGGCGCGGCGTCGGCGGCCGCGGCCAGCGCGCAGGCCGCGGCCAGGGCCAGCGGGCGCCTCATCGGGCGGCGGACCGCAGCGGCTGCACGGTCACGGTGGTGCGGCCGTTGTCGACCAGGTAGCGCTGCGCGACCTCCCGCACCTGCGCGGCGGTGACCGCCCGGTAGCGCGCGGCGAGCTCCCGCTCGACCTCCCAGCCGAGGCCGACGGTCTCCAGCATGCCGATCATGTGGCTGCGGTGGCGCAGCGAGTCGCGGGCGTACACGGCCTGCGCGACCACCTGTGCCCGGGCGCGCTCCAGCTCCGCCTCGGCCACCGGCGCCTCCTGCAGGGCGCGCGCCTCGGCCAGCAGCGCGGCCTCGAGCTCGCCGGCGCCGCGGCCCTCGGCCGGCACGCCCTCCAGCATCAGCAGGCCGTCGTCGGCGCCGTACAGGGGGTAGTAGGCGCCGGCCGTGGCGGCCACCCGGGCGCCGCGCACCAGCCGCTCCGGCAGGCGCGCGGCGTTGCCGCCGTCGAGCACCGAAGCCAGCATGGACAGCGCGTAGGCCTCCCAGCGCTGCGCCTCCGGCAGCCGGTTCAGCGCCGGGGTCTTGAAGCCCATGATCAGGTACTCGGTCTGCGCCGGGATGCGCAGCGCGACCCGCCGCGGGCCGCGCTGCGGCGGCTCCGGCCGGCGCGCCGCCGGCGGCGCCGGCCGCGCCGGGATGTCGCCGAAGTGCTTGCGGGCGAGCGCGAACACTTCTTCCGGGCGCGCGTCGCCGGCCACCACCAGGCGCGCGTTGCCGGGCGCGTACCAGCGCTCCCGCCAGGCGCGCAGCTGCGCCGCGGTGGTTTGCTCGATATCCTTCATCCAGCCGATCACCGGCTGGCCGTAGGCGTGGTTCTGGAAGGCCGCCGCCTGCAGCTGCTCGTAGGCGTAGCCCTCCGGCTGGTCCTCGGTGCGCAGCCGGCGCTCCTCGCGCACCACCTCCAGCTCCTTGCGGAAGTCTTCCGGATCCAGGGCGAGGTCGCGCAGGCGGTCGGCCTCGAGCTCCAGCGCGACCTCCAGGCGGTCGCGGGACAGGACCTGGTAGTAGGCGGTGTAGTCGCGGCTGGTGTAGGCGTTGTCGCGCCCGCCGTTGGCGTCGATGATCCGGCTGAAGGACTCGCCCGGATGGCGGGCCGTGCCGCGGAACATCATGTGCTCCAGCAGGTGGCTCAGGCCGGTCGCGCCCGGCGTCTCCTGCGCCGAGCCGACGCCGTACCAGAGCTGGCTGACGACCACCGGCGCGCGGTCGTCCGGCAGCACCAGCACGCGCAGGCCGTTGCCGAGCACGGTTTCGGCCACGTCCGCGGCCACGTCCGCGGCGGCGGACGCGGCGGCCAGCAGGCCCGCCAGCAGGACGGGCAGGGAGCGCGCGGCGGCGGACATGGCGCCGATTATACGGGCCGGGCGCGGCCGCGAAGTGATAAAATGGGCGGCACGGAAACGAGCCCCCGGACGGGGCGGAAACGGAGCATGGACGAAGCTGCTGGACGGGGCGACGCCGCCGTGGAGCGGGCGCGGAACCTGCCGGTCTCGGCCGGCAGTCTGGAGCAGTACCTGCAGCGGGCCTACAGCCTGCCGGTGCTGAGCGCCGAAGAGGAGCGCGCGCTGGCGCTGCGCCTGCGCGACGAGGGCGACGTCGAGGCGGCGCGCAGCTTGGTGCTGCACAACCTGCGCTTCGTGATTCACGTGGCGCGCAGCTACTCCGGCTACGGCCTGCCGCTGGGCGACCTGGTGCAGGAGGGCAGCGTCGGCCTGATGAAGGCGGTCAAGCACTTCGACCCGGCGGTCGGGGTGCGGCTGGTGACTTTCGCGGTGCACTGGATCCGCGCCGAGATCCACGAGTACGTGCTGCGCAACTGGCGCATCGTCCGGATGGCCACCACCAAGGCGCAGCGCAAGCTGTTCTTCAACCTGCGCAAGGCCAAGAAGCGGCTGGGCTGGATGAACGACCAGGAGGTCGACGCGGTGGCCGAGGACCTGGGCGTGTCGCCGCGCGAGGTGCGCGAGATGGAGGCGCGGCTGGGGCAGGCGGACGTGGCGCTGGACCGCGAGCCGGACGACGACGACCGGCCGCACGCGCCGCCGCTGATGCTGCCGGCGCCCGACGCCGACCCGGCGGCGCTGCTGGAGGAGCAGGACTACGGCGACCATCGGCGCGGCCGGCTGCAGGCGGCGCTGGCCGGACTGGACGAGCGCAGCCGCGCGATCCTGCAGCAGCGCTGGTTCGTCGAGCCCAAGCGCACCCTGCAGGAGCTGGCCGCCGACTACGGCGTGTCGGCCGAGCGCATCCGCCAGATCGAAGCGGCGGCGATGAAGAAGTTGCGGGCCGAACTGGCCTGAGCCGCAGCCCCCGGGGAGTTTCTTGAAGTTCGCCGCCCGCGCCGCGGGCGGCGGGTTCTTTTCGGCGGTCGTCGGCGGTCGCCGCGCCGCCCGGAGCGGCGGCGGGTTCTCAGGAGCGGCGCGCGCCCTACATCTCCCAGTGGCAGCCGTTGTACCGCCGGAAGTAGTCGATCGTCCGTTCGCTGTGGCCGCCGGGGCCGCCGCCGGCGATCGCTTCCAGCGCCTCGTCGCCGAGCAGCGCGCTCGGGTTCGGCGGGAAGATCACGTGGTGCGTGTCGGCGGTGTTCTCGACCACGCTGACTTGGTCGACTCCGGCGGGGAGCTCGAACTCCAGTCCGGAGCCGGCCAGCGCGGCGGCCGGGTCGGCGGCGAGTCGCTCGCGGAAGTCCGCGTCCTCGCGGCAACACCGCACCAGCGAGATCCAGTTCCGGTCGGGGACGTTCGGGTTGTGCTCGCTCACGGGCGATTGCTCTTGCGTTGCCGGCCGGATGCCGCTTAGGACCAGTAGCAGCCGCTGTGCCGCCGGTAGTAGTCGCTCATCGGCGTGTTGTCGGCGTTGCCGCCGTCGCCGCCGTAGCAGGTGCCGCCGGAGACCGCGCCCAGCGCCTCGTCGCCGAGCAGCACGTTCGGGCTCGGCGGGAAGATCACGTGGAACGTGTCGGCGGTGTTCTCGACCACGCTGACTTGGTCGACTCCGTCCGGCAGCTCCAGGCCGGTTTCGGCCATGGCGGCGGCCGGGTCGGCGGCGAGGCGGTCGCGGAAGCCCGCGTCCTCGCGGTAGCACTTGGTCAGCGAGTCCCACGCCTTGTCGGGGTTTGCGTTGCTCATGGTGATGGCTCCAGTGTCGTTCGGTCGGATGGCGCGGAGGATATTAACACGCGCCGCGCGCCCGCGCGCGGCGGCCGGTGCCATCACATGCCGGATTGGCGCGGCGGCGGGCGGGGCGGGCCCGCCCGGACCGCGCCGCGTCCGCTAGTGGCTGCTTTCGTACCGCGGCCCCATCGGCAGGCTTTCCCAGTAGCCGTGGCCGGTGCCGCCGGTGACGTCCATCAGCGCCTCGTCGGACAGGCTGGCGTTCGGGTCGCCGGGGAAGATCACGTGGAACGTGTCCGCGGTGTTTTCCGCCACGCGCACTTCGCGGATGCCGGACGGCAGGCGCATGCCCTTGTCGGCCAGCGCGCCGGACGGGTCGGCGGCGAGGCGGTCGCGGAAGTCGGGGTCTTCGCGCCAGGCCCGCTCCAGCGGGGCCCAGGCGTTGATGGCTTCGTTCATGTCCTTGGGGTCTTGTGCGCTCATGAGGTTCCTCTCTTGTTGCTGGTGATGTCGGCGCGCCTCGGAAGCGCGGTTTCCGCCGGATACTAGCACGGCGGCGGCGCCGTTTCCGGCTCCCGGTGCCAGAACATGTGGGACGCGGCGCGCGGGCCGGTTGCGGGACGCTCCGGCCGCCTGCTCGCGCAACGGCCGCTCAGCCGATCCCGCCGTCGCCGCACGCGGGCGCCCTGAGGAAGCCGATGGTGTCGACGCTGCGCCGGCAGGACCTGCAAAACCCGCTGTGGATTCTGCCGCCGGCGCCGCCGGCGGCATCCATCAGCGCCTCGTCGGACAGGCTGGCGTTCGGGGCGCCGGGGAAGATCACGTGGACCGTGTCCGCGGTGTTCTAGATTCTGCTCCGGTCGCCGGCGGGGGCATTCCGCCCGCCCGTCCGCGGGGCGCGGAACGGACGGGCGATGGCGTGTTTTCCGGTCTTGCCGGCCGTCGTTACATGCCGCCCGCGCCGGGGGTGTAGCCGGTGTAGCGCGGGCCCAGATGCGCCAGCTGCGCGTCGGACCAGTACGGGCTGCGGGCGCCGCCCGCGACCTGGTCCAGCGAAGCGTCGGACACGCTGGCGTTCGGGTCGGCGGGGAACGCGAGGTGGAACACCTCCGAGGTGTTCTCGACCACCTTCAGTTCGTTGACGCCCTGGGGCAGCTCCAGGCCCTGCTCGGCCACGGCGGCGGCCGCGTCGGCGGCCAGGCGGTCGCGGAAGCCGGGGTCTTCGCGGTACGCCCGCTCCACCGGGGCCCACGCCTCGATGCCCTTGTTCATCTGCTCGGGGGTAGGGGTGCTGATGTTCATAGTGTTTCTCCTGTGTTTTCCGGTTCGTTCGCGCGCGCCTGCGGCGCGTTTCCGGGCGCGATTATAAGCGGCGCGGGGCGCGCCGGGCCCTGGAGCGGTGCCAGCTGATGTGGGAACGGCGCGCGCCGGCGGCGGTCACCGGGTGCTGGTGTACACCGGCCCCCACGGCAGGCGCGACCACGCCTCGTACTGCGCGTCGGTGACGCCGCCCGAGACCTGCCGGAGCGCCTCGTCGGACAGGTTCCGGTTCGGGCTCGGGGGGAAGATCACGTGGAAGGTCTCCGGGGTGTTTTCGGCCACCCGCACCTCGCGGATGCCGGCGGGCAGCTCCAGACCCTGCTCGGCGGCGGCGGCGGCCGGATCCGCCTCGAGGCGGGCCCGGAAGCCGGGGTCCGCGCGCCACGCCTGCCCCAGCGGGTCCCAAGCGTAGATGGCGTCATGCATGGCTTTCGGCGTCGGGATGTTCATAAGGCGTGCCTCCTTGTTGTTCGTCGAGCCCGGATGCGGGCGCCGCCCGCGCTCCTATTGGCCAGCATAGCAAGCGCGGCGCGGCGCCCGATGCCATCAGATGCGGGACGGCGCGGCGGCCGGCGCGCCGCCCGCCAGCCCCGCCTCGATGCCGGAGCGGATCGCGTCCGTCACTTGGCGCAGTTCGGCGTCGCTGACGATGTAGGGCGGCATCGTGTACACGTAGCGGGAGAACGGCCGCAGCCACACGCCGCGCAGCGCGGCGTGCGCCTGCCAGTCGGCGGCGGACACCGGCGCCTTCGCCTCCACCACGGCGAAGGCGCCGAGCGCGCGCACCGCGGCCACGTCCGGATGCGCCGCCAGCGGCTCGAGCGCCCGGCGCAGGCCGGCCTCGATGCGCCGGATGTCCGCCCGCCAGTCGCGCTCCTGCAGCAGCTCGAGGCTCGCCAGGGCGACCCGGCAGGCGGCGGGATTGGCCATGAAGGTGGGGCCGTGCGGCAGCGGCCCGATGCGGTCGGCGGCCGCGGCCAGCTCGCCGCGCGCGAGCACCGCGGCCAGGCTCAGCACCCCGCCGGTCAGGGCCTTGCCGACGCACATCAGGTCCGGCGCGACGTCCGCGTGCCGGCAGGCGAACAGCGCGCCGGTGCGGCCGAAGCCGGTGGCGATCTCGTCGGCGATCAGCGGCACGCTGCGCGCGGCGCAGGCGGCGGCCGCGTGCGCCAGGAAAGCCGGCTCGTAGACGTGGAAGCCGCCGGCGCCCTGCAGCACCGGCTCGAGGATGGCGCCGGCCAGCTCCGCGCGGTGCGCGTCCAGGTCGGCGTCGAAGCGGGCGCAGGCTTCGCGCAGTTCGCGCCGGCCGCAGCCGATGGCCGGCGGCCGGGGAGTGAAGCGCTGTCGCGGCAGCAGCGCGCGGAAGCGCGCGTGCAGGGAGTTGTCCGGGTCGCTGACCGACATCGCGGCGAAGGTGTCGCCGTGGTAGCCGCCGCGCAGCGCCAGGAAGCGGCCGCGCTCCGGGCGGCCGTCGGCCTGGGCGCGCTGCAGCGCGATCTTCAGCGCCACCTCCACCGCCACCGAGCCGGAGTCGCAGAAGAACACCCGCTCGAGGCCGCCGCCGGCGAGTTCCGCCAGCCGCGCCGCCAGCCGCGCCGCCGGCTCGTGGGTCAGGCCGCCGAACATGACGTGCGGCAGCGCGTCGATCTGGGCGTGCAGCGCGGCGATCAGCCGGGGCGGCCGGTAGCCGTGCACCGCGCACCACCAGGAGGCCATGCCGTCGATCAGCTCGCGGCCGTCGGCCAGCCGCAGGCGGGCGCCCTCGCCGCCGACCACCGGCGCCGCGGGCGCGTCCCCGCGCGCCCGGGCGTAGGGGTGCCACAGGTGCCGCGGGTCCAGCGCGGCCCACGCGGGCGGCGGCGCGCTCAAGTCCCGTTCAGCAGCAGTTCGTGGGTGATGGCGGCGGTCGCCGCCAGCATGCGCGAGGCCGAGCAGTACTTCTCCGCCGACAGGTCGATGGCGCGCTGCACCTTGGCCCGGCTCAGGCCCTCGCCGGTCACCCGGTAGCGCAGGTGGATGCGCGTGAACACCCGCGGGACGTCGGCGGCGCGCTCGGCCTCGAGCTCGAGCTCGAGCTTGGCCAGCGGCTGGCGCGCGCGCGCCAGCATGTCCACCACGTCGTAGGCGGTGCAGCCGCCGAGGCCCAGCAGCAGCAGCTCCATCGGCCGGGCGGCGAGGTTGCGCCCGCCGTGCGCCGGGTCGCCGTCCATCAGCAGCGCGTGGCCGCTGCCGGACTCGCCGAGGAAGGCGCGGCCGTCGAGCCAGGAGACGCGCGCCTTCATGCCGCCGCCAGCAGTTCGGCCAGCCGCGCGCCGGGATCCGCGGCGCGCATCAGGGTCTCGCCGATGAGGAAGGCGTGGACGCCGCGGCGGCGCAGCCGCGCCAGGTCGCCGGCGCCGCGGACGCCGCTTTCGGCCACCAGCAGCGCGCCGGGCGGGGCCTGCGGCGCGAGCCGCTCGGTGACGGCGAGGTCGACCGCGAAGGTCTGCAGGTCGCGGTTGTTGACGCCGATGAGCTCCGCGCCGGCGTCGGCCGCGCGCGCCAGCTCGTCCTCGTCGTGCACCTCGACCAGCGCGTCCAGGCCGCAGTCCCGCGCCAGCCGGTGCAGCGCGGCGAGTTCGCCGCCGGGCAGGGCGGCGGCGATCAGCAGCACCGCGGCCGCGCCCATGGCGCGGCTCTCGTGGACCTGGTAGGGCTCGAGGATGAAGTCCTTGCGCAGGATCGGCAGGCCGCCGCCGCGCCGCGCCAGCTCCAGCGCCGCGCCGGAGCCCTGGAAGTACTTCGCGTCGGTGAGCACCGACAGCGCCGCCGCGCCGCCGCGCCGGAAGCCGGCCGCGAGGCCGGCCGGATCGAAGTCGGCGCGCAGCACGCCGCGGCTCGGCGAGGCCTTCTTCAGCTCGGCGATCACCGCCGGGCGGCCGTCCTCGAGGCGGGCGCGCAACGCCGCGGCCAAGCCGCCGCCGGCGGGCGCGTCCGCCGCCATCTCGCGGAAATCCTGTTCGGAGATCTTGCGCTTGCGCGCGGCGGTCTCCGCGCGCTTGTGCGCGAGGATCTCATCCAGCAGCCGCTTCTTCGGCATCGGCCCGCAGCCGGTTGGTGATTTCGGCCAGCTGCGCGAGCTTGGCCGCGGCCGCGCCGTCGCGCAGGCAGCGCCGGGCGCGCTCGACGCCGTCGGCCGGCTCTTCGGCGACGCCGGCGACGTGCAGCGCCAGCCCCGCGTTGAGCGCGATCAGGTCGGCGGCCGGGCCGCCGCGGCCGGCGAACGCGCCGCGGATCAGTTCGAGGCTCGCCGCGGGGCCGGCGGCCTGCACCGCCGCGTGCGGCGCCTCCGCCAGGCCGAAGTCCGCGGGCGTCCAGCTGCCGGTGCGGATCGCGCCCGCGTCCAGCAGCGCGTAGTCGGTCGGCGCGGCGAGCGACAGCTCGTCCATGCCGTCGCGGCCGTGCACCGCCAGCGCGCGCTCGGCGCCGAGCTCGGCCAGGGTCTCGGCGTAGGGCGCGAGCCAGCGGGCGTCGAACAGCCCCGCCAGCTGCCGGCGGGCGCCGGCCGGGTTGGTCAGCGGCCCCAGCAGGTTGAACAGGGTGCGGGTGCCGATCTCGCGGCGCACCGGGGCGGCGTATTTCATCGCCGGGTGGTGGCCCGGCGCGAACAGGAAGCCGAGCCCGATCGTCTCGATGCAGCGCCGCGCCGCCGCCGGCGGCAGCTCGACCGCGACGCCGGCGGCGCGCAGCACGTCGGCGCTGCCGCTGCTGGAGCTGACGGCGCGGTTGCCGTGCTTGGCGACGGTGGCGCCGCAGGCGGCGGCCGCCACCGCCGCCGCGGTGGAGACGTTGAACACGCCCAGGCCGTCGCCGCCGGTGCCGCAGGTGTCGAGCAGGCGCCGCCCGGGCAATTCGACGCGGACCGAGCAGGCGCGCATGGCGCGCGCGGCGCCGACCAGCTCGCTCACCGCTTCGCCCTTGTCGCGCCAGGCGACGAGCAGTTCTTTCAGCGTCTCCGGCGGCACGCCGCCGGCCATCACCGCGCCCATCAGCGCCTCCATCTCGGCGGCATCGAGGTCGGTCCCGGCGCGGGCGGCGGCGAGGGCGGCGGCGGGGGTCATGCGGCGTCCAGGAAGTTCTGCAGCAGGCGGTGGCCGCCCTCGGTGAGGATCGATTCCGGGTGGAACTGCACGCCGTACACCGGCAGGGACTCGTGCTGCAGGCCCATGATCTCCTCGTCCTCGTCGCCGGTCCAGGCGGTCACCCGCAGGCAGTCCGGCAGCCGCTCCCGGCGCACCGCCAGCGAATGGTAGCGGGTCGCGGTGAACGGCTCCGGCAGCGCCTCGAACAGCGCCTCGCCGCGGTGGCGCACCGGCGAGGTCTTGCCGTGCATGATGCGCCGGGCGCGGACGATCTCGCCGCCGTAGGCCTGGGCGATGCTCTGGTGGCCGAGGCACACCCCGAGCAGCGGCACCGCGCCGGCGAAGGCCTGCACCGCGGCCACCGAGACGCCGGCCTCGTCCGGCGTGCAGGGCCCGGGCGAGATCACCAGGCGGCTGGGGGCCATGGCGCGGATCGCGCCGACGCTGATGCGGTCGTTGCGCGCCACCTTGACCTCGGCGCCGAGCTCGGCGAAGTACTGCACCAGGTTGTAGGTGAAGGAATCGTAGTTGTCGATCATCAGCAGCATGGCGTGCTCCGGCACTCAGCCGTCCGGGCCCGCGGCCTGCAGCAGGGCCTGCGCCTTGTGCATGGTCTCGCGCCACTCGCGCTCGGGCGCCGAATCGTAAACGATGCCGGCGCCGGCCTGCACGTGCATGCGCCCGCCGTGCAGCACCGCGGTGCGGATGGCGATCGCGGCGTCGAGGTTGCGGTCCCAGCCGAAGTAGCCGACGGCGCCGGCGTAGATGCCGCGGGCGACCGGCTCGAGCTCGTCGATCAGCTGCATCGCCCGCACCTTGGGCGCGCCGCTGACGGTGCCGGCCGGGAACGTCGCGCGCAGCACCGCGCCGGTGCCCGTCCCCGGCGGCAGCCGGCCCTCCACGTTGGACACCATGTGCATCACGTGCGAGTAGCGCTCGACCACCATGCGCTCGGTCAGCAGCACGCTGCCGGGCGCGCTGACCCGGCCGAGGTCGTTGCGGCCGAGGTCGATCAGCATCAGGTGCTCGGCGCGCTCCTTGGGGTCGGCCAGCAGCTCCCGCTCCAGCCGGCGGTCGGCGCCGGGGTCGGCGCCGCGCGGGCGCGTGCCGGCGATCGGGCGCACGGTGACCGCCGGGCCCTGGCGGCGCACCAGGATCTCCGGGCTCGAGCCGACCACCTGCACGGCGCCGAAGTCGAGGCAGTACATGTAGGGCGAGGGGTTGAGCGCCAGCAGGCCGCGGTACAGGTCGAAGGCGCGGCCGGCGTACGGCCGCGACAGCCGCTGCGAGAGCACCGCCTGCATCAGGTCGCCGGCGGCGATGCGCTCGCGCGCCGCGGTCACCGCGGCGCGGAAGCCGGCCTCGGTGAAGCCGGACTCGAAGCCGCCGCCGCCGTTCGCGCCGGGCGCGGGCGCCGGCGGCAGCGCCGGCGCGGCCGCCGCCTGCTCGCGCAGCTCCGCCAGCCGCCGCCGGCCGGCGGCGTAGGCGTCCGCGGCCCCGGTCGGCTGGGTGACCGCCAGCAGCAGCTCCCGCGTGCGGTGGTCGAGCACGAACAGCTCGGTGGAGCGCAGCAGCCAGAGCTCGGGCAGGCCGAGCGGGTCCGGCGGCCGCCCGCCCGCCAGCACCGGCTCGATGGCGCGCACCAGATCGTAGCCGAAGTAGCCGACCAGCCCGCCGCTGAACGGCAGCGCCGGGCGCGCCGGCGCCACCCGGTGGCGGTCCAGCCAGGCCTCGACCCGCGCCAGGGGGTCGGCGGCCGGCGCCTCTTCGCGCACCGCGCCGTCCTCCAGCACCTGGAACCGCCCGTCCCGGCAGCGCAGCTCCGCGGCCCCCGGCAGGCCGACGATGGAGTAGCGCCCGCCCGGGGTGCCGGGCTCGCCGGATTCGAGCAGGTAGGCGCCGGGGCGGCCCGCCAGCGGCGCGTACAGCTGCGCGCCGGTGAGGGTCCCGGCGGGCATGGCGGCGAGCAGCGGCACGTGCGTGCAGCCCGCCCGGCGGTGGGCGTCGAATTCGGCTTCGCTGACGGCGGGAAGAGGGCCCATGGCGGAGGGGGCGCGGCGGCGGCAGGCCATTCTAGCCGGGAACCCGCCGCGCCGGCGGCGGCTGTTGAGGTCGCTGCGACTTTCTGAACCTCGGATTTCCGAGGCCGAGGGCACAGGCATCGCCCAAGGCGGCGCGCCGGGCGCGCAGGCCGAGGCTCCGGTGCGGCCGTTCCCGGCAGCCCCGAGTCAGGTATTTCCACAGCCGCTGGTTGAGTCGCAGCCGACCCGTTCCCAGCCCTCATCAGCGGCCGCGGCGAAATTTTCCGGCGGCATGCGGTTTGAAGTGCCCATGCGTCAAGCGGCATGATTCCGGGCGGGCGCTGAGCCGATTTCCAGGCGTGCGCAGGCGGTCGAAGGAACGCCTGCGGCTACCGCAGCCAGCGGAGTTTCCGCATCGCCATCCTGTTCCATTGCCGCGGGCCGGGCTTGTATCCCGCCCCCGCTTACCGCGGGCATCGGCGAAGATTCACCCCTTCGGTACAATGAATCCCGCGCGCCGCCGGCGCGCCCCGGTTCCCATGCCCGAGATCGTCGCCGTCCACGCCCGCGAAATCCTCGATTCGCGCGGCCATCCGACCGTCGAGGCCGACGTGCGGCTGTCCTCCGGCGCGCTTGGGCGCGCGGCGGTGCCCTCCGGCGCCTCCACCGGCCGCCGCGAGGCGCTGGAGCTGCGCGACGGCGATGCCGGCCGCTACGGCGGGCGCGGCGTGCGCCGGGCGGTGGCGCACGTCAACGGCGAGCTGCGCGAAGCGCTGCACGGCATGGAGGCCGAGGATCAACAGGCGGTCGACCGCCGCATGCTCGAGCTCGACGGCACCGGCAACAAGGAGCGCCTGGGCGCCAACGCCATCCTCGCGGTGTCGCTGGCCTGCGCGCATGCCGCGGCGCGCGACCGCGCCGAGCCGCTGTACCGCCGCCTGGGCGGCCCGGGGCCGTACCGCCTGCCGGTGCCGATGATCAACGTCCTCAACGGCGGCGCGCACGCCGCCAACCGCGTCGACCTGCAGGAGTTCATGCTGCTGCCCGCGGGCGCGCCGGACCTGCCCGAGGCGCTGCGCTGGGGCGCGGAGATCTTCCACCGCCTGGCGGCCGATCTGCGCGGCCTGGGGCTGTCCACCGCGGTCGGCGACGAGGGCGGCTTCGCGCCCGACCTCCAGTCCAACGAGCAGGCGATCGAGCTGCTGCTGGCGGCGGTCGAGGGCGCGGGCTTCGCGCCCGGGAGCGACGTGCACCTGGGGCTGGACGCGGCCAGCTCCGAGTTCTGCCGCGACGGCCGCTACCACTTGGACGCCGAGGGCCGCAGCCTCGATGCCGCGGAGTTCGTCGAGCTGCTGGCGGGCTGGGCCGAGCGCTACCCGATCCTGTCGATCGAGGACGGCATGGCGGAGGACGACTGGGACGGCTGGCGGCTGCTCACCGAGCGGCTCGGCGACCGGGTGCAGCTGGTCGGCGACGACGTGTTCGTCACCAACCCCGCGATCTTCCGCCGCGGCATCGAAGCGGGGATCGGCAACGCGATCCTGATCAAGCTCAACCAGATCGGCACCGTCACCGAGACCTTGGAGGCGGTCGGGATGGCCGCCGAGGCCGGCTACCGCGCGGTGATCTCGCACCGCTCCGGCGAGACCGAGGACACCTCCATCGCCGACCTGGCGGTGGCCACCGGCGTCGGCCAGATCAAGACCGGCTCGCTGTCGCGCTCCGACCGCGTCGCCAAGTACAACCGGCTGCTGCGCATCGCCGAGGAGCTGGGGGAGCGCGGCGCCTACGCCGGACGCGCCGCGTTCGCGCCCTGATCCGCCGCCGCCGTGCGCGCGCTGGTCTGGGGCATGGCGGCGCTCTTGGCGCTGCTGCTGTACGCGCTGGTGTTCGGGGACGGCGGGCTGCTGGACTGGCGCGAGCAGGCCGCGGAGCTGCAGCGCGCGCGCGCCGAGAACGCCGCGCTCGCCGAGCGCAACCGCGCGCTGGAGGTCGAGCTCGAGGATCTGCGCTCCGGGCTCGAGGGCATCGAGGAGCAGGCGCGGCGCCGGCTCGGCATGATCCGCGAGGGCGAGACGTTCTACCGGCTGGTTGAGCCCGAGCCCGGGACGGAGGAGCCCGCGCCCGGCGCCGCGCCGGACGCGGACGGGCCCTGAGGCGGCGCGCTTGCCGGCGGCGGTTCGAAAGCCTGCTTGTAGCGCGCGCTACTTTATACTTGCCGCAATGATGATGACGCGCGACAGAGTAAAATCGCCATCGCTTGAGGCGGGCGGCCGCCGCCAGCGCGAAGACATCTACGTTCGTTCCGGCTCTGTCTGCCAGTTGGCGACGGCCGAGCAGAAAGTGCGCCTGTTCGAGTCCGGCGGATTGCTGAACGTGGAGCAGATGCCGGTGCACGGATCGTCCATTGAGGATCTTGATGAGCGCCGCTGCCGGGAGTACTTGGCGGATCATTTGCGGCACACGGAGGAGGAACTGGAAGATCTCCCGGGCCTGCTGGCCACTCACAAATTTCTGGTGGGGAAGCCGCCGAACCTGCGCTGCAGCTATGCCGCCTGCGCGTTGTTCGGGAAATTCCCGCAGAGGAATTTGCCGCAGGCAGGACTGCGGTTGACCGTGTATGCCGGGACGGACAAGGATTTTTCTTCCCGCTTCGACCAGGTCTATGACTTGCCCCTAGTGGAATACCGCGGCGAATTGCGCGCGCCGGATCCGGTGGACGCGGCGCTGCATCAGAGCACCCGCCTGCGGGAATTCATCAGCCACGAAGAAGTGATCGATCGGACCCGGAGAAGAATCTGGGACTACCCTGAGGAGGCGGTGCAGGAGTTGATGATCAATGCGCTGATTCACCGGGACTGGACGAAGCAGGATTGCGTGCGCGTAGCGGCGTACTCCGATCGATTGGAGGTCGTCAGCCCGGGAGCGTTGCCGAACGGGCTGACCGTCGAAGACATCAAGCGCGGCGCTTCGCATCCGCGCAATCCCGTCATGGTCAGGGCATTCGGCCGTTACGGATATCTGGAGGCCCAGGGCATGGGCATCCGGCTTAAGGTCATTCCCCTGATGCGGCAGCACAACGGCCGCGACCCGGAATTTGAGGCGGCGGAGCATTATTTCAAGGTGACGCTGCGCAAGCGGCACCCGGCGGACGAGCGACTGGAGTTGCCGGAACAGATCGCATGCGTCCGGAACCTTGCCGAAGCCGAACCGGATGAGCATGGACGCGAACAGGAATTGGTGCTGCCGCTGTTGCGGGCGCTGGGCTGGGGCGGCGGCGATGCCGGGGAAATCCGCTTGGAGTACGACAGTGACGGCCAGAAAATCGATATTGCCTTGTTGGCGCATGGCCGGCCCGCGGTTTTCATTGAAGTATTGAGCGCGCCGGCGGACGATTGGAATCTTCGACAGGAAAGCCGGATGGTCGACTGGTGCCGGGCGGAGGCGCGGGCGCCGCTGGGGGTACTGACCAACGGTCTGGACTGGCATGTGTTCGCCATTTCGGAAACGGATGAAAAGGCGTACTCGACCAAGCGGATTGATATTGCTGAGGGCGAAGTTTCCGAGGCGGCCGAGCAATTGGCGCGGAGTCTCGGCCGGTCTGAGGTCGCCGCGTCCTGAGGCGCGCCGTGCGGGTGCATGCGGTGGTGGCGGCGGCCGGGCGCGGCGAGCGCTTCGGCGGCGACAAGCTGCGCGCGCCCTTGGGCGGGCGGCGGGTGGTGGACTACGCGCTGCGCCCGCTGGCGCTGGCTGGCCCGGAGCTGGTCGGCGTGGCGCTGGTGGTGCCGCCGGGCACCGCGGGGGAATGGCGCCCGGCGCTGCCGCCGGAACGCTCCTGCCGGGAGGTGGCGGGCGGGGCGACCCGGGCCGAGTCGGTGGCGCGCGGCTTGGACGCGCTGGACGCGGCCGACGGCGACTGGGCGCTGGTGCACGACGCGGCGCGCCCGCTGACCTGGAGCGCCGACCTGGCGCGGCTGCTGCGCGAGGCGGATGCCGAGGATGGCGGCCTGCTGGCGCTGCCGCTGGAGGACACTCTCAAGCGCGCCGCCGGCGGCCGCGCCGATGCCACCGTGGACCGCGCCGGGCTGTGGCGCGCGCAGACGCCGCAGCTGTTTCCGTTCGCGGCGCTGGCGCGCGCGCTGGCGCGCGCGCGCGCGGCGGGGGCGGAGCCGACCGACGAGGCGGCGGCGATGGAGGCTTGCGGCCACCGGCCCAGGCTGGTCGCGGGCTCGCCCGACAACTTCAAGCTGACCCGGCCCGCCGACCTGGCGCGCGCCGAGCGCGTCCTGCGGGAGGACCCGGACCGTGCGTATTGGGCACGGGTTTGACGCGCACGCGCACGGCGGCGACCGCGTCCTGCGCCTAGGCGGGGTGGAGCTGCCCGGCGCTCCGGGCGTGCGCGCGCACTCGGACGGCGACGTGGTGCTGCACGCGCTGATGGACGCGCTGCTGGGCGCGGCCGCGGCGGGCGATCTGGGCGAGCTGTTCCCGTCCGGCGACGAGCGCTGGCGCGGCGCGGATTCCGGCGAACTGCTGCGCGAGGTGCTGGCGCTCCTGCGCGCGCGCGGCTGGCGGCCGGCCAACGTCGACGTGACGGTGGTGGCGCAGCAGGCGCGCATCGCGCCGCACCGCGCGGCCATGGCCGCGAACATCGCGCGCCTGCTCGGCGTCGACGCCGACCGCGTCGGCGTCAAGGCCACCACCACCGACGGCCTGGGCGCGCTCGGCCGGGGCGAGGGCGTCGCCGCGCACGCGGTGGCGCTGCTCGAGGCATGCCCCTGAACGCCGCAGCCGGCTTCGACGCCGCGGCGTGGTTCGCCGCGGACGGCCCGCTGGCGGCGCAATTGCCGGGCTACCGGCCGCGCCCGGGCCAGCGCGAGATGGCCGCCGCGGTGTGGGACGCGCTGGCCGCCGGCGAGATGCTGGCGGTGGAGGCCGGCACTGGCGTCGGCAAGACTTTCGCCTACCTGCTGCCGGCGCTGCGCCTGGGCGGGCGGACGCTGGTCTGCACCGGCACCCGCCACCTGCAGGATCAGCTGTACCGCCGCGACCTGCCGCTCGCGCTGCGCGCGCTCGGCGAGCCGCGCAAGGTCTGCCTGCTGAAGGGCCGCAGCAACTACCTGTGCCGCTTCCGCTGCGAAACCTACCTCAGCGAGGACCTGGGCAAAGCCGACGACGCCCGGCATGCGGCGCTGCGGGACTGGGCGGCGCGCACCGTGGAGGGCGACCTCGCGGAGTTCGACTGCCCGGAGGACGACCCGCTGGTGCCGGCGATCACCTCGACCGTCGACAACTGCACCGGCGGCCAGTGCCCGGCCTACGAGGAGTGCTTCGTGGCGCGGGCGCGGGCGCGGGCGCGCGAGGCGGACTTGGTGGTCGCCAACCACCACCTGTTCGCGGCCGACCTGGTGCTGCGCGAGGACTCGCTGGGCGAACTGCTGCCGGACTTCGACGCGCTGGTGTTCGACGAGGCGCACCGGCTGGCCGGCGTGCTGGAGACTTTCCTGGGGGCGCGCTGGAGCGCCACGGCCGCGCGGCAGCTGCTGCGGGACGCGGAAGGCGCCCTCGGCCGGGAGTTGGAGGAGGAATCGCCGGCGGCGAAGGCGGCCCTGCGGGAGGCGCGGGCGCAGCTGGACGAAACCGCGGCGCGGGTGCGCGCCGCGGTCCCGGCCGGGCCGGCGGAGGAGAAGCGGCCGCCGCCGCCGGACTTCGCCGCCATGGCCGCGCCGCTGCACGCGGCGCTCGGCAAGCTCGCCGAACCCCTGCGCCTGTACGGCGCCGAGAGTCCGGAGCTGGCGAATCTGGCGGCGCGCGCCGAGCGCCTCGCCGCCGAGCTCGGCGGCTGGCCCGCCGGGGAGCCGGGCTGGGTCGAGTACCTGACGCTGGCCCGGCGGGGCTTCGCCCTGCACCGGGTGCCGATCGACGTCAGCGGCAGCTTCACCGAGATCCGCGGCCGCGACGACCGCTACCCGCCGCGCTGGATCTTCGCCTCGGCGACGCTCTCGGCCGGCGACGATTTCGCCTACTTCCGCGCCCGCCTGGGGCTCGGCGAGGGGCTGCGCGCGCGCGTCGTGCCGAGTCCGTTCGATTTCCGCCGGCAGGCGCGGCTGTACCTGCCGCGCCGCCTGCCGGATCCGCGCGCCCGCGACTACACCGAGCGGATGCTCGCGGAGCTGCTGCCGCTGCTGACGCACCTGCGGGGCCGCACCCTGCTGCTGTTCACCAGCCTGCGGGCGCTGCGCGCCGCGCGCGACTGGCTCGACGGCCGCTTGGACTGCGCGCTCCTGGTGCAGGGCGAGCAGCCGCGCGCGCAGTTGCTGGAGCGCTTCGCCGCGGACTCCGGCTCCGTGCTGCTGGGATCGATCGGCTTCTGGGAGGGGGTCGACGTGCCGGGGCCGGCGCTGAGCTGCGTGGTGCTGGACAAGATCCCGTTCCGGCCGCACCGCGATTTGCTGCAGCAGGCGCGCGGCGCGGCGGTCGAGGCGGCCGGCGGCGACGCCTTCAACGACCTGCAGCTGCCGCAGGCGGGGCTGCTGCTCAAGCAGGGCCTGGGGCGGCTGATCCGCCGCGAGACCGACCGCGGCGTGGCGGTGATCGCCGACCCGCGCCTGCGCACCCGGGGCTACGGCCGGCAATTGCGGGCTAGCCTGCCGGACATGCCGGAATGCGGCGAGTTGTCCGAAGTCCTCGACTTCCTGGGGCGGGCCCCGTGAGCGTCGCGCTGCTCGCCCTGGAGACCTCCGGCGATGCCTGTTCGGCCGCGCTGGCCACGGACGCGGGCATCGCGCAGCGCCTCGACGCCGCGCCGCGCGAGCACGCCGCGCGGCTCTTGGGGCAGGTCGACGAACTGCTGCGCGCGGCGGGCCTCGCGGCCGCCGACCTGGACGCGGTCGCGTTCGGGCGCGGCCCCGGCTCGTTCACCGGCACGCGCATCGCGGCGGCGGCGGCGCATGGCCTGGCGGCGGCGCGCGGCCTGCCGCTGCTGCCGGTCTCGTCCTTGGCGGCGCTGGCTTGGGCGGCCGGGCGCGGGCGCGGCTGCGAGCGGGTGCTGGCGGCGCGCGACGCCCGCCTGGAGCAGGTCTACTGGGGCCTGTACCGCTGCGGCGGCGGGACGGTCGAGGCGCTGCGCCCGGCGGCGGTCGCCGCGGTCGGCGACTTCGCCGCGGCGTTGGCGGGGCTGCCGGACGGCTGGCTCGGCGCGGGCGCGGGCTTCCGCCTGCCGGCGGCGGCGGCGGCGGCGGAGCGGCTCGGGCGGCCGCTGGAGCCGGACGCGCGGCCGGAGGCGCGGGCGGTGGCGGAACTGGGGCTGGCGGACTTCCGCGCCGGGCGCGTCCCGCCGGTCGACGAGGCGCAGCCCCGGTATCTGCGCGCGCCGGCGGCGGCGCCGTGAAGACCGCCGCGCCGCGCTTCCACCTGGCGATCCCGGTCGACGACCTGTCGGCGGCGGAGGCGTTCTACGCGGGCGTGCTGCAGTGCCGCATCGGCCGCGCCGACGAGCACTGGATCGACTTCGACTTCGGCGGGCACCAGCTCACCGTGCACCGGGCGGCGGACCTGCCTCGGTCCGAGGCGGCGAACCAGGTCGACGGCGAGCGGGTCGGCGTGCCGCACTTCGGCCTGGTGCTGGAATGGGCGGAGTGGGAGGCGCTGATCCGGCGGCTCGAGAGCTGCCGCGCGCGCTTCGAGCTCGGCCCCGCGATCCGCTTCCGCGGCGGCCCGGGCGAGCAGGCGACCGCGTTCCTGCGCGACCCGGCCGGCAATCTGCTGGAGTTCAAGGCGTTCCGCGACCCGGCGCGGCTGTTCGCGCGCGCCGATGCCGCGCCGGAATGAGCCCGGGTGCGGCTCAGTCGTCGCCGAGGATCTCCAGCCGCGTGCGCCACTGGACGTGCATCACGTTGCCGCGCAGGTTCGGCCCCTTCGGGCCGCCGTGCGAGACGCTGTGGCTCTGCCGCCCGTAGACGTAGTCCAGGTAGGCGAACACCGCGTCGGCCAGCCCCCGGCAGGGCAGCGGGAAATCCGACGTCACCTGCGGCCGCTCCTCGCCGTCGACGTGGATGACGTGCGCGAACTGGTGCGAGTACCGCCGCTTGCGGCACTCGACGTCGAACAATGCCCGCGAGACCACGGTCTGCCCCTCCTGTCGGAGCTCGTCCGGGAAGATGCCGTGGAAGACGCACGGGGCGAAGTAGGACACGGGCGGGCGGGCGCAGGGCGGGGGTATGATGCCGTCATGATATATCGGTTGCGCACTCCGGCGGCCTCGTTCGAGCTGCGGCGCGAGCCGCAGGGCATGTGGGATTTGTGGGTGGACGGCACGCCGACGCTGACGTTCGCCGCGCCGGAGGAGGGCGCGGCGGCCGTGGCCGCCAAGCAGTCCGGCGCTGCCAGCTGGGACAACGCGCCGGACGCCGCGCCGCCGGACCTGTCCGGCTGGGAGCGGGCCGACGGCTAGGCCGCGCCCGGGGGAGCGGGCGCCGCCGCCGGCGCCCGCCCGGTCGCCTCAGTAGAGGCGGTAGCCGCTTTCCTGGTGCTGGCTGCGGTCGAGTCCGGCCAGCTCCTCGTCGGCGTTGGCGCGCAGCGGGGTGAGGGCGTTCACCGCCTTGAGGATGACGAACGTCAGCGCCGCGGTCCACGCCAGCACCGCGCCGACCCCGATCAACTGCGCCAGCAGCTGGTCGCCCATGGACACGCCCATGGGCAGGCCCGCGCCGCCGTAGGCCTCGGCCACGAACACGCCGCACAGGATGGTGCCGAGCGCGCCGCCGATGCCATGCACCGCGAACACGTCCAGCGAGTCGTCGACCTTCAGGCGCTGCTTCAGGTAGTTGGTGAAGAAGAAGCACAGCAGCCCCGCCAGCAGGCCGATCACGATCGCGCCCAGCGGCCCGACGAAGCCGGAGGCCGGCGTGATCGAGCCCAGCCCGGCCACCATGCCGGTGATGATGCCGAGCACCTTGGGCTTGCCGTAGCGCAGCCACTCGACCACCATCCAGGTCAGCGAGGCGACCGCGGCGCTGATGTGCGTCACCAGCATGGCCATGCCGGCGTCGCCGTTGGCGGCGACCGCGCTGCCGGCGTTGAAGCCGAACCAGCCGACCCACAGCATGCCGGCGCCGGTCACGCTCATGGTCAGGTTGTGGGGCGGCAGCAGCCGCGCCGGGAAGCCGTCGCGCGCGCCGAGGACGACCGCCGCGGTCAGCGCGCCGACGCCCGCGGTCAGGTGCACCACCAGGCCGCCGGCGAAGTCCAGCACGCCCAGGTCGGCGAGCCAGCCGCCGCCCCACACCCAGTGCGCCACCGGGAAGTAGACCAGGATCAGCCACAGCGCGGTGAACCACAGCACCGCCGGGAAGCGCATGCGCTCGGCGAAGCCGCCGATCACCAGCGCCGGGGTGATGATGGCGAACGTGAGCTGGAACATGACGAACACCGACTCGGGGATGGTGCCGCTCATGCTGTCGCGGCCGACCTCGCCCAGGAACAGCTGCGCGAAGCCGCCGATCCAGGGGTTGGCGCCGCCGCCGTCGCTGAAGGTCAGGCTGTAGCCGAACGCCACCCACAGCACCGTCGCCAGGCAGGCGATGGCGAAGCACTGCATCAGCGTGGCGACCACGTTGCGCGCGCTCACCAGGCCGGCGTAGAACAGCGACAGGCCGGGCAGCGTCATGAACAGCACCAGCGCGGTGGCGGTCAGCAGCCAGCCGGTGTCGCCGGCGTCGAGCTCGGCGGCGAACGCCAGCCGCGGCGCGCAGGCCAGCAGCGCGGCGCCCGCGGCGAGGAACTTAAATCGCTTCATCGCCGCGCTCCCCGGTGCGGATCCGCATGACTTCATGCAGGTCGTAGACGAACACCTTGCCGTCGCCGATCTTGCCGGTGTTGGCGGCCTCGGAGATGGTCTCCAGCACGGTCTCGAGCTGGTCGTCGCTGACCGCGACCTCGAGCTTGACCTTGGGCAGGAAATCGACCACGTACTCGGAGCCGCGGTAGAGTTCGGTGTGGCCCTTCTGGCGGCCGAAGCCCTTGACCTCGATCACGGTCATGCCGTGGATGTCCTTGTGGGACAGCGCTTCGCGCACGTCGTCAAGCTTGAACGGCTTGATGATGGCGGCAATCATCTTCATGCGTGGGTTCCTCCCTGCTGAGGTGGCGCCCGGGAGGCCTGCGGCCCGCGCCGGGAATTCTCGGCGGCCATGTTACCACCGCGCCGCGCGGGGCGGGGAGCGCGGCCGCCGGCCCGCCGCGCCGCTCACCCCAGGTGATAGCCGCTTTCCTCGTGCTGGGACAGATCCAGCCCCATGCGTTCCTCCTCTTCGGAGGCGCGCACCGGGGTCAGCAGGTCGACCGCCCGGACGATGGCGTAGGTCGCCGCCGCGGTCCACAGGCCCACCGCGGCCACGCCGGCGGCCTGGACGCCCAGCTGCCCGGCGATGCTGCCGGCATGCAGCCCGGCGCCGCCCAGGCTCTCGGCCGCGAACACCCCGCACAGCAGGGTGCCGAGCGCGCCGCCGATGCCGTGCACGGCGAACACGTCGAGCGAGTCGTCGAGCTGCAGGCCGCGCTTGACCCAGGCCGTGCAGCCGAAGCAGGCCGCGCCCGCCGCGAGGCCGATGCACGCGCCGCCCGCGGGGCCGACGAAGCCGGAGGCCGGGGTGACGGCGACCAGGCCGGCGACGGCGCCGGTGATGATGCCGAGCACCTTCGGCGCGCCGTGCCGGAGCCAGTCCAGCGCCATCCAGGCCAGCGCCCCGGCCGCGGCCGCCAGCTGGGTCGCCAGCACGGCCATGCCGGCGTCGGCGCCGGCGCTCGCCGCGCTGCCGGCGTTGAAGCCGAACCAGCCGACCCACAGGATGGACGCGCCGAGCACGCTCAGGGTCAGGTTGTGCGGGCGCGGCAGCCGCCCCGGGAAGCCCTGGCGCGGCGCGATCATGGCGGCGACCACCAGGCCCGCGACGCCCGCGGTCAGGTGCACCACCAGGCCGCCGGCGAACTCCAGCACGCCCAGCGCGCCGAGCCAGCCGCCGCCCCACACCCAGTGCGCCACCGGGAAGTAGACCAGGGTCAGCCACAGCAGGGCGAACCACAGCACCGCCGGAAAGCGCACGCGCTGCACGAAGCTGCCGACCACCAGCACCGGGGTGACGATGGCGAACGTCATCTGGAAGACGATGAACACCGATTCCGGCACGCCGCCGACCAGCGCGCCGCGCTCGAGCCCGCGCAGGAACAGGTTGTCGAGGCCGCCGATCCAGGCGTGCAGGCCGCCGCCGTCGCCGAAGACTAGGCTGTAGCCGTAGGCGAACCACGCCAGCGAGGCGAGGCAGGCGATGGCGAAGCCGTGCATCAGCACCGACAGCACGCTGTTCGCGCGGCTCATGCCGGCGTAGAACAGCGACAGGCCGGGCAGCGTCATGAACAGCACCAGCGCGGCGGCGGTCAGCATCCAGGCGGTGTCGCCGCTGTCCGCGCCGCCGGCGGCCAGCGCCGGCGCCGGCGCCAGCAGGAGCGGAACGGCCGGCCACAGGCGCCGGGCCCGCAGGCTCCCGGAGCGCGCCGCGGCCGGCCTCCCGCGCGCGTTCATTCGACGTGCTCGCGGGGCAGCCCGCCCGCCCGGCACAGCAGTTCGTAGGGGATCGTGCCGGCGGCCGCCGCCGCCTCCGCCGCCGGCGCGGCCGGCCCCCACAACTCGGCCTCGTCGCCCGGCGCCGCGTCCAGCCCGGTCAGGTCGACCGCGGTCAGGTCCATCGACACCCGGCCGAGCACCGCGGCGCGCCGCCCCGCCAAGGCGACCGCGGCGCGCCCGCCGGCCGCGCGCGGGTAGCCGTCGGCGTAGCCCGCGGCGACGATGCCGACCCGCGTCGGCTCCTTGCAGACGTGCGCGGCGCCGTAGCCGACCTTGGCGCCGGCCGGGCAGTCGCGCACCGCCAGCAGCGGCGCCGTCAGGCGCATCGCCGGGCGCAGCTCCGGCTCGGGCGCCGGGCCCGGCGCGACGCCGTACAGGGCGAGGCCGGGGCGGATCCAGTCCAGGTGGCTCTCGGGGTAGCGCAGGACCGCGGCGGAGTTGGCGGCCGAGCGCGGCCCCGGGCCCGGCAGCGCCGCGAAGCGCGCCAGCTGCCGCGCGGTCTCCGGGTCGTCCGCCTCGTCGGCGCAGGACAGGTGGGTCATCAGCACCGGCGGCCCGCGCAGCCACGGCAGCGCCGCCAGCCGCTCCCGGCAGCCGGGCAGCGCCGCCGGCGCGACGCCGAGCCGGTTCATGCCGGTGTCGGCCATCAGCCACAGCGCCGGGCCGGGGCCGCCGGGCCGGGCCTCCTCCAGCAGCGCGGCCTGCGCCGGGTCGTGCACCGCCAGATCGATCCGGGCCGCCAGCGCGGCCGCCAGCTCCGCGCCGCTGTTCGCGCCGTGCAGCGCCAGCAGCGGCAGCGCGACGCCGCTTTCGCGCAGTTCGCGCGCCTCGCCGACGGTCGCGACCGCGAGCGCGTCCGCCAGGCCCTCCAGCGCCCGCGCGCATGCGGCCGCGCCGTGGCCGTAGGCGTCGGCCTTGAGCACCGCCAACAGCGAACTGCCCGGCGCCCGGCGGCGCAGCAGGGCGCAGTTGCGGCGCAGGTTCCCGAGCGAGACCCGGACCCGCGCGGCGCGCCTCATGGCGCCGCGCCGTTGCCGGCCGGCGGCACCTCGCCGGCGTAGTCGCGCCGGTCCGCCTCGCGGAAGAGGGTGAACTCCTTGGTGAACACCAGCGGCACCTTGAAGATCGGGCCGTTGCGGTTCTTGGCCACGTCGAGGATGGTCGGGACGATGCTGCGCTCGGCCGCGTCCGCGTCGTCCGCGGCCGCGTCGCTGTAGATGAACAGCACCAGGTCGGCGTCCTGCTCGATGGCGCCGGAATCGCGCAGCTCCTGCAGCCGCGGCGCGTCGCCGGCCTCGCGCTTGGAGCCCAGGCGGTTGAGCTGCGACAGGCACAGCACCGGCGCGTTCAGCTCGCCGGCGATCGACTTCAGCGCGCGGGTGATCGCCGCGAGCTCGGTGTTGCGGTTCTCCGCCTGGCCCTCGCTCGGCATCAGCTGCAGGTAGTCGATGACGATGAGGTCGAGCTTCTGGCCGTGCTGCGCCTTCAGCCGGCGCGCCGCCCGGCGCACGAAGGCCGGCGTCGCGGCGGCGATCTCGTGCACGAAGATGTTCGGCTCGCGCAGCTGGTTCAGCGCCCCCTCCAGCTGGCGCCACTCCGCGTCCTCGAAGCGGCCGTGCAGGAGCTTCTTTTGGTCGATCCGGGCGACCATGGCCAGCATGCGCTCGGCCAGCTGCCGGTTGGACATCTCCATGCTGAACACCGCCACCACCGCGTTCTCGTGGCCCGCGGTGCCGCCGCCGGCGACGTGGAAAGCGATGTTCATGGCCAGGCTGGTCTTGCCCATGCTCGGCGGGCCGGCCAGGATCACCAGTTCGCCGCGCTGCAGGCCGGAGGTCTTCTGGTCGAAGTAGCCGAAGCCGGTGGGCACGCCGGTGACCGCGTACTTGCCGGGGTTGTCGCGGTGCCATTCGTAGCGCAGCTCGGCCTGGTGCAGCACGTTCGCCGCGGCCTCGTACAGCTGCGCGAAGTCCTCCCGGCCCTTCTTGTCCTTGTCCGAGACCTCCAGGATCCGCCGCTCGGCCTCGTTCAGGATCTGCTCGGCGCCGCGGCCCTCGGGGTTGTTCACCAGCGCGATGATCTCCTGGCAGGCGCGGCGCAGGCGGCGCTGGACCGAGCTGTCCAGCACGATGCGCACGTAGTGCTCGACGCGCTCCGAGGTGAAGTTCTCCTCCGCCAGGTAGCGCAGGTATTCCAGCAGCTCCGGGTGCTCGGCGAAGCCGGCCTCGCGGCGCAGCTGCTCGGAGGCGGTGACCAGATCGATCGGGCTGCCGCGGCGCTCGAGCGCCTGCAGCGCGTCGAAGACCAGGCGGTGGCGCGGGTCGGTGAAGTCGGCGGCGGCGAGGTCGGCGATCTTCTCCCAGGCGCTCTCGTCGTTGAGCAGCGCGCCGAGCGCCGCGGCCTCGGCCTCCAGCGGCTCGACCGCCGGCGCGGCGGGCGGGGGCGGCGCTTCGCCGTTGCCGCCGGCTTCGGGGGCTTCCTGCATGGTTTCCTTTATTTCAATGAGTTGTCGGCGAATCCCGCGGTTCGGGCGCCGCCGCGCGGGGGCGCCGGAGCGGCCGCGGGCGCGCCCGCCCACTCTACCGCATCGGGCGGCATGCGGGAATAGAGGAACCCGGCGGCAACCCGGCGGCAAGCCGGGGAAAGGCGGTGGAAAACCCCGGGAAAGCCGGGGAGGAGCGGCCCGGCTCAGTCCGGTTTCGCCGGCGTCCCGTCCGCGGCGGGCTCGGCCGGCGGAGCTGCGGCCGGCGCATCCGGCGCCGCTTCCGCCGCGGCCTCAGTTTCTTCCGTCGGCGCTGTTTCCGGCGCCGCATCCGGCGCCGTTTCCGCCGCGTCTTCGGCCGCCGCCGCGGCGGCTTCGGCGGGCTCCTCGTCCTCGTCGTCCGGCAGGGCCACCACGCTGCCGGACTCGACCGTCACCCGCACGGCGGTCTCGATCTCGGGGTGCAGGTGCACGATGACCTCGTGCTCGCCCAGTTCGCGCAGCGGGCCGTCCGGCAGGCGGATCTCCTGGCGCTCCAGCTCCGCGCCGGCCTCGCTCATGGCGCGGGCGATCTCGCTCGGGCCGACCGAGCCGAACAGCTTGCCGTCGGGGTTGGTCTCGACCTGCACCGCGACCGCGAAGCCGGCCAGCGCGTCGCGCCGCCGCGCGGCGGCGGCCAGCGCCTCCTGCGCCTTGCGCTCCAGCTCTTCGCGGCGGGCGCGCACCTCCGCCAGGTTCTCTTCCGTGGCGTAGCGGGCCTTGCCCTGCGGGATCAGGTAGTTGCGCGCGTAGCCGGGGCGCACGCGCACCACGTCGCCCAGCTGCCCCAGGCGCTCGACGGTCTCCAGCAGGATGATTTCCATGGCGCGGGGAGGGGCTCGGGCTCAGGCCGGGCGCGACGGCAGCCGCGCGCTTAATCCTAGCAGGTTGTCGACCGCGCCCGCGACGCTGAACGCCAGCGCGAACTCCTGCCGCACCAGCAGCAGGACGTAGAACGGCAGCAGCAGCAGCCACGCCCGCGGCATCCGGTCCGCGAGCCGGTGCGCGGTGGCGGCCGCCTGCAGCAGGAACGGCGGCAGCAGCGTCGCCGCCAGCCCCAACAGCGCCGGCGCGGCCGACCAGGCCGCCAGCGCCAGCACGGCGAGGAACGCGCCGGAGGCGTAGCGCCCGAAGCGGACGGCGCGCAGCTCCTCGCGGAAGAACGGCCGCTCCGACAGCGCGCTCTGCCAGGCGCGCGCCGCGAGCAGGGCCAGCACCGCCAGCAGCACGGTGGCCGCGGCCGCCAGCTCGACGCCGATCTGCGCCATCGCCGGCACGTTCAGCGACGCCGCCAGCTCCGGCTGGCCCTGCGCCTGCATCTGCGCGGCCGAGTCCCGCAGCGCGCCGGCCCACAGCCGGTCGATGCCGGGATGCAGCGCGCGCACCGTCCAGGCCAGCGCCCAGCCGCCGGCGAAGCCGCCCAGCACCGCCAGCGGCAGGCCGACGCGGCGCAGCAGGCCGGCCAGCAGCGCCGGCAGCAGCAGGAACGCGGCGGAGATGTAGCCGAAGTCGGCGGCGGCGCCCGGGACGTCCGCCCCGGCCAGCCAGGCGCCGATCCGCGTCAGCGCCTCGGCGCCGGCGGCGGCCGCCAGCAGCAGCAGGGCGGTCTGGCGCGGCGCGCGCGTCAGCGCCAGCAGGGCGGCGGCGGCGCCGGCCGCGAACAGCAGCAGCAGCACCAGCGCCGGCGCCAGGCGCGCCAGCAGCAGCAGGCCGATCAGCAGGGTCGCGACCTGGTGCGGCGGGCCCGCGCGGAGGAAGTTCCCGAGGCGGGCGAACATGGCCTCAGTGGTTGTCGCAGTAGGGGATCAGGCTCAGGTAGCGGGCGCGCTTGATGGCGGCGGCCAGCCGGCGCTGGAACTTCGCCGGCGTGCCGCTCACCCGCGCCGGCATGATCTTGCCGGTGTCGGTGATGTAGTCGCGCAGCAGCTCCAGGTCCTTGTAGTCGATGTCGACGGCTTCGCCCTGCCGGAAGCGGCGGTGGCGTTCGCGCTTGGGATTGGCGGGCACGGCTCAGTCCTCCTTGGCGGCGGTTGCCGGCGGCGCTTCCGCGCCGGCCGCGGGCGCCGCGGCGGGTTCGGCCGCGGCGGGTTCGGCCGCGGCGGGTTCGGTTGCGGCAGTTTCCGCTGCAGCAGTTTCGGCTGCGGCGGGTTCGGCCGCCGGCGCTTCGGCGGCGGGCTTCTTCGCCGCTTCTTTCGCGGGCGGCTTCTTCGCGTCCGCGCCTTGGCCGCGCTCGCCGCCGCGCCACTCGCCGTCTTCCTCCTCGGCCGAGCGCGCCAGCGGCGAAGCCTCGGTGACGGCCCGCTCGCGGCGCACGATCAGGTTGCGCAGCACGGCGTCGTTGAAGCGGAAGGCGTGCTGCAGCTCCTCCAGCACCTCGGCGCCGCACTCGATGTTCATCAGCACGTAGTGCGCCTTGTGCAGCTTGTCGATGGAGTACGCCAGCTGCCGCCGGCCCCAGTCCTCGGTGCGGTGCACCTGGCCGCCGCCGTTGGTGACCATCTGGCCGTAGCGCTCGATCATCTGCGGGACCTGGTCGCTCTGGTCCGGATAGACCAGGAACACGATTTCGTAATGTCGCATGACGTCCTCTCGGGTGGCAGCCCCCCGCCGCGGGCGGTGGGGCAAGGAGTCGGGCCGGATGTGCCGGGGCGCGGATTGTAGCACGCCGCGCCGCCGCGGCCCGCGGCCGGGCGTATAATCCGGCCGGACGACCCGGCGGGGGAGGAACAGGCGGATGGCGACCTTATTCGAGCGGATCGGCGGCGAGGCCGCCGTCGACGCGGCGGTGGACAAGTTCTACGAGCACGTGCTGGCCGACGGCCGCATCAAGCACTTCTTCGAGGGCGTCGACATGGCGCAGCTGGCGCGGCACCAGAAGCGCTTCATGACCTACGCCATGGGCGGTCTGCCGGACTACCCCGGACAGACCCTGCGGGCGGCCCACCGGGGGCTGGTCGAGAAGATGGGCCTGACCGACCGGCACTTCGACGCGGTGCAGGAGGACCTGGCGGCGGCGCTGCGCGACCTCAGCGTCGCCGACGACCTGATCGCGGAAGTCGCGGCGCTGGTCGAGACCACCCGCGACGACGTGCTGAACCGCTAGCCGCGCCGGCCTCAGGCTTCGCCGCGCGGCGCCGCGCCGACCGCGGCGAGGCTCTTGTGCGGCAGGAACAGGCCGCAGCCGTAGCGCCGCGCGGCGCCCAGCCCGCGCTCCTGCAGGCGCAGCGACGGCGCCGCCTCCAGCCCGTCGAGCAGCAGGCTGCGGCAGCGCAGCGCGCCGTCCGGGCCGGCCACGTCGTGGGCGCGGCCCGGCAGCAGCCGGGGCGCCGCGACGCCGAGCGCGCGCAGTTCCGCGGCGCAGTGCTCCAGGAAGGCGTCCTCGCCCTCGTCCGCGCCCGCGTCCGGGAACGCCACGTAGCGCGCGAACACCGTGCTCCAGGCGCGCAGCGGCCGCAGCTTCGCCTCGCCCACCCGCAGCGGGACGCCGCCGACCTCCAGGGCGCGGCCGCGCAGCGCCGCCGCCGCCGGCAGGCGCGCGCGCGGCAGGCGCAGCGCCAGGCGGGTGCGCCGCGACAGCGGCAGCAGCTGGTCCGGGTCCTCGGGGCGCAGCCAGCCGTTGCCGGATTCCGCGCCGTGCAGGGTGTGCACGCCGGCGCCGGGCTCGTCCGCCAGCCAGGGCAGCGCGGCGCGCAGCGCCGCGTACAGCGCGCGCGCGTGGTCGACCGGCAGCGCCGCGCAGCGGATGCGGTAGCGGACGTCCGCGACCGCCGCCGACTCGGGCGCGGCGGCCGGCTCCTCCGCGTCTTCCCAGTGCACGCTCAGCGCCGCGCCGCGGTGAAGAAGCTCTCCAGCCGGTCTTCCCAGTCCGCCGGCGTGTCCGGGAACGGCGGGCGCACGTCCATGCGGAGGAAGCGCTCGCCGGCCTCGATGCGCGCCGCGATCGCGGCCTCCAGCGCGGCGAACGAGTCCAGCTCCGGGTCGCCGATCAGCAGTTCGCTCAGGGTCAGCACGGGGGCGCGGCGTAGTTGGCGTAGCGGGCGCGGTACAGCAGCCGCGGCGCCCGCGGGTCGTCCTCGTAGGCGTCGCGGCAGTGCAGCACATTATGCGCGATCAGGCCCTCGCCCGCGGCCAGGCGCAGCTCCGCCGCCGGCAGGGCGCGCAGCAGTTCGGCCAGGCGCGCGCGCGCCGCGGCCGCGGCCGCGCGCCAGCGGATGTGGCGGCGGCGCTCGGTGTAGCGGACGTACAGGCGCTCGCCGTCCGGCGCGAACACCGGCCCGGCGAAGGCCGGCCGCCGGTCGCCGCCGGCGTCGGCCGGGATCGCGAACGCGCGCGGGTGCGCCAGCGCGCGCGCCAGCTCCGGATCCTCGTCGCGCAGCGCGATGTACAGCCGCCGGGGGTCGAGCAGGCGGTTGCCGCCGCCGGCCGCCGCCGGCCGCGCGCAGTGCAGGATGAAGGCGCGCACCCGCCGCCGGTCGTCGCGGTAGTAGCCGTCGGTGTGCCAGCCGAGGCGGGCCGGCGTGTACGGCCGGTAGCGCGCGGCGCCGTCGGCGCGCGCGGTCAGGCGGGCGACCCCGTCGCCGCCCGCGGCCGGATGGCGGTCGAGCCGCGCGAGCCCCAGCTGCCGCCCCAGCGCCAGCACGCCGCCGGGATCGAGTTCCCGGGCGCTGCGGTAGCGGACGGCGCCGCCGGCGTGTAGCCGCGCCAGCAGGGCGCGCCGCTCGGCCGGGGCGAGCCGCGCCGGGTCGGCGAGTTCCACCGGCTCCGGCTCGAGTTCCTGCGCCAGCGTCCGCTCGCGCCAGGCCCGGTAGGCGTCCGGGCGCGCCAGGTCCCACCAGGGCGGCGGTTCAGGCAAAGCGCTCCCGCAGCTTGTCGACCCCCCGGCGCAGGGTCTGCAGGTCGGTGGCGAAGGACACGCGCACGTGCCCGGGCGCGCCGAACGGCAGCCCCGGCACGGTCGCCAGGTGCAGCTCCTCGAGCAGCAGCGAGGCGAACGCCGCGTCGTCGGCGCAGCCGGCGCGCGCCATCATGCCGCGCACGTCCGGCAGGCAGTAGAAGGCGCCGTCCGGCGGCCGGCAGGACATGCCCGGCAGCGCGTCGAGGGCGGCGACCAGCCAATCGCGCCGCTCGCGGAACGCCTCCACCATGGCCGCCACCGGGGCGGCGTCGCCGGCGAGCGCGGCCGCGGCCGCGGCCTGCGCGATCGAGCAGGGGTTGGAGGTGCTCTGCGACTGGATGTCGCGCATCGCCTTGATCACCTCCGCCGGGCCCGCGGCGTAGCCGATGCGCCAGCCGGTCATGGCGTAGGCCTTGGACACGCCGTTGAACACCAGCACGCGCCCGCGCAGGTCCGGCGCCGCCTGCGCCAAGTTGACGAACTCGCGGCCGTCGTAGCGGATCAATTCGTAGATGTCGTCGGAGACGACCCGCACCTGCGGGTGCGCGCGCAGCACCTCGGCGTAGCCCTCGAGGTCGCGCCGGCGCAGCATCGTGCCGCAGGGGTTGGACGGGCTGTTGAGGATCAGCAGCCGCGCGCGCTCCGTCAGCGCCGCCTCCAGCTGCTCGGGCGCGGGGCGGAAGTGCCGCTCGGCGTCGGCCGGCAGGAACACCGGCGCGCCGCCGGCCAGGCGCACCATGTCCGGGTAGGAGGCCCAGTAGGGCGCCGGGATCACCACCTCCGTGCCGGGCTCGATCAGCGCCTGGAAGCAGTTGTACAGGGCGTGCTTGACGCCGACCGAGACCAGGATCTCCGCCGGCGCGTAGTCGAGGCCGTTGTCGCGGCGCAGCTTGTCCGCGACCGCCGTCACCAGCGCCGGCGTGCCGCCGACCGCGGTGTAGCGCGTCTGGCCGCCGTCCATGGCCGCGCGGGCGGCGGCGCGCACCGGCTCCGGGGTGTCGAAGTCCGGCTCGCCGGCGGTCCAGTCGATGATCTCGCGGCCGGCCTCGCGCAGCCGGCGGGCGGCGGCGGAGGCGGCGAGCGTGGGCGAGGGTCCGAAGCGGTCGACGCGGCGGGCGAGGGGGGCGTTCATCTGCGGCGGTCGGCGCGGCGCGTAGTGTACCCTACCGCCCCGCCATGGCCGCCTCCGCCGACGCTCCCCGCGGCTTCGAGCTGCAGGCCGATTTCCGCCCGGCCGGCGACCAGCCGCAGGCGATCGCGGCGCTGTCGGCGGGGCTCGGCCGCGGCCTGCCGCACCAGGCGCTGCTCGGCGTCACCGGCTCCGGCAAGACCTACACCATGGCCTGCCTGATCGAGCGCGCGCAGCGCCCGACCATCGTGCTGGCGCACAACAAGACCCTGGCCGCGCAGCTGTACGGCGAGATGAAGGGCTTCTTCCCGCGCAACGCGGTCGAGTACTTCGTCTCCTACTACGACTACTACCAGCCGGAGGCCTACGTGCCGTCCTCCGACACCTACATCGAGAAGGACGCCTCGGTCAACGACCACATCGAGCAGATGCGCCTGTCGGCGACCAAGGCGCTGTTCGAGCGCCCGGACACCATCATCGTCGCCACCGTGTCCGCGATCTACGGCCTCGGCGACCCCAAGTCCTACCACCGCATGGTGCTGCACCTGAGCCGCGGCGACCGCACCGGGCAGCGGCGCATCCTGCGCCGCCTGGCGGAGCTGCAGTACCGGCGCAACGAGACCGAGCTGCGCCGCGGCGCGTTCCGCGTGCGCGGCGGGGCGATCGACGTGCACCCGGCCGACGCCGAGCGCGAGGCGGTGCGCATCGAGCTGTTCGACGACGAGGTCGAGCGCCTGCGGGTGTTCGACCCGCTCACCGGCGACGTGCTGCGCGACGTGCCGCGCCTGACCATCTACCCGAAGACCCACTACGTGACGCCGCAGGAGGTGCTGGAGCGGGCGGTGGCGCAGGTGCGCGCCGAGCTCGAGGCGCACCTGGCGCGGCTGCAGCGGGAGAACCGGCTGGTGGAGGCGCAGCGCCTGGAGCAGCGCACCCGCTACGACCTGGAGATGATCGAGGAGCTCGGCTACTGCGCCGGCATCGAGAACTACTCGCGCTACCTGTCCGGGCGCGCCGCCGGCGAGCCGCCGCCGTGCCTGCTCGACTACCTGCCGGCGGACGCGCTGATGTTCGTCGACGAGAGCCACGTCACCATCCCGCAGTTCGGCGGCATGTACCGCGGCGACCACGCGCGCAAGAAGACCCTGGTGGAGTACGGCTTCCGGCTGCCCTCGGCGCTGGACAACCGGCCGCTCAAGTTCGAGGAGTTCGAGGCGCTGGCGCCGCAGATGATCTTCGTCTCGGCGACGCCGGGGCCGTACGAGCTGGAGCGCGCGCCGGCGCCGGTGGAGCAGATCGTGCGCCCGACCGGGCTGGTCGACCCGGAGGTGGAGGTGCGGCCGGTGGCGTGCCAGGTCGACGACCTGCTGTCGGAGATCCGCAAGACGGCGGACCAAGGCGACCGGGTGCTGGTGACCACCCTCACCAAGCGCATGGCCGAGGACCTGAGCGAGTACCTGCGCGAGCACGGCGTGCGGGTGCGCTACCTGCACTCCGACATCGACACCGTGGAGCGGGTGGAGATCCTGCGCGCGCTGCGGCTCGGCGAGTTCGACGCGCTGGTCGGCATCAACCTGCTGCGCGAGGGGCTGGACCTGCCGGAGGTGGCGCTGGTGGCGATCCTGGATGCCGACAAGGAGGGCTTCCTGCGCTCGGAGCGCTCGCTGATCCAGACCATCGGCCGCGCCGCCCGCCACCTGCACGGGCGCACCCTGCTGTACGCCGACGAGATCACCGAATCGATGCGCCGGGCGATCGGCGAGACCGAGCGCCGGCGCGCCCGCCAGCGGGAGTTCAACCGCCGCCGCGGCATCACCCCGCAGGGCATCCGCAAGCGGGTCGCCGACATCATGGAGGGCGCGCCCGGGCGCGACGGCGGGCGGAAGAAGCGCGGGCGGGAGCGGGTGGCGCCGGCGGCGCCGGCGGCGCGGCTCGAGCCGGCCGCGGCGATGAAGAAGATCAAGGAGCTCGAGCGGCGCATGCACCGGCACGCGCGGGACCTGGAGTTCGAGGAGGCGGCGCGGCTGCGCGACGAGGCGCGCGCCGTGCACGAGCAGGCGTTCGGCGCGGCGGCGGAGGCCGCCGCCTGAGCGAGGCATATGCCTGATATTTCCTATTCGTAAGGTTCGACTATTTGCTTCGCTAATACTAGAGTTGGTGTGGAAATATTGATTTGGCTTGCTATAATATGGTTACCCTGAAATAGAGGAATTTTTCAGGCGCTTTCTCTCATGTCTACAGAAACGTTAACTAGTTTGGCAATGCTCAAGGTCAAGATTGACCAAGGCCAAGACTATTTTGATCATCTTCGACCTTTTGTTATTCAAGTTTTTTTGGATGAGCAGCAAGAACCCATTCAGGACGGAGCTGTTAATCAGCATGTCCGGAAAAAATTTGGTTTGCAAGTTCCCACGAAAACAGTTCAACTAGTACTCAAACGCCTTGTTGATGCCGGCTTTCTCAAAAAGAGACGAGGAAAGTACCAAATTATGGGAGATTTACCTGATGATACGAGTTTGACGGACAGAAAACATGAAGCTGAAACTCATATCAACACAGTAATATCAGGGTTAATGCAATTTGCAGATACATTAGGGCACTCTTTTTCAGGGAAAGATGCCGCTACAACTGCAATATGTGCATTCCTTTCCGAATTTAACATCCAGTGCTTACGCGCCTATCAAGGCAACACAATAATTCCAAGCCTCAAAGGAAGTCATGAAGCGGATATTGTGTTGGTTAGCAAGTACATCACGCACATCCAAACAGTTAGCGTAGATCAGTTTAATAGTTTTATTCATATGGTTGAAGGACATATGTGTGCGAATGCATTGTTATGCCCAGACCTTAAGGATGCACCTCAAACATATGAGAAAGTAACTTTCTACCTGGATACTCCGTTACTTATTCCACTAACCGGGATGAATGGCACTGCCTCTAAAACCGCAGTAGAAGAATTACTGGTATTGTTGCATAAGTTGGGCGGTAAAACTGCCGTATTTTCTCATTCGAAGAAAGAAGTAGAAAGTGTCCTGCATGGCGCGGCCAACAATCTATATTATGGCTATGGACAAATGGTCGTGGAAGCGAAGCGGAGAAGAATGTCAAAGTCTGACTTGCTAGATATTGCCGCGCAAATTGATGAAACATTTGGCAAAGCAGAGATTGAATTAGTTCAAACTCCGTGGCATGAGGCAAAGTTCCAAATTAGTGAGGTTAAGCTAGGGCAATTTCTTGATCGAGAAGTACAAAACTATCGAAAACGGGCACAGGAATATGATATTAACTCCGTTCGTAGCATTTACGCCCTAAGGCGAGGCTCGCATCCCGCTACAATCGAAGAGGCTCAATCTGTTTTTGTAACAAGCAATCAAGCATTTGCACGAGGTGCGTGGAGATACGCACAAAAACATGAAAACCGTGAAGAAATTGCGACAGTCATAACTGACTTTAGTCTGGCCAATATCGCATGGCTCAAGTCTCCTATGATTGCCCCTGAATTGCCGCAAACCGAAATTCTTGCACTTTGTCATGCCGCTGTTCAGCCGAAAGAAGATTTTATTGATGAATTTTTAGATGAAGTAGATAAACTTGAAAAGGGAGGAGAGATAACTGACCGACGGCTTCAAGCTTTACGGAGTGTTGCAATATACAGTTCATTAATGGCTTTAACACTAGGGTCCAAAGATGCTCTTACTAAAGACAATATATACAAAATCGCAGATAGCTATGAGCAGGAAGTGGCGCGAGGCGAACGAAAAAAACACGAAGCCGAAAAGCAAAAAATGCAGGCTGAAACTGATGCAGCCAACAGACAATTGTGGAGAGCTAGAATTTTTGCTCGCAAGCAGTCTAGAAGAAAAGCCCGAGTGTGTGTATGGCTCATCACTGCAATTTCCGTGTTATTTCTTTTGGCAGGAACTATGTTGCCTATTTTATCTAATTTTGGCGTGTTGCAGCCAGCTTTTTTGTCGTATTCTGATATGACGTTTTGGATATTTTCTTTATTGCAAGCATCAGTTATTGTCACTGTTGTGTTTACTTTTATGAATTTGTTGTGGGGAGCAAATGTGAGAGGTATTTACCGAAAACTTTATAACTGGCTCTACAATTTCTTTCTGACACGAACATCATCTGCTATGGGCATAGACGTTGACGAACGTTCTTTTAACTAATAGCGGTTGAGGCGGACCAGCGTGCGGCCGCGGCCGCCGCCCGCGAGCAGCCGCTCGAACGCCGGCGTCAGTCCGTCGAGCTCCACTTCCGCCGTCGCCAGCGGCTCGAGGTTCGCGCCGCCCAAGGCCGCGGCCAGTTCGGTCCAAGCCGTCCGGCGACGCTCCATCGGGCAGTTGGCGGAGCTCACGCCGAGGATAGAGACGCCGCGGATGATGAACGGCATCACCGAGCCGGAATAACTCTCGCCGGCGGCGCGGCCGACGCTGACCACGCTGCCCCAGGGCTCGACCAGGCGCGCCGCCGCCGGCAGCGCGTCGCCGCCCAAGTTGTCGATCGCGCCGGCGATCTCGGCGTGCGCCAGCGCCGGCTCCGGGCCCGGCAGCCGATCCGGCCCCCACACCTCCGCCGCGCCGAGCGCGCGCAGCGCGTCGTGCGCGTCCGCCTTGCCGGTCATCGCGATCACGCGGTAGCCGAGCTGCCGCAGCAGCAGCACCGCGACGCTGCCGACGCCGCCGGAGGCGCCGGTGACCAGCACCGGGCCGCGCTCGGGAGTCAGGTGGTTGTCGCGCAGGCGTGCCGCCGCCAGCATGGCGGTGAGCCCGGCGGTGCCGAGGATCATGGCCGCGTGCGCGTCGAGCGGCGGCGGGATGTCGATCAGGATGTCGCCGGGCGCGCGCAGGCGCTCGGCGTAGCCGCCGTCGCGGGTCTCGGACAGGCCGCAGCCGGTGACCAGCACCGGCTGGCCGATGGTGAAGCGCGCGTCGTCGCTGCGCACCACCGTGCCGGCCGCGTCGATGCCGCCGATCAGGGAGTCGCGGCGCAGGATCGGCGCCGTCCCCATCGCCGCCATCGCGTCCTTGTAGTTGACCGCCGAGTACAGCGGCGCGATCACCACCTCGCCCTCGCTCAACTCGTCGACGGTCACCTCCGCCAGCCCGTGCCGGTGCTCCCGGCCGCCGGCGGCGCGCTCGATGCGCAGGGCGCGGTACTTGGGCGCGCTCATGCGGCGAGCCCCCGGTGGAGTTCGTCGGCGCGCGCCGCCGCCGCGTCCGGGTCGTCGCCCAGCACGCAGAAGTGGCCCATCTTGCGGCCCGGCCGCGCCGCGTTCTTGCCGTACAGGTGCAGCCGGACGTTCGGGTCGTTTTCGAGCGGTTTCCAGTCCGGCTCGCCGTTCGCCCACAGGTCGCCGAGCAGGTTGATCATGACGGCCGGGGTGCGCTGGTCGGCGGACGCGGGCGGCAGGCCGCGCAGCGCGCGCGCCTGCTGCTCGAACTGGGAGGCGGCGCAGGAGTCGATCGTGTGGTGGCCGCTGTTGTGCGGACGGGGAGCCATCTCGTTGAAGTATACGCGCCCGTCCCTGGCGAGGAAGTACTCCACCGCCAGCACGCCGCGGTAGCCGAACGAGCGCGCCAGCGCGAGGGCGGAGTTGCGCGCGGCTTCGGCCTGCTCCGCCGGCAGCGTCGCCGGCGCCCGCGAGCGGTGCAGGATCCCGTTCCGGTGCTCGTTCTCGATGAGCGGGTAGGCCGCGTATTCGGCGCCGTCGCCCGCCACCAGCACCGACACCTCGCGCTCCAGCTCCAGTTCCTTCTCCAGCACGCACGCCACGCCGCCCAGCTCGGCGAAGGCGGCCTGCGCCTCGTCCGCGCCGCCGACCCGCCGCTGGCCCTTGCCGTCGTAGCCCAGGCGGTCGGTCTTGAGCAGGCAGGGCGCGCCGAGTTCGGCCAGCGCGTCCTCCAGCTGCGCCGCGTCGGCGACGGCGCGGTGCAGCGCCGGCGGCGCGTCCGGCGCGTGCTGCGCGGCGTAATCCTTTTCCATCGTGCGGCTCTGGCTGACGGCGAGCGCCTCGGAGCCCGGACGCACCGGCACCTTGGCCGCCAGCTGGCGCACGCTGTCGATGGGGATGTTCTCGAACTCGTAGCCGACCGCGTCGCATTCCGCGGCCAGTTCGTCGAGCGCGGCCGCGTCGTCGTAGGCGCGGGCCAAGTGGCGGTCGGCGATCTGGCCGGCCGGGCTGTGCGGATCCGGATCCAGCACCACCACGCGGCAGTCGAGGCGCCGCGCCGCGGCGGCGAACATGCGGCCCAGCTGGCCGCCCCCCAGCATGCCGAGCGTCATGCTCCGGGCCGGGTCAGTCGAGGCGTTCGGCAAGGACTTCGCGGGTCCGCCCGGCGCGGTAGGCGTCCAGGCGCGCCGCCAGGTCCGGGTCGCCGGCCGCCAGCAGGGCGGCGGCGAACAGCGCCGCGTTGACGGCGCCGGGCTCGCCGATGGCGAACGTGGCGACCGGCACGCCCTTGGGCATCTGCACGATGGACAGCAGCGAGTCCTGGCCGCGCAGGGCGGTGGCGTCGATCGGCACGCCCAGCACCGGCACCGGGGTCTGCGCCGCCAGCATGCCGGGCAGGTGCGCGGCGCCGCCGGCGCCGGCGATGATGCAGCGCAGGCCGCGCTCGCGGGCGGCGCGCGCGTACTCGGCCAGCAGGTCCGGGGTGCGGTGCGCCGACACCACCCGCGCCTCGTGGGAGATCTCCAGCTTGTCCAGATGGTCGGCCGCGGCGCGCATGGTCGCCCAGTCGCTGCGGCTGCCCATGACGATGCCGACGGGCGGGGCGGGGGCGGAGTCGCTCATGGGTCAGTGGTCTGCGGCAAGCGGGCGGAGATTATACTTCCGAGGCTAGGAGCAGGCGATTTGTCCCGGAATTTATGAGTTGTCTCGGTCTGCGACCGCTTTTCTTTTGTTTTCCGGAAGTGAGCCGAAAGTTTCTTTGATGTATTTCGGTTCCGTAATGGTTTTTTCGACGATGATGTTGATGAGCTTAAAAAGCCTGTCGACAACTTCTTCGTTATCTTTTTCGGTCAAATCGATCTGCCCTTCATGTGCGCCGCCCTCATTGCCGACAATTCTGACAGTATCCAGAGATTGAATAACTTCTTCTCGCAACCCGTCCTTTCTTAAATTTCCTATAGCGCGGTATAAGTTTTGTTCGTATTCTCCAAGTTCTTCGCAAAGTTTTTTAGTAGCAAGCCGAAGCAGGGCGGCTGCGGACCTTGGAGAATGATTCGCAATTAAACGCGCTTCATCATAATATTTTTGCACTGATGCTGGCATGTCTTCGGCGGCAGGAGGTGCTGTGACACACGGTGGATAAGCAATTTTCCCATTTACCCAATATGAGTACTCTTTGCACTTGACGCAGAGTGCAACCTGTAAATCCTGAATAAGACTCGGGTAATCCAACAATTTTGTTTGGTGCCATATCTGATGGGCAAATACGTGGCAACGTGGACAATGGAATGCCTCTAGTTCAAAACTAGGGGCTATGTGCACTCCCATTTTTCGTTCCATTTTCGCCTCCGTATTTTATTCCCTGTAACCTTTAGGGAAAGAAAAAAATTCCTTTTGGGGTATCAGCCCAAAAATGTCTGTATTCGTTAGGGACATTTTTAGCATCTGGATTATACATCAGTAGCCGAACCCGAACATCAGACTGTCGATGCTGAAATCTCTTGCAGGAACCATCCGTTTCGAATAGATCCCTATATCCGTCTATTTTGCGATAGGCAGAAGCGTGTTCCGTTCCTTTAGGGTCTACGAAAACGATCTGATATTGTTTTCCGTGGCACATCCAGAAGACAAAATCTGGGAAGAAGCGCCGGTATTCGTTGTTTTTCGTGTCGTAGTATGGAATGTATATCCTGTCGCAAGTTTCGTCGACCTTGCTGAACATCCAAGCATCCCATGATGGCCGGTTTGTAGTTAGCCATTCCTCAAGCTGCTGCAAGAACAGCACTTCGCTTCTTTCCTGCACTATGTGCCGAATGAAATCGGCCCGTTCATCTTTTGCGATGACCAGTGGCAAGTAGTAGTGTTGTTGAATATGCTTAATATCGAGATCTTCTCTAAATGACGCCGATGCTGTGCCGCGGAATCGCCGATCAAACTCTTCGGAGGAGATTTCACCTGTCGCATATTGTTGCGCCAATTCCCTTTTTTCGATTTCAGGTGTGGCTCCCTCTGCAACTTCTTTCAGTTTTTTCTGCAGGTCAAGCACACTGGATGCGTCCATCCGCACACGAACCTGTCGGAAATGAATGATATCTTTCTCCTCATCCAAATGCCGAACTTGGTTTGTGGTACTGCCTGCCTTTCCTAAGTGGGATAGTAGGCGCTCCTGCAAAAAGGGCAGGCTGGCATAATTTTTTTCTATCTGATGTTGCGTGTTTGAACCTTGGGCTGATTCGTGCAATGTGGCTATCTCCTGGCCCGACAGGCCATCCCGCACCATGAACACGGAGTCGGGGGTGGCTCGTAGCCATGCTTGAAAGCGTTCTAAAGATTCGCTATTGATGGCGAATCTTGCTTGGTTTCTTGGTCCCCGGCGCGTCTCTTTGTATTCCGGCACCAGCAACTCCATCTCTTTTCCGTTGACCTTAGGTCGGTCGGCTTTCTTAAATCCCTCAAGGGTCGTGAAAGCGGTGCTTTCTAGCGTTTCTAGGCCTTCCAGAACGGACCGCACTGCCTTTTTATTGGTGGCGAACAGGAATAGGGTTTCCAAGGGCCAAGTCAGATCCGCGCGGGACCGTAGAACAGCGGGGAGGCTGCTAGGCGGAAGAAAATCATGGCGTAGGCGTTGGCCGGGCAAAGTTTCAATGCGGACGCCGCGTCCTACGGATTGCATGACAAACTTTTTGGCGTCAACGCTGCCGATGTTGATGAAATTGATGATGTTGGGTCGATTGGTGTCCCAGCTTTCGAAGAATGTGCGGGACCCCATGAGTATCGTGATGCTGCTGTGCTCTAGACTGTCAAAAAAAGATTTTTCTTGCAGCGTCCGGGTTTCTTCAAAGCCGGCTAGCAACTGGCTGCGCCATTTCGACGTATTGCCGATGCGGATTAATGCAAATGGAGCATCTGCATTTTTCATCTGGAAAGCGAGCTCTTTGCTGTCTTTGCTGCATATGAACTGCAGGGCGCTTTGCCGCCGACTCATGAACACGGCCTCACGCAAATCGGTGATTTTCAACTTTGCGATGGCTTCTGAGTTGTTAGCGTTTCCGTTTCGCCGGCGGCTTTCAAACAGCAACGTCGGGCAGCGCCATTCGGTCGCCAAGTCGCTTCGTACTGCTCGGAATAGCTTTTCGTCTATTTCCCCAGTGGCAATCTGCCGTAGTGTTTGAAAAAACGCCCACAGGTCGTTCCGGTCATTTTCCACCCCGGTGTTGACGCGATTGACTAGGGTCAGCATCAGCGGCAGATGGTATAGGTCAGTCCGTCTCGTCAGTGTGTGCAGGTTGCGTGCTTGACGGATAGTGTGCGCCAAGGTCATAAGCGATTTCAGTACGATTTTTTGTCTTTCGATGTGGTTGATTTCAGCATCCCTGAAAGTTTCGTATTCCCCCTTGTTCAGGCAGATGTTCTTTCCGTGCCCGTGTTTTACGAATTCTTCCAAATTGTATTTTTTGACTGTGGTGGCAATGTCTTCCGGGCTAGTGAAAGTGGCGGAGAAATTGAACAGGAATCCTTGGCGCGACATGACCGCGTAGTACGCTTGCCGCTTAGAATCATCCCTGTTTCCTTTGTGCGCTTCGTCCAGGAAGATATACCACCGGCCGTCATTTTCGTATCGGCGATAGTCGATGAGCGCTGCTTTTTGAACGTCGGAGACGTTGTCGCTTCGGTAGTAGTAGACGGTTATGGAGTTTTTAAGAACGCTTCGCTGCGATTTGCCGCTTTGTCTTAGCGGCAATAGGTTGATGCTCAAACCGGATTCATTGAACTCTTTGATTGTTCCCCGAATCTGCTTGAGCAAGTGGTCGCTAGGGGCTAGAATCAGCATGTTGTGAGGAGGAATGGTGCCGTGCGACTTCAGGGCATGCAGGTATTCGATCAGTTTGATCATAACCAAAGTTTTTCCGCTTCCAGTCGCCATCCAGAAGCACATCCTATTGATTAGCTTCTCGTAATGGATCTCCTCGTTGGGGGCAGGAATGAACTCCGACAGTATACGGAACACGGCATTTTGCTTTCCATTTCTTCTGTCGGCTGGCCGATCGTATTTCTTCACGGCAAAGTCATTAAAAAAAGGAAGCCCGTACTGGTGCGCGAGATTCCCCTTGAACTGGTTGTGGCTGCCCGGCGTTTTGTGATTGGGAGAATACAGAGCACTTTCGGTCTGTCCAAAATAAAGGCACAGTATTCGCGCCGCCTTGCTTAACGCGTCTTGTTGATACTCGTACAAGGTCTTCCGCCGCGAAAACCGCGCAATATCCGGCACTCTCCAGACCTCGGGCAAGTCATCGCCGGCGATTCGTGCAGCGATGTGTTCTAGTTCGGGGGACAGGCTGATCATTCTCCCCACCACAGGTACGGTTTGATGAGAGCAACGAAATGCCGCCGTTCCTCATCAGTCATCGCCGTCGGATTGATCTTTTCAGTTGTTCCGTCAGCGAAAGTGACCGCATCCTCAGTGCGGTGCCGTATTTGTTTCCCGATAACGTTGGCAAGAGATTCGGCAATATCTATATCAGGATATAGGTCGTGCAGATTGATGCTTAGTTTTCGACTTTTCAGAAGTTTCACAGTGTGTGCAAACTTGTCATCGCTGAAGAAAACATACTGTTCAAATGGCGATTTCGAGCTTTCAAGCTCTAATTGCTCGCCATCGGCATAACGTGCTTTTTTCAGAGTTTCTTCATATTGCTCCAATGTGTAATATTTAAAAACACCGCCGCCTTGATAGCCAGACCTGTTGCTTATATTGGATTGTTGGCCGCTAATAACTTTTTTTATCCGCGGTAAAACAATTTCGTTAAAATGCTCGCCCATTTCCACGCCGAGCCACTTTCGCCCGAGCTTTTGAGCAACCGCTTGTGTGGTGCCGCTGCCAGCGAAGAAATCGGCAACAATCTCACCTTGGTTGGGCAAGTTGTTAATAATCCGATATAACAGCGCCTCGGAATTTTCGGTTTTGAATCCAGTGGTATTTGCGTAGCCTTTCACATCAATCCAATTGTTGTCCGAGATAACGAAGTCTCGTGGCGGGATCCAGTACTGGATTGAAGAAAGGCCGCCATTCCCATTCTCATTCTTTCTTATAAACTCCAAGTCATGGCCGGTAGCATCATAGTACTCCGACTGATTTTTCGCCCAATATTTGTCCAAAGAGACTTTCCTCGCTTGCCCCATGTATTTCTGGTAGTTTTGTATAGCGCGGGATGCGCGATTTTTTTCCCACATCCACTGACCGTTTTCCAAAGTCACACCTAGGATTTCATAGCGCAGATCTGGCCGATCTTCAGATTTCCAGAAAGGATGCCATTGCGATTTTTTCTGTTCCGGCGAACTAGGTTTGATGATGAAGTTGAAACGGTCTTCCGAGTCTACTGAATACCAGTACAAATTGTCATAGTTCACCATCATTGCCCGCATGCTATCGAATTGTTTCATCAATTCCCCTTTTTCTTTTTCTGCGCGCCGCACTACGATTTCGTTCCTGTAGTTTTCTACGCCGAAGATATTGTTGAGCAATGATCTCATAAGGTGATTCCCATCGTGTCCACAGCGTACCATGATGGACCCTCCGTCAGAGATTAATGGTTTTGCTGCCGACAGGCGGTTTTCCAGCATCGTTAGCCAGCAAGAATCCTTGTAATTTGTCCTGTAGTCAAATTGATCCCCGCTTTCTAAATTGAACGGCGGGTCTATGTATATGCATTTTACTGCCTTGAGGTATCGCTTTCTTAGAGTATTTAATGCTTGCCAGTTTTCGCTGTGCACGAACTCTCCGTCGAGGGCTTCGTCCAGATTTCCCAATTCTCCAAGAATTTCCACTTCCAGATTCTTGAAGTGTTTGGTGTCTAGTGGAAGAAAGCGGCAAGCACCGTTGGTGGGTCCACTGTCATTTTTCATGTTCAGGCCGGCTTGCCCCCGGTTCAGACTCTCCATAGAGAAGTTTTTATCAACTAAGTTCAGTTCTTGCCATTCTTTCACCTGCTTGCTTGCGCCTTTGTGGACAGAAATCTTCTCCAGTAGTGGGTTCGACAGCCTGTCTAGCGTCACCACGTAGTTGACGTTGCGCGCAAACTTAGGCTTTTCCCATGCCCGGCGCAATTCATCTTCAAACTGGGCGATGTAACCGATGATATCGTAAGCCGTGCGCTTGAGCACCTGCAACTGTTCGAGTCTCTGTTGCTCGAAGACGCTGTCCTCCGAGAACATGTACTGATAGAGCCACAAGTCGAATTGTTCGCGTAGAAAGCCTCTTGCATCCTTGTTGATGAAGAAATCCGCTTCGGTTTGGCGCCGGAAAATTCGGATGGCTTCCTGCAGGTCCTTCTCAGTGATTTGGGTAGCAGGATCCGCGTTCCTGGATTGTTTGACAATCTCATTGAGATCGGTTTGGGTTCCGTTCCGGGAATACGAAACAGCCAGATGCAGTTCAGTTTCATCTTCGGCCTGTTTGGTTTTGGCGAATTTGAAAGTGAATTCTCGCCGTTCGTTGTTCTTCTTATGCTCGACTTCGCCGGCATCGAAATAGAATAGCTGAGGGCGTCCGTATTCCCTGTCAGGCATTAATTTCACCGGCATAGACCTCACTAGAATGTCGGATTTGACGTAGTAGAGCATCCGTGTCTTCCAGATCAACTCTGCATCTGATTCTCCAGCGTATACGCGCTCGTAGATTTTGGCGAATGCGGGCAGGTGCCGGAAATAAATGGAGCCGCTTTCACAGAAGTAACGCGAGAAAAACGTGTACAGCTTGTCGAATAGTTCTTCCCTGAAGGATGCCTCCGGTGCAACGCGATTGTCGATTCGCTCCATCAATATCGGGCGGATGGATTGGAAATGCCCGTGTTTAATCCGCATTAAGTTGATGAACCCAGAGTCGCCGTCCACCTCCGCGCCCGTGAAAAGGGACTCCAAGGCGTCCAAAAAACGCTTTTCCTTGGCTCCGGCGCTCACGATTCAGCCTTGGTGCGGTGCGCGGGAAGAGAGGGTGGGTCTAGGCAGGAAAGGAAGTGGAGAAGATTCCGAGGAATTGCCAGCACGTGTCAGCAGGGCTGACTGGCGAAGCATGGCTATCATACGCAAGCCCCGGCCAAAATGGGAGAGCCTTTCGGCATACGCAAAGAAATCCTATAAATATCAATACCTTTCCACTTCTTCTCTGGTGTTGCTCCGAATCCATATTCAAGCACAGCATTACAACTCATTGAAAATATAGCGAATTGCAGGCATAGGCGAAAACACCGGGCTTAGAGACCGTCCGCGTCCCTTATGTTCCTACGCTGTTTCGCACTCGCTGTTCTGCGATTCGGCCATTGTGGGGTTGATCTCGAAGCCGAAGAAGTTCCGCCCCACAAGCAATGCCGCCTTGATGTCATTACAATGTATTTACAATAGCTGATTTTTCGGCTATCATGCTTTCATGGCCAAGACCGGACACCTGCAGGTCCGCGTCAGTGCGGGAGACAAGGCGCGCATCCAACGGTGCGCCCGGCGCGCTGGCCTGAATGTCTCCGAGTGGGTGCTGCGGCGGCTGTTGCCGCAGGTTGAAGAAGAGTTCCAGAAACTCTGCGGCGAATTCGCGGCGCGTCCCGATGCCCGCAGTTACGGACTCGCTCATCTGCACGATTTTCTGGCGCGGCTAGACTCGCAGGATTTTTCCTTGGCCGTGCGTGAACCGCCCGCCGCGCCGTTGCAGGAATTCGAGGCGAATTACGTCGCCGCGATTATCGAGCATGCCGCGCACCTCAAGGAAGCGCGGCCACCCGATTGGGTCGCGGCCGTGCCGCCGCTAGCGGAGCCTTGGTTCGGAGCTCCGGAGCAGAGCCTGCGCCTGTATCTGCTGACCAGTTCACCGCTGCCGTTCCGCCGGCGCAACCTGTTTGTCGACAGCAGCGTCGGAGACCGGGTATGACAGAGCTGCGCCGGGACGAGATTCTCAATTTGCTGCATTTGCTCGACGCGGAACTTGCGCGCGACGGCATCTGCGGCGAACTGTATCTGGTCGGCGGCGCGGTCATGTGTCTGGCGTTCGATGCGCGTCGGGCCACCCGCGACCTCGACGGATTCTTCCGGCCGGCGCGCGCGGTGCGGGCGGCCGCGCGGCGGGTCGCCGAGGCCAAGGGGTTGCCGGAAGATTGGTTGAACGACGGCGCCAAGGGGTTTCTGGGCGAGAAAGGGGAGTTTCGGGAGCATCTTTCGCTGCCCAATCTGCGCGTCTTGGTCGCCGGCCCCGAATACCTGCTGGCAATGAAGTGCCTGGCCATGCGCATCGGCGGCGAGTTTCACGACCGGGAGGACGTGCGCTTTCTGCTCCGCTGCCTGAACATCGAGCGGTACGATGCGGCCGTGAAAACGATCGCCCGCTATTGGCCGCCGGATAAAATCCCGCAGCAGACCCTGCATGCGCTGGAAGAGATGATCGCGGATCTCGCCGCGGCATGACTCCGGAACCGCCCATGGACGCCGTCTACCACACCGACCTGTCCCGCCTGCGCCGCCTGCGCGAGGGCAAGGTCCGCGACCTGTACGAGATCGACGCCGAGCACCTGCTGCTGGTGGCCACCGACCGGCTGTCGGCGTTCGACGTGGTGCTGCCGACGCCGATCCCCGGCAAGGGCGAGACCCTGACCCGGGTGTCGGAGTTCTGGTTCGGCTTCCTTGCCGAGGTCTTGCCGAACCACCGCAGCGACCTGACCCTGGACGACCTGCCGCTCGACGACGCCGAGCGCGCGCAGCTGGCCGGGCGCAGCGTGTGCGCGCGTCGCCTGGAGCCCTTGCCGGTGGAGGCCATCGTGCGCGGCCACCTGATCGGTTCCGGCTGGCGCGATTACCAACGCGACGGCGCCGTGTGCGGCATTCCGCTGCCGGCGGGCCTGCGCCTGGCCGAGCGCCTGCCCGAACCGCTGTTCACGCCCTCGACCAAGGCGCGGGACGGCGCCCACGACGAGAACATCCCGTTCGCCGAGGTCGAGCGCCGGCTCGGGCGGGAGCGCGCCGGGCAGGTGCGCGCCGCGAGCCTGGAGTTGTACGCGCGCGCGAGCCGGCATGCCGCCGAGCGCGGCGTGATCGTCGCCGACACCAAGTTCGAGTTCGGCCTCGACGCCGACGGCGCGCTGACGCTGATCGACGAGGCGCTGACGCCGGACTCCTCGCGCTTCTGGGACGCCGCCGACTGGCGCCCGGGCGAGAACCCGCGCAGTTTCGACAAGCAGTTCGTGCGCGACTGGCTGACGGCCCGGGACTGGGACCGCCGCCCGCCTGGGCCGGAGCTGCCCCCCGAGATCGTGTCGCAGACCGCGGCGCGCTACCAGCAGATCGGCCGCCGCCTGTGCGGCCCCGCCCCCGACCGACGGAGAAGACCATGAGCCAGGATCCCACCAGCCAGCCGCTCGAAGCCCGCATGGCGCAGGCCGAGCGTTACATCCAGCGCCTGCGGATCGGCCTGATCGCGGTCGCCTCCCTGATCATCTGGCAGGCCACTTCGGCCATGGGCTGGCTCGGCCCGGTGCGGATCTACGCCACCGAGGTGTACGCCAGCCGCTACGTGCTGGAGGACGCTGAGCAGAAAGTGCACGGGCGCTGGGAGGTCGACGAGGAGCGCCCGGCGCGGCTGAGCGTGTTCGGGCCCGGCGCGCACTACCAGCGGCTGGATGCCGACGGCTTGACGCGGCGGGTCGAGCGCGATCTGCCGGAGGCGCCGGCCCAAGAGGAGGCGCCGGCTCAGTAGACCGGCCGCCAGCGCAGCTCCAGGCTCAGCTGCCGGTCGGGGGCGCGGTAGCCAGTACTTCCTGGTCATGCTCGCCGAATTGATTCTGTGCTCTTGATTTCTAGGCTATCTACCCCCATTAAGGTGTGGCTCGACGGAGATTTTCGATGACAGAGCCTCTAAATCGCCTTCAGTCTTTGCGGATTGCAGAGAAAGATCTTCCGCTGCCGTGCTTTTTCCCTTCAGTTTCTAGCACCACAAAAAGTGATCTTAGTCCTGCTGAACATGTTGAAGTATTAAGTATTTTGGGAGCACCGCGCTTTCTTATTTCTGCATACGATATTGAACATGGCAGTCCTGCTTGTCGGCAGAAAATCTTGCAAAACCTGAGACAGAGTATCGATAATGGTGCCGTCGTTTTCATGGATAGCGGAAACTACGAAAGTCGTTGGAAAAGTGACAATTCCTGGACCCAAGATATGTTTCATAAAGTTCTTAGAGTGTATCCATACCATTTGTGCTGTTCTTACGACGATGTTCCGCGTCCGAAAGGAAGCGTGGAGGCAATAGTTCAAGCTATTGAGGCTAATGTAATGCAGCATAAACAGCATACTCGGTCTTCTATTGTGCCGATTGTTCATCGACCGTTTGAAAGGTCGCCTGAATCATTGCTGAAAGTGTTGCAGGTGGCGGCAGATCAATTACACCCTATGCTTATATCGATTCCAGAGCGCGACCTTGGGGCGGGCTTTTTCAATCGGCTACGGGCTGTCCGGAAGATTAGATTAGCCTTAGATGAATTAGGCGTGTATTACCCGCTGCACCTGCTTGGCGTGGGTCATCCGCTTTCTCTTATCGCTTATGCCATGGCGGGGGCTGATAGTTTTGATGGATTAGAATGGTGTCAGACAGTGGTGGACCATAAATCAGGAAAATTGTTTCATTTCCACCATGGGGACTTATTCCCGAAACAGATGAACTTAAAGACGAGTGTCCGACCTGATTCTAATGACTACTTTTCGGTTTATCACTTTTCGGTTATTAAGAGCAACTTAGTTTTTTACTTTCAACTAATGGAAAAAGTGCGTGAGGCTGTATATGGCGGTTGTGAGAAAAATTTGCTGAAGCGGTACATGCCAAATGGAAGTGTGGCGAACCAGATTTTTGATGCACTCAAATAAAAATTTTATGATTGAAGTTAATTTAGAATAGAGGGAGAAGATATGGCTTGTGCCCTTCATCAATTGGAATGATCGATTAGGAGGGTCGGGACATGTTAAAATTCTTTTCTAAACGCAACATATTTCAAACGCCATGAGCATAGTAACTTTAGTTTCGGGTGGGTATGATTCGACTTTAATGAGTCTACTGGCTCATGAAGAAGGAATCGATATATTTCCTTTGTTCGTTAGTTATGGACAACTTGCAGCAAGAAAAGAATGGGAGGCGTGTCAGAAGATTCATATTAGACATGGTTTACCGGAAGTGGCCCATATGGATCTATCGGGCTTTGGCGAAATTATTGCTGGTGGCCTCACGAGCAAAGACTGGAGGCCGGGTGAGGATGCATTCGTGCCCGGGCGCAATCTGCTATTGACATTAGTCGGTGCTGTCTATGCGTCTCGTGTGCGTGCAAACAGTGTGGCACTTGGCCTAATTAGACCCGGAGAGCATCCGTTTCCGGACCAAACTAAGGAATTTATAGTGCGATGTGAACACGCTATCAAGGTGGCAATTGGGAAGCCTATTGTGGTGACCACTCCTCTAATCCAATTTTCTAAAAGGGATGTGATAGAGTTAGCACACCAACGAGGGGTTGAGGGCACCTATTCGTGTTATTCGGGAACCGACGTGCCATGTGGTACATGCATGTCGTGTGTCGATATTGCTAAAGCTGAAAGGAGGAAATGATCATGGGTGGCAGTGGCGGTAGCGGAGGAAATTGGAGCCGAAAGTCAATCAAGAATTTAGAAGAGAAAGCCAAAAAAGAGATTAGCGAAGCAGCTAAGCGTAGGGATATTCCCGAGGAGAATAAGTTTGATGTAGAAGCCATTATTGAGGAATCGTGTGTTGATTCTCATGGGAATACTTGGACAATTTATAAGAGTTTGGTAGGCGAATGGAGTTGGCAATGCTCAGCAAAAGATGGCAAAGATCCTAATTTTTCTGAAACAGGCTACGAAAGCAGGAATGAATGTATTGAAGCGGCTAGACAGGAAGGAATGGATTGTGATCCTTCTTAGTGAGGCAGATATCGGAATATAAATTTGCACGTATTTCATTTATGCGAAACGCTTAGTCCGGCCGCCAGCGCAGCTCCAGGCTCAGCTGCCGGTCGGGGGCGCGGTAGCCCAGCACCTCTTGGTAGGTCTCGTTGAACAGGTTGCGCGCGTCCAGCGAGAGCGTCCACTCCCGGCTCAGTTCGCAGCGCGCCGACAGGTCGGCGACCTCGTGGTCGCCGAGCGGCACGCGGCGGGCCGGAAACGACGCGAAGTCCTGGTCCAGCAGGCCGCGGACGGCGCGCGCGGCCAGCGCCGCCCGCCAGCGTCCGGCGCGGTATTCGAGCTCGGCGCGGTACTGGTGCCGGGGGCGGCGGACCTCGCGCGCCCGCCCGCCCGCGGTCGGCTCGCTGCTGCGCGTGTAGGTGTAGCCGCCGCGCCAGCTCCAGGCTTCGCCGAGCGCCGCGCGCAATTCCAGCTCCAGGCCGCGGCGCTTGGAGCGGCCGGGCAGGTTGACGGTGGTCGACGTGCCGCTGGCGGCGTCGTACTCGCCCGCGATCTCGTCGCGCAGGTCCTGGGCGAAGACGCCGGCGTCGACGCGCAGGCCGCCGAGCGGGAAGGCGACGCCGAGCTCGCGGTCGCGGGCGCGCTCCGGGGTCAGATCCGGGTTGCCGCGGAACGAGCCCGGGAAGTAGCCGAAGCGCTCGGTCAGCGACGGGTTGACGATGCCGGTGCCGGCGGCCGCGTACAGCCGCGCCGCGCCGCCGGCGAGCCGCCACGCGGCGCCGGCGCGCCAGGTGCCGGCGTCGCCGAAGTCGTCGTTGTCGTCGCGGCGCAGCGACAGGTCGAGGTCGAGCGGCGCCAGCGGCCGCCACTGCGCGATGAGCAGTCCGCTGCGGCTGCGCGTGTGCAGCGGCCCGACCGCGCCGCGGGTGTAGCGCTCCCGGCTCCATTCCAGCCCCAGGCCCAGCACGCAGGCGCCGGCGGCGGCGCAGCGCTCGAAGCTGCGCCAGCCGAGCAGGTCGAACTGCAGGCGCTGGCCGTCGGTCTCGGTGACGCCGAAGCCGTCGGCGTTGCGGTCCCGCGTCTGCAGGTAGGCGGCGCCGCCGCGCCAGCGGAGCCGCCCGGCGCGGACGTCCGCCGCGGCGCTGAGGGCGGTGCGATCGTTGCGGGAATGGTGGCCGGCATCGACCGGCCGCCCGTTTTCGCTGCCGTCGTACTCGGTGCGGCCGCGCGCGCGCCGGAAGGACAGCCGCAGATCCGCGCCGGGCGCCGGCGTCCAGCGCCCGTTCAGCTGCACGGTGCGGCTGCGGTGGCCGTCCTCCTCGGAGCCCGCGAGGGAGAGGTTGTCGCCGCGGGTGGTGAACGACTGCCAACTGGCGGCGAGGCCGCCGCGCGCGCCGCCGGCCGCGAGCCGGCCGGAGGCCTCGGTCAGGCCGTCCGCGCCCGAGCGCAGGCCCGCTTCCGCCGCGGGCCCGTCCGCGCCGCGCGACACCAGGTTGATGACGCCGGCGGCGGCGTGGCTGCCCCACAGCGCGCTCTGCGCGCCGCGCAGGATCTCGACGCGCTCGATGCCGGCCGCGCTCAGGTGCGCGAAATCGACCGCGCCGGTGGCAGGGTTGGTCAGCTCGACGCCGTCGAGCAGCACCAGCACGTGGTTGGCCTCCGCGCCGCGCAGCCGCGCCTGGGTCAGCTGCCCGGGACCGCCGGAGCGGCTGACGCCGACCCCGGGCCGCCCGCGCAGCACGTCCGCGAGCGAGGTCTTCGGCCCCAGCCAGTCGTCGAGCCTGATCACGTCGACCGCGCCGCCGAGCGCCTGCATGGGGCGGGGGATGCGGGCGGCGGTGACCACCACCGGGTCGTCGTAGACCGCCGCCTGGGCGGCGGGGGCGAGCGGCCCGGCGAGCAGGCAGCAGAGCAGGGTGCGGCGCATGGCGCGTCTCCGTCCGGGCGGACGCGGGAACGCGGCACGGGAAGCCCGCCGCCGGCGGCGGAACGGTCCGCATGCCGGCCGCCCGCCGCAGCCGCATGTTGCAGTCGGATGGGGCCGGTCTCCGGGCTCGCGGGGGGTGTCGGAGCGGACTTCCTTCCCGGACCGGAGTCCAGTGGCTGCGTCCGTTCCGCCCGCCTACCGTTGCGGGGGCAGCGCCGGCCTTGCTCGCGCGCACCGGCTTCCCTGATTCTCCCGCCTGAGCGGGCACCGCCATCAGTGCGGCGAGTCTAGCACGGCGATGCCGGCAAGCACTTGCTCCAGATGTTCGCGGGTGGATCGGCGTAGTCGGGATATGCCGAGGAGCTGCGCCAGTTCTTTGGCTGGATCCGCGGCGCTGGCGATGTTTGGCCGCTCCTCCAGTAGCGTCGCGATCTCCGCTTGCGGAATTTCCCAGACTTCGCGCTCGAGGTTCGGGCGGTGGGGAATGTTCGGCTGGTGCGTGCCGGGCAACCACACGAATCTGTGTCCGCGTTCCTCGCGCACTTCGAACTGGCCGCAACAGCTCGTGACCCGTTGCTGCATTTTTCCCCCGACGCGTCGCGCTCCGTGTCGGCGGGCGACTTCGCGTGCCAGGCGGTGTTCATGGATGGGGTTTTCGCTGCGGACAATATCCAAAATAAGTTGCTCCAGCATTGCGGTGTATTCGGGCCGGTAAAACTGCGCGAAGTCGAGTTCGTTGTCGGCGACTTCCGAAAGCGTGGAGGGTTGAGCTGGATCCGCCGCTGCTCCGGCATCGTCCGCGGGAGGCTCCGCCGAGGCTGGCGCTGCGGATTCGGAGTTGTCCGCCGCTCGGGGATGGTTTGCGAAGGTTGTTGCCGTGGAAGCCGATGCGGCGAGAAGCTTCTCCAGTTCTGCATGCACTTGGTCGCAGGTTGCTTGCGGCCGGCGGAACCACTCGGTCGACCAGATGCGGATGATCTCCCAGCCGAGATTGCGCAGCACGCCTTCGCGGATGCGGTCGCGGTCCCGCGCATTCGCGGAACTGTGGTAGGTCGCGCCGTCGCATTCGATTCCCGCGAGGTAGGCGCCGGCTTTCTGCGGATGTACCACTCCCAGGTCGATGCGGAAGCCGGACACGCCGATCTGAGGGCGCACTTCCCAGCCGCGGGCCTCGAGCGCTTGGGCGACGGCGGACTCGAATGGGCTGTCGGCTTCGCCGACTGAGCCCCGGTCCATCGCCGGCAGGGCAGCGGGGCCCCGTTCTGCGTAGTCTAGGAAGTTCTTCAGGTGCGCCACGCCGACCGCCCGGGTGCGGCCGAGATCGATTTGTTCGGCGGTGAACGAGGCGAAAACGTGCAGTTCCGAGCGGGCGCGGGTGACGGCCACGTTCAGCCGCTTTTCGCCGCCGTCCTTGTTCATGGGGCCGAAGTTCATGGTCATTTTCCCGGCCTTGTCGGCGCCGAACGTGAGGGAGAACAGCATGATGTCGCGTTCGTCTCCCTGGATGTTCTCGAGGTTCTTCACGATCAGGGGCTCTTCGCGTTCGTCCTCGAAGAACCATTCAAAACGAGGATTTGCGCGGCGCTCGGCGTCCAGCAGGTCGAGAATCAGCTCCTGTTGCTGGATGTTGAAAGTGATCACGCCGATGGTTTCGCGTTCCTCCTCCGGCTGGGTCAGGGCCCGGGTCAACCGATCGACGATCATCGCCACGATGGCCCGCGCCTCCTGTTTGTTGGCTCGTGCGGCGCCGCGGAGATAGATGCCGTCCTTGATGTGGTGAAAGCGCACCGCGCTGGTTTTGGTCGAGGGGGAAGGGAAAGTGATCAGGCGGTCGCCGTAGTAGTGGTGGTTGGAGAATGCGATCAGGGTTTCGTCTCGGCTGCGGTAGTGCCAGTTCAGATTCCTCTGGGGCAGGCCGGCCACGCTGGCTTCGTCCAGGATGCTGGGCAGGTCTTTTTCGTATTCTTCTATCTCTTCTTCGTCCGTTTCCGTGCGGCCGAAAAAGTTGGTCGGGGGCAACTGCTTGGGGTCGCCCACGATGATGGACTGGCGGCCGCGTGCGATGGCTCCGATGGCGTCCCAAGTGGTGATCTGCGAGGCTTCGTCGAACAGCACGACATCGAACAGCGCATGTCCGGCGGGCAGGTACTGCGCGATCGACAGCGGCGACATCAGCACGCATGGCGCTAGTTTGGTGAACGTTTCCGGAAGTTTGGAAATCAGCGTCCGGATCGGCATGCTCGGGCGCTGCAGGCCGAGTTGGTGGCGCAGTACGCCCAGTTCCGAATTGCGCGCCACTTCGTCGCGTGCGGGGAGGTCGTGCGCGATCAGACGCAGCACCTGCTGGGTCGACAGTTTCTGCGCTTCCTCGTCCAGTTCGCGGAATTCGTCGATGCGGCTTTTATGCTCCCACCCGGTGAAGGCGCGCAGCACGGGTTCGCGGTCGATGGCCAGCGGCAGCCACCACCGCATGTATGCCCGCCGGAAAGATTCTGCCGCTTGCTCTGGCTTCGGCGGCAGTTGCCGTTGCTCCAGCGCCTCGGCCATAGGTGTTAGTTCCGCACGGTTCATTTGCTCACGCACTTGGACCCACTTCGTGTGGTTCTGGATTTGAGCGCGGGATCGGATCAGCGCACCCATTTCTTCTGCGGTGGCGGCCAGTCCGCCGGTGGGAGAATCTCCGGCTGTCTCGCGGTAGGCGGACCATGCGCGCTCATGTTCGCTCCGCGCCTGTTCCAATTCGGCCGCGATTTGCTTGGCCGCCGTCGAAGCTCCGCGTTCCTCCCAAATCGACTTCAGCCGTGTGGAGAAGAGTGAGGGGTCGGCGCTGCGCGTCTGTGCCGCGGCCGCGGCGGAATGGAATGCCGCGGCGGTTGCGAGATATTCGCGCGCCGCTTTCGGGTCGGTGTCAAGGTTGTTGAAATGGGGCAAGTCGCGCAGGCTGGAGTCTGCGATGCCCGCCAAACTCGTCGCGATAGCGCGGATCGCGTCTAGGTCGCTGGCCGGGTCGACAGTGCCGTTGTTGGCGTAACTCTGCAGTAGTTTGCGGACATGGCGCTTGCCGAACCAAGAGAATGGCCATATGCGTGCGCCGGCTTCCCGCCACTTTCGGTCCAACTCTTCCGCGGGCACGCGAGGGACCGTTGCATGATCGTATCGGGCGGCCGCCGCCTGCTGAGCGTTCCGTATCTGCTCGACTTCCTGTCCGAGCCGATCCAGCTCAGCTTGCCGCTGTTCCGGTTCGCCGCCCGTCACGGGCCGATAATCGTCGCCGGACATCTTCGAGATTGCCGAGGCGAGTCGCTCTAGCGCACCGGCATCCTCAAGCGGCAGATCCGCCTGTTCGGGTTGCCCAAGCATCGTGGTGAATGCATTGGCCGCCCGCGCATAATTGATGCTGGCGGACTGCAGGGCTTCCGCTCGCTCCAGCAATTCCGCCTCCCAAGCGAACGACCAGTCGGAGTGGATGATCGACTGCAGGCTGTCTGTGCCGCTGGTGTTTGCGAAAGTGCGCGCGGCGTGTTCCGCCAGTTCCAGAAGTCGTCGAAAACTGTCCGCGTCGTGCGCGTCGCATTCAGCGAACTTCAGCGTGAACGGGAGTTTTTCCGGGCTGTTTGCGTTGATGCCGATGGCATCGAATATGCTCAGTCCGTGCGAGGCGGGACTATGCATCGCTGCGACATAGGCATTCAAATCGTCCCGGCGGATCTGCAGCCGTTCCGCGACCCGCCGCCACTCCTGTTCGCCAGCGGTTGTGGCGCGGTCCCAAGCATCCCCCAGTTGCCGCAGAACCGATTTCCGGTCGGCCTTGTTGGAATGCAGTTCGACGCAGGCGGCGCCGAGGCCATACTGTTTGAGACGGCGGTGAACCACCGCCAGCGCGGCGGATTTCTCCGACACGAACAGCACGCTCTTGCCCTTGGCCAGGCACAGCGCGATCATGTTGGCGATGGTCTGAGATTTCCCGGTGCCCGGCGGACCGACGATCACCATGTCATGCCCCTCTGCGGCGGCCACTGCGGCCGCTAGTTGCGAACTGTCGGCCGGCAATGGCGTCATCAGCTCCGAGGGCGGGTAATGCCGGTCAATTTCCTCCGGGCCCGGCAAGCCAGTGCCGGGTTGCGCGAAAGGCGCCTCTGGGTTTTCGATCAGATGCCGGACCAGCCGGTTTTCGCACAGACTATCGGTGCGGTCGACAAGGTCTTTCCACATCAGGTATTTGGCGAACGAAAAGGTCGAGAGCGCCAAGTCTTCGACGACCTCGAAATGGGGGATGTCTCGTATCGCCCGCCGCATGGTGGCGTAGATCCGCGGCAGGTCGAGCCCGCTCTCATCGGTCGGCAGGTCGCCCTCCAGTTCCGGCACAGACACCTCGAAGTCGCGTTTCAGAAATTCCAGCAATGTGGAGTTCATCCGGATATCGTCTTCATGATGGCGCAGGCGGAATCCGGACTGCGCGCTGCGCCGCGTCAGGGTGACCGGCAGCAACAGCAGCGGCGCGCGGTACGGGCCATCGTTCACTCCGGCTCTCTTCCAGCGCAGGAATCCGGCCGCCAGAAACAGCGTATTGGCGCCGCCTTCGGCCAAGTCGCTTTTCGCCTTGCGGTACAGGGTCGTGAGGCGGGCGCTCATGTCGTTCTTCGGCAGCGGCACGCAGACTTCGCCCCGTTCCTGCGCCGCGCGGACGAACTGCTCTTGGATGTCCGTGCCGGAATCCCGCCGGAACGTCTCCGGGTCGCGGTCGCCGACGGGATCTTCTTCCGCCAAGGAGATGACGCGCATTTCGGCCCCGTCTGCCAAGAGGTCTTCCAGCCCCGGGACGTCGTAGCAAACGAACGGCACGACCTGTTTGGTCGGCTTGAAGTTCAGCAATCGATTGCGCAACGACAGATCCAGCAACTTGCGTTGCCAGCGTTCGATGCGGCCGGTGGGCGTAGCGGGCGTTTCCGCGGGGTCGTCGCCAAGCGTCAGACCGAATTCCGGAGCTGGCGGCAGCGGCGTGGGCGCGGGCGGCTCCGCTTCGGCCGCATCGCGGCGGATTTTCTCGGATTGTGCGCTGGCCAGCGGGCGGATCCCGGCGGCGCGGGAGCGAGCGAGGTCTATGGCCTGCTCGAAATCGGCTTCTTGCTGCTCGCTAAGACGCCGTTTGGTGTCGTTGATCGCGTCGGGGAAATCCATGCCGGGGCGCGTCAGGCCCGTGGCCTCGAAAGTGATGAATTCATGCTCAGCGATGGCCTTTCGCAGTTCGGTGACATCGCACGTCGAAGTTTCCGCGAACGTCTTCCGCACCAACCAAGTGCCGCAAAATGCGTGCCCCCGGGTGAACACGACTGCCGGATGGAGGCCGACCGCCTCCAACAGGCCCGCCATCAGCAACGCCAAGTCGAGGCAGGTGGCTAGACCGGTGTCGACGATGGTGCTTGGAGCGCGGATCTTCTGTCCGGTGCGCTCGAAACTTTTCGGCGGCTCGGCGTAATTCAGGTTGCGGGCGCGCACCGCGGACCACGCCGCGGCGGCCAGCATCCAAGCCCGTTTCCGGTCGTGCGACTGGTAACCGTCCAGTGCCGGCGATTTCCCATCCTGCTGCAGCACGTCGCTGGTCTCGCGCAGCAGCGTCTGGATGGCGGGGTCGTTCGGCGCGACGAACGCCGCCAAGATCTGCGCCATCTCCGCCAGTCCGCCCCATTCATCGCGCGCGAGGAACTCGAGTTCGTCGCGGGTTTCGGCCAAGTTTTCGCCGTCGCGCGACAGCCGGAATACGAGTTGGCCGCGTTCGGCTTCGTTTAGTCCGGCAAGGCGGGCCTGATCGAACTGTACCTGCCGGTTGGAGATCTGGCTGGAAGCGCCCGGCTGGATTTCCGGAATCTCCCAGCTTTTGGGTTGGATGATCTCCGGTGTTGCGGTCATCTCCAACTGCAGGCTGGTCAGCGCGGTCGCGGTCGGGTTGGCGATATCAATCTGCTTGAGCACCGGCACCGCGTTCTGCGCCGAGGCGAAATTCACGCGGGTCGCGTGCTCGACGCGAATTTCCGGGCGGCCGGGGGCGGTTGAGGGTGGGGTCGCGTCGGCCATTGGCGGTTCTGGCGCGGTGCGCGGCGCAAGTATAGCCTGCTCGATCCTGCTTCGGCGGGAGAAACCATCCTACAGCGAGTTCAGGAACGCCAGCAGCGCGGCGCGCTCTTCCGGCGCCATCGCCGCCACCGCGTCGCGGCTCGCCTGCGCCTCGCCGCCGTGCCACAGCACCGCCTCGAGCAGGTTGCGTGCGCGGCCGTCATGCAGGAACTGGGTGTGGCCGCTGACCGCTTCGGTCAACCCGATGCCCCACAGCGGCGGCGTGCGCCACTCGCGGCCGCCGGCCGCGCCCTCCGGCAGCCCGTCCGCCAGGCCCGCGCCCATGTCGTGCAGCAGCAGGTCGGTGTAGGGCCAGATCAACTGCCCGGCCAAGGCCTTCTCCGGGTAGTCCCGGCGGGTGGCGTGCTTCGGCGCGTGGCAGCCGATGCAGCCGCTGCCGTAGAACAGCCGCTTGCCGCGCAGCACTTCCGGATCGTCCGCGCCGCGCCGCGCCGGCACCGCCAGGTTGCGGGCGTAGGCGAGCAATTTCTCGATGAACAGTTCCGGCGCCTCGACGTTCCCGTCCTCCGGGCTCTCGCCGTGCGGCGCCGCGCGGCAGGCCGCCTGCGCCGCGGTGCAGTCGCCCCATTCCGCGTCCCGGTCCGGGCTCGACAGGCCTAAGTCGGCGGACAGCGCCGCGGCGATCTGCGCGCGCAGGTCGGGCTGGCCCGCTTTCCAGCCGAAGCGGCCGAGGCGGCCGTCCGGCAGCCGGTTGGGGCGGCCCGAGACGCCGTCGCCGTCGGCGTCGTCCGGGTCGGCGCGGGCGAGCAGGTCCGCTGCCGCCACCGCCTCCAGGAGACCCAGGCCGATCATCGGCTGCGCCACCCGCGGGCTCAGCCGCGCTGCCGGGTGCAGCGGGCCGTAGCCCGGCTCGCGCACGCGGTATTCCGGGACGCGCAGCGAGGCGGCCTCGCCGCCGGCGAGCGCCACCGGCCGCTCGCGGTAGCGGATCTCCAGCCGCCCCTCCGGCGCGTGCCCGGGGATCGCCAGGTCCTGCAGCTGTTCGCCGTAGACCGGGTCGGGCCGCGCGCCGCCGGGCGCGGGGACGCCGAGCCGCGCCAGCATCGACACCCGGCTGTCGCCGTCGTCTTCGGGCGGATGGCCGCGGCCGTCCCGCAGGTGGCAGCGCTGGCAGGCGCGGGCGTTGTACAGCGGCCCCAGGCCGTCGGCGCTGCGGGTCGAGGCGGGGGCGGTGATCCACGGGCGGCGGAACAGGCCGTCGCCGATGAAGAAGTCGGCGCGGCGCGCCAGCGCCAGGCCGGCCGAGAACTGCGAGAACGCCTTGGCGCCGAAGCGCGCGCGGTTGGTGGCGGTGCCGCCGGACAACTCCTCCCATCGCTCGGCGGCCGCGAAGTCCGCGGCCGGGGCGAGGATCCGCGCCCGCCGCTCGGCGTCCGCCGCGCCGCCGGCGGCCGGCGGCGCGAGGAGGAGCGCCGCCAGCCCCGCGCGCAGGGCGGGGCCGGCGGCCCCGGTCTTACTGGAAGACGGCCTCAGGATCGTCAAGGCTGTCGGAGCCCTCGAATTCCAGGCCGTCCAGCTCGAGCGCCGCGGCGATCTTGCCGAGCGTCTCGGTCTGCGCGCGCAGCGCGTCGACCGCGTCCTGCACCAGGGCGTTGCCTTCCTCGTTGTCCGCGCCGAGCATCTGGTCGTAGGACATCGCGCCGCTGTCCGCCAGCCGCTTGATGCGGCCGAGCGCGGCCAGCGACTGCTCCAGCCGGGTCCGCATCTCGGCGTCCAGCGACTCGTCCTCGGCGCGCACCAGGTCGGCGAGGCCCGGGCCCTCGACCACGCGGCCGTCGATGCGCGCGTAGCGCCCGGTGTAGACGTTGCGGATGCCCACGGCGTCGTAGTAGTGCGAGTTGTGGGTGTTGTCGGAGAAGCAGTCGTGCTCCTCCTCCGGGTCGTGCAGCAGCAGGCCGAGCTGCATGCGCTCGCCGGCCAGCTCGCCGTAGGACAGGCTGCCGAGGCCGGCGACGATGGCGCGCAGGCCGTCCTCTTCGGCCGCGGTGGCGGCTTCGCGGGCGTCGCCGCCGTCCGCCCAGTGGGCGACCATCTCCTCCAGGTCCTCGACCAGCAGGCCGGCGACCGCCTGCAGGTAGGCGCGGCGGCGCTCGCAGTGCCCGCCGGTGCAGCCTTCCGCCAGGAAGTCGGTCCACGGCCGCGCGCCGGCGCCGGCCGCGGTGCCGTGCAGGTCCTGGCCCCAGAGCAGGAACTCGATCGGGTGGTAGCCGATGGTGACGTTGGCCTCGATCTCGTCGACCTCGTGCAGCTCGCGCAGCCAGTCGGCGCCGATGCTCCCCTCGGGCGCGCCGTCCGGCAGCCGGCCGGCGATGATGTTGCCCATGTAGTAGGGGTTCTCCGAGCCGCTGCCGGCGTAGCCCGCGTCGACGTAGTCGATCAGGCCCTCGTCCAGCGGCCAGGCGTTGACCCGGCCCTCCCAGTCGTCGACGATGGCGTTGCCGAAGCGGTAGGCCTCGCTCTGCTGGTAGGGGACGCGGGCGGCGCGCCAGGCCTGCCGGGCGGCGTCGAGCGCGGCGGCGCCGGGCTCGGCCAGCAGCCGGTCGATCGCGGCCTGCAGGCCGCGCGCGGCGTGCAGCGAGTCCTCGTAGGTGGCGTGCGCGATGTCGGCGTAGGTGTCGAGCACCTCCCCGACGGCGGCGTGCGCCGCGCCCGGCAGCAGGACGGCCAGGCAGAGGCTGGGGATGTTGGCGTGGAGTTTCATGGCGTTTCCTCTATTTCATCGGCCAAGGGTGGATGGTTCGGGTTCCGGGCCGGCGGGCCGCCGCGGCCGGGGGAGAGGGCGGAACGGGGGCATCGCCCCGGGGGGAGGTCTCGTTGAAGACTGGGGCGAACCATGCGCGCCCCCGCTCCGCCGCAACTTTTTGCCGTTTCAGAGTTCCCAGCTGTGCACCGCGAACAGCCCCAGGATGCGGGACTGGACGTTCTCTTCCTCGACCCACTTCCAGCCGGCCGAGAGCTCCAGGCCGTTGTCGAAGACGTAGCCGCCCGACACCTGGAACTGCGCGTCGGCGGGCGCCTCTTCGGGGTCGCGCGAGGTGTACGACGCGGCTGCGTACCAGCCGCCGTCGAACTCCATCATCCCGCCGACGGTGAACACCTGCGCGTCGATGTCTTTTTCGCCGCCGAAGTTGCTGAAGTGCGCGTACTCGACCAGCGCGGTCAGGCCGTCGGCGACGGCGAATTCGGCCGCCGCGACGGCCCGGGCCTCGTCGTCCTCGGCGAGGACATTGCCCTCGTCGTCCTCCAGGTAGTCGGTGGTCATCTGCACCGCGCCCAGATGCACCAGCAGGCCTTCCTGCTCGATGTCGAGCGCCACGGCGAAGGATTCCATGCTGCCGGTGTTGCCCGGGCCGCCGTCCGCCTCGCGCGTCCGGCCGCGCTTGTTGCCGACGGAGTCGCTGAGGTCGCTGGTGTCGGCGGTGAACACGCTGCCGCTCAGGGTGTACGAGCGCGCGTCGCCGCCGAAGCCGTAGGCGAAGCCCGCGCCGACCATCTCCGCGATCTCGTTGGTGTCCTCGGACATGTCGGTGCCGTACACGCCGGGCGCGGCGTCGTAGGCGATCGAGAAGTGCGGGCCGAACTTGCCGGCGTACAGGTGCAGGTCGTCGAGCTCGTAGTCGAGGGTCAGCGCCTCGACGACGAGGCCGTGGTCCTGGAAGGTCCGGCTTTCGCCCTCCATCACGGAACTCTTGTCGACGCCCCCGCCGCCCTCCTCGCCGGGATCGAGCATCGGCTCGACCAGCAGCAGCGTGTTCACGGAGAACGCGCCGCGGCTCAGGGACAATTCGGCCTCGGTGGTGGTGTAGGTGTCGGTGAACTCGGCGTCCGCGCCGTCGTCGGTGGAGTACAGGTTGTCGCTCTGCAGCTCGACCAGCAGCTCGCCGCCGAACTCGAAGCCGGTCGCCTGGGCGGCCGGGGCGGCCGCCAGCAGCAGGGCGGCCAGGCCCGCGGCGGAATGTTTCAGATGGGATTTCACGGTTTCAGGTCTCCGTTTTTTCAGGGTGGATTGTCCGGGCCGGGGAATATCCAAGAATAGTATTCTATATGATAACTATTCTCATTGTCAAGTGCAGCGCACCGACGGAAATTCCTAGCCGTCCCGGGAGGGTAAGTGTTATATTATAACATTGCGGCGCGGCTCCCGGCGGACGGGGATTCGCGGCCGTCCCGGGGGGACGGGGCAGGGGGCGCGCGGGGCCCGCGCGCCGCGGGGCCTCAGGCCGAGGCGTCGAGTTCCCGGCGGATGTCTTCCAGCGCCGCGGCCGGATCCGGCGCCGCCGCCACCGGCCGCCCGAGCACCAGGTAGTCGGCGCCGGCCGCGGCCGCCTGCGCCGGGGTGGCGACCCGCTTCTGGTCGGCGTCCGCGCCCGGGCGCGGGCGGATGCCGGGGGTCACGATGCGGAAGTCCGGCCCGCAGCGCGCGCGCACCGCGGGCGCCTCCCGCGCCGAGCACACGACGCCGGCGAGGCCCGCGTCCCGGGCCAGCCCGGCCAGCCGCTCGACCTGGGCCGCGGCCGCGTCCTGGCCGACCGCCGCCAGGTCGGCGTCGTCCAGCGAGGTCAGCACGGTGACCGCGACCACGTCCAGCGCGTCGCCGGCCGCGTCCCGCGCCGCCGCCAGCATGGCGCGCCCGCCGCCGGCGTGCACCGTGCACATCCAAGCCCCGAGCCCGCGCGCCGCGCGGCAGGCGGCGGCGACGGTGTTCGGGATGTCGTGGAACTTGAGGTCGAGGAAGACCTGGAAGCCCGCGGCCCGCAGCTCCGCGACCAGCGCCGGGCCGCCGCGGGTGAACAGTTCGCCGCCGACCTTGAGGCGGCAATGCGCCGGCGGCAGCCGGCCGGCGAGCGCCCGCGCCGCGGCCGGATCCAGCCCGTCCAGGGCGACGATCAGCCCGGGCGCCGGCATGCCCTAGACCAGGTAGGACGGCTTCGGCGTCTTTTCGGCGTAGGGCTCGAGCGGGCGCAGGGTGTCCCACTGCCGGCAGCCCGGGCACTGCCAGAACAGCCGGTGCACCGCGAAGCCGCAGTGCTCGCATTCGTGGGTCGGGCGGTCGGCCAGGTAGCGGTCCAGGGTGACCTGGATCCGGCGCAGGCTCTCGCGGTCCGCGGCGATGCGGTTCTCGGTGATCGATTCCACGTAGTCGCGCAGCAGCACCAGCGACGAGGGGTTGGACTGGAACGCGCTGTCGAACACCTCCTGCAGCGAGCCGTCGTCCTCCCGGCGCATGTTCTCGACCAGCGACAGCACCGGGAACAGCGCGTGCGGCTGGAAGCGGGCCTGGTGCAGGAACTGCCGGAAGCCGTCGGCGTCGCCCTGCGCCTCGTAGGCGGCGCGCAGCAGGCGGATGATCTGCGGCGCGAACGCCGGGCGCTTCGCGTAGGCCTCGCGGTAGTGGCGCACGGCGGCGTGGTAGTCGCGCCCGCGCGCCGCCAGCTCGCCCAGCAGGATGTGCGCCCGGGCGCAGCCGGCGTGGCAGCCGAGCGCCTTGCGCGCCAGCTGCGCCGCGCGCGCCGCGCCGCCGGTCTCGCGCGCCAGCTCGGCCTGCTCGCAGTAGTACTGGGCGATGGTCGGCTGCTGCGAGCCGCCGCCGGCGCGCTCGATCTGCGCGGCGTTGCGGATCGCTTTCTCCCACTCCTTCTCCTGCTCGTAGATCTCGCGCAGGTGCCGCCGCGCCTCGAGCTGGTGGGCGCCGGTCTCCAGCACCCCCTGCAGCATGTTCTCGGCGCGGTCGAACAGCCCGGCCTTGAAGTAGTCGCGCGCCAGCTCCAGCAGCGCGTCGGCCTTGGTCCGGTTGTCCAGGTCCGGGCGGGCGATCAGGTTCTGGTGCAGCCGGATGGCGCGCTCGACCTCGCCGCGCCGGCGCATCAGGTTGCCGATCACGATGTAGGTCTCGACCGTGTCGGCGTCCAGGTCGACCGCGTTGACGAACAGGTCCATGGCCTTGTCCGGCTGCTCGTTGAGCAGGTAGTTGATGCCCTGCAGGTAGTGGCCCGGGATCGGCTTGGCGGCGCGCTTCTGCAGGTCGCGCCGCGCCGCCCACCAGCCGGTGAGGGCGGCGACCGGCAGCAGCAGCCACAGCAGCGCGGTCATCTCAGGCCTCGTGGATCGGCAGCCGGCGCAGCGTCCGGACTTCCTCGTACACCAGGTCGTAGCGGCGCTGCAGGCGCGTCAGGCGCAGGCGGCTGCGCAGCATCGCGGCGCCGCCGAGCGAGGCGGCCGCGCCGAGCCCCAGCAGCAGGGTCAGCAGCAGCGCGTAGCCGAGCGGCAGCGTGACCCGCGCGAAGTAGAGCTCGATCTCCGCCGGCTGCGGGTTGGCCATCACCAGCAGCAGCCCGGCCGCCGCCAGCAGCAGGAAAATGAGCAGCATTCCGGGACGATTCATGCGCGCTCCGCCGGCCCGTCGGGGGCCGCGATTATACCCGCCCGCGCGGGCGGGGCAGGGGCTCAGGCTTCCGGGGGGCGCGGCTGCACGCGGTCGCGCAGGATCCGGCCGGGCTTGAAGCGCACCGCGCGGCGGTCGCCGACCGCCACCCGCTCGCCGGTGCGGGGGTTGCGCGCCAGGCGCGCCGCGCGCCGGCGCGCGCCGAAGCTGCCGAAGCCGCGCAGCTCGATCCGCTCGCCGTCGACGAGCGCGGCCGCGATGCGCTCGAACACCAGCCGCACCGCGTCGTCGACGTCGCGCAGCGGCAGCTTCGGCTGGCCGCGGGCGACGCGGCCGATCAGCCCGCTGCGGTTGATCTTGGGGGCGTCGTCGCGGACCGGCATGGCCTCAGGCGCCGTCCTCCGGCTCCGGGTTCCGCCGCCCGATCAGCTTGTCGCGCAGCAGGCCGCCCAGGGACTTGCTGATCTTGGGCGCCTCGCCGGCGCGGTCCGGCTTGGCCTGGTAGGCCGCGACCTCCTCCCGCTCGCGGTCGCGCACCGACAGCGCGATGGTGCGCGTCTTGCGGTCGAAGGTCCGCACCTTGGCCTCCACCGTGTCGCCGACCTTGACCGCCTGCTGCCGCAGCTCGGCGTCGGCGCCGGGGGGCGCCAGCTCGGCCAGCGGCACGACCCCGGCCATGCCGCCGTCCAGCTGCACCGTGACGTTGCGGGCGCCGACCTCGACCACGGCGCCGCTGACGGTGCTGTCGCGGGGGTGCTCGCGCATCCACGCGGCGGCCGGGTCCTCGGCGCACTGCTTGATGCCGAGCGAGACGCGCTCGCGCTCGATGTCGACCGACAGCACCTTGGCCTCCACCTCGTGGCCCTTGCGGTACTCGCGGATGGCCTGGTCGCCGGGCTGGTCCCAGGAGATGTCGGACAGGTGCACCAGGCCGTCGATGCCGCCGTCCAGGCCGATGAAGATGCCGAAGTCGGTGATCGAGCGGATGGTGCCCGTGATCTGCGAATTCTTCGGGTGCATGGCGGCGAAAGCCTCCCAGGGGTTCGCCGTGCACTGCTTGATGCCGAGCGAGATGCGGTGGCGCTCCAGGTCGATCTCCAGGATCATCACCTCCACCTGCTGGCTCAGCGAGACGACGCGCGCCGGGTTCGGGTTGCGCGAGCTCCAGTCCATCTCCGAGGCGTGCACCAGGCCCTCGACGCCGGGCTCGACCTCGACGAAGCAGCCGTAGTCGGTGATGCTGGTGACCGTGCCGGGCACCCGCTGGCCGACCTCGTAGCGCTCGGCGATGCTCTCCCAGGGGTCCGGGGTCAGCTGCTTGACGCCGAGCGACACGCGCCCGGTCTCGGAGTCGTAGTTGAGGATCTTGACGTCGAGCTCCTGGCCGACCTCGACCACGTCCGAGGGGTGCTTGATGCGCCGCCAGGCCATGTCGGTGATGTGCAGCAGGCCGTCGATGCCGCCCAGGTCCAGGAACGCGCCGTACTCGGTCAGGTTCTTGACGGTGCCGCGGATCACGCCGCTCTCCGACAGCTTCTTCATCGTCTCTTCGCGCTCGGCGCTGTACTCGGTCTCCACCACCGCGCGGCGGGACACCACCACGTTGTCGCGGCGGCGGTCGAGCTTGATGATCTTGAACTCCAGCTCGCGCTCCTCCAGGTAGGCGGTGTCGCGCACCGGGCGGACGTCCACCAGCGAGCCCGGCAGGAAGGCGCGCACCGACTTCAGGTCGACGGTGAAGCCGCCCTTGACCTTGTTGACGATGGTGCCGCTGACCTTGGTGCCGTCCTCGAAGGCCTTCTCCAGGTCGTTCCACACGCGGATGCGCCGGGCGCGCTCGCGCGACATGCGGGTCTCGCCGCGGCCGTCCTCGATCGCGTCCAGCGAGACCTCGACCGTGTCGCCGGCCTGCACCTCGACCGCGCCGTTGGCGTCGGTGAACTGGCCGATGGGGATGAAGCACTCGGACTTGAGGCCGGCGCTGACCACCACCGAGTCGGGGCGCACCTCGACCACGGTGCCGTTGATGATGGTGCCGGTGCGCACCTGCAGGCGCGCGACGCTTTCTTCCAGGAGTTCCGCGAAGGATTCGCTCATGAGCGGGGGGACGGGGGGCTGTCGGTTGGAGGTTGCGGGGAGTCCGGGGAGCGCAGCCGGGCCGCCAGCAGTTGCCGGAGGCGGGCCTGCACTTCTGCCGCGGACCGCTCAGTGGTGTCGATCGCGACGGCGTCCGCCGACTGGAGCAGGGGTGCGGTCCCCCGCTGCGCGTCCTGACGGTCGCGCCGCCGCAGATCTTCCACCAGACCGCTTAGGGTAGCATTGATGCCGGCTTCTTTCAACTGCCGCCGGCGGCGGCGGGCGCGCTCCTCGAGCGCGGCGGTGAGGAACACCTTCAGGCAGGCGTCCGGGAACACCACCGTGCCCATGTCGCGGCCGTCGGCCACCAGCCCCGGCGCCCGGCGCTCCACGCGCTGCAGCGGCAGCAGCGCGGCGCGCACGCCGGGATAGGCCGCCAGGCGCGAGGCGGCGGCGCCGACCTCGGGGGCGCGGATGCGGCGCTCGGCGTCGCGGCCGTCGAGCCGCAGGCGCATGCCGGCCGCGCCGGCGTCCAGCTCGACCCGCATCGCCGCGGCGGCGCGGCGGCAGGCGTCCTCGTCCGCGAGGTCCGCGCCGGCGTCCAGCGCGGCGGCCGCGGCGGCGCGGTACAGCGCGCCGGAATCCAGGAAGCGCCAGCCGAGCGCGCGCGCAAGGCCGAGCGCGGCGGTGCCCTTGCCGGCGCCGGCGATGCCGTCGATGGCGACCACCGGCACTACCTCAGGCATCGGCGAGGCGCAGGCCGGCGGCGCGCGCCCGCGCCGCGAAGTCCGGGAACGAGGAGGCGACCCAGCCGGGGTCCCGCACCCGCACCGGGCCGGACGCCGCCAGCGCGGCGACCGCGAACGCCATCGCCACGCGGTGGTCGGCGCGGCTGTCGACCGCGCCGCCGCCGAGCGCGCCGCCGTGCACGCGCATCCAGTCCGCGCCGGTCTCGACCGCGACGCCGAGCGCCGCCAGCCCGTCGGCCATGGCCGCGATGCGGTCGCTCTCCTTGACCCGCAGCTCGCCGACCCCGGCGAAGGTGGTCGCGCCCTCGGCGCAGGCCGCGGCGATGCACAGGATCGGGAACTCGTCGATCGCGGCCGGCGCCAGCTCCGGCTCGACCGCGACGCCCCTGAGCGCGCCGGCGCGCGCCCGCAGGTCGGCCACCGGCTCGCCGCCCGCGTCCGGCCGCGGCGTCAGTTCGATGTCGGCGCCCATCCGCCGCAGGATGCGCAGCGCGCCGTCGCGGCGCGGGTTGACGCCGATCCCGGGCAGCGCCAGCTCGGAGCCGGGCGCGATCAGCGCGCCGACGAGGAAGAACGCCGCGGCCGAGAAGTCGCGCGGCACCGCCAGCGCCGCGCCGCGCAGGCGCTGGCCGCCGGCCACGCAGAGCCGGTCGCCGTCGCGCTCGACCGCGCCGCCGAAGGCCGGCAGCATCCGCTCGGTGTGGTCGCGCGCGGCGCCGGCCTCGCGCAGGCAGGTGCGGCCGCCGGCCTCGAGCCCGGCCAGCAGCAGCGCCGACTGCACCTGCGCGCTGCCCACCGGCTCCGGGTGGTCGACGCCCCGGAGCGGGCCCGCCGCGGGCCCGATCCGCAGCGGCGCGCGGCCGCCGGCGGCGGCGATGCGCGCCCCCATCGCCCGCAGCGGCGCGGCGACCCGCTCCATCGGCCGCGCCGACAGCGACGCGTCGCCGGTGAGGACGGTTTCGAACGGCCGCCCCGCGAGGACGCCGCACAGCAGCCGCATGGCGGTGCCGGAGTTGCCGAGGTCGAGCGGCCCCGGCGGCGGCCGCAGCGCCTCCGGGCCGCGGCCCGCGACCCGGAAGCAACCGGGCGCGGTCTCGTCGAGGCGCGCGCCGAGCGCGCGCAGGGCGCCGACGGTGGCGCGGCAGTCGCCGCTGTCGGCGACGCCGGAGAGCTCGCTGTCGCCGTCGGCCAGCGCCGCCAGCAGCAGCGCCCGGTGGCTGATGGACTTGTCGCCGGGGACCTCGACCCGCCCGCGCAGCGCGCCGCCGGGGGCGATCTCCCAAGCGCCGCTCATGGCGCGCCGGCGCGCAGCCGGTCGCGCGCGTCCTTGGCGGCGGCGAACGAGCCGCGCAGCGCGTCCGCGCGGTCCTCGCGCAGGGCCGCCGCCAGCTCCCCCAGGCGGTCGCGGTAGCGCTCCAGCAGCGGCAGCAGCTCGGCGCGGTTGGCGCGGCAGATCTCGACCCACAGTTCCGGGCTGCTGGAGGCGATGCGGGTGAAGTCGAGCAGGCCGCCGGCGGCGTAGCGCTGCAGGTCCGCCGCCGGCAGCGTCCCGGCGAGCAGCTCGATCAGGGCGTAGGAGAGCACGTGCGGCAGGTGGCTCAGGCCCGCGAACAGCGCGTCGTGCCGCTCCGGCGGGAGTTCGGCGACGCGCGCCCCCAGCCGCTCCCACATCGCGCGCACCCGCGCCACCCGCGCGGGATCGGTCTCGGCGGTCGGCGTCAGCACCGCGTAGCGGCCGCGGAACAGGCCGCTGCTGGCCTCGGCCGCGCCGCTCTTCTCGGTGCCCGCGATCGGGTGGCCGGGCACGAACCAGGCCGGCGCCGCGCCGCATTCCCGGCGCAGCTCCTCCAGCACCGCGCCCTTGACGCTGCCGACGTCGGTCACGGTCTGCGCCGGGCGCAGCCGCGGCGCCAGCCGCGCGCACAGCGGGGCGATCGCCGCCGGCGGCACCGCCAGCACCACCAGGTCGGCGGCCGCCGCGGCCGCCTCCGGGCTGTCGTGGACGACGTCCGCCAGGTCGAGCTCGCGCGCCAGTTCGCGCGCCGCCGGGTCGGCGTCGTGGCCGTGGATCGCGCGCGCCGCGCCGGCCGCGCGCAGGCCGCGCGCGATCGAGCCGCCGATGTGGCCGAGGCCGATCAGCGCGAGGGCGCCGTCTACGCGCACCGCCAGGCCTCCAGCGCCGCGATCAGCGCGGCCGTCTCGGCCGCGTCGCCGATGGTGGCGCGCAGCCAGTCCGGCAGGCCGTACTCCGGCAGCGCGCGCACCAGGATGTTGCGCTCGGCCAGGAAGGCGCGGGCGGCGGCCGCGTCCGCGCCGAAGCGCAGGGTCAGGAAGTTGGCGTGCGCGCCGAGCGCCGGCAGCTCCAGCCGCTCGGCCGCTTCCCGCAGCCGCTCCCGGCCGGCGGCGTTCGCCGCCCGGCTGCGCTCGAGGTGCGCGGCGTCGCCGAGCGCGGCCGCCGCCGCGCATTGCGCCGCGGCGTTGACGTTGAACGGCTGGCGCACCCGGTTGAGCAGTGCGACCACCTCCGGATGCGCCACGGCGTAGCCGATGCGCAGCCCCGCCAGGCCGTGGATCTTGGAGAAGGTGCGCGTCACGATCACCCGCGGGTCGTCGAGGAAGCGCGCCGCGGCCGGGACCGGGTCGCGGTACTCGGCGTAGGCCTCGTCCAGCACCACCGCCGTCCGCGGCGGCAGCGCCGCCAGCAGCTCCCGCAGCTCGCCGTCGCCGAGCAGGGTGCCGGTCGGGTTGTTCGGGTTGGCCACGAACAGCATCGCGGTGGCGTCGTCGGCCGCCGCCGCCAGCGCGGCGGCGTCGTGGCCGAGCGGCTGCGCGTCGTCCGGCGGGCGCGCCGGCGCGGCGCGCGCTTCGGCGTCCTGCGCCCGCACCGCCAGCGGGTAGATCACGAACGCGTGCTCGGCGAACACCGCGTTGCGCCCGGGCTCCAGCCAGACGCGCGCCGCCAAGTCCAGCAGGTCGGAGGAGCCGTTGCCCAGCAGCAGGCATTCCGGCGGGCAGCCGTGCGCCGCCGCCAGCAGCTCCCGCAGGGCGCGGCCGTCGTTGTCCGGGTAGCGGCCGAGACCGCCGAGGCCGGCCAGCGCGGCGCGCGCCGCGGCGCCGCAGCCGAGCGGGTTCTCGTTTGAGGCCAGCCGGCAGACCCGCTCGTCCGGCCGCGCCGGGCGGGCGCCGGGCACGTACGCCGCGAGCTCCCGCACGCAGTCCCGGGCGGCGCCGAGGACCGCCGCCGCGCCGCTCACGCCGTCACCCCGGGGCGCGGGGATAGGACCCCAGCACCTGGTAGAGGGCGGCGGCCTCCCGCAGCCGCGCCAGCGCCGCCGCCGCCGGCTCCTCGCGCGCGTGGCCGCGCAGGTCGAGGAAGAACACGTAGCCCCAGTCCGCGCCCGGCTGCGGGCGCGATTCCACCCGCGTCAGGTCGATGCCGGCCTCGGCCAGCGGCTGCAGCAGCGCCGCCAGGGCGCCCGGGCGGTTGGCCGCCGACACCAGCACGCTGGTCTTGTCGTCGCCGGACGGCTCCTGGTCGTGGCGGCCGATCACCAGGAAGCGGGTGCGGTTGTCGGGGCGGTCCTCGATGTTGGCCGCCAGCACCTGCAGCCCGTACTGCTCGGCGGCGGCGCGCGGCGCGATGGCCGCGGTGCCGGGGTGCTCGGCGGCGTAGCGCGCCGCGGCGGCGTTGCTGGAGTCGCTGACGCGCGCCGCCGCCGGCAGCGCCCGGTCCAGCCACTGCCGGCACTGGGCGAAGGCCTGCAGGTGGGCGCGCACCCGGCGCACGGCGCCGAGCTCGGGCTGCGCCGCCAGCAGGTGGTGGTGCACCGGCAGCTCGACCTCGCCCGCGATCTTCAGCGGCGAGCCGATGAACAGGTCCAGGGTGTGCGCGACCGCGCCGTCGGAGGAGTTCTCGATCGGCGCCACGCCGTACTCGGCCTGGCCGCCCGCCACCTCGCGGAAGACGTCGTCGATGCCGTCGCGCGGCGCGGCCTCGATCGAATGGCCGAAGTGGCGCAGCGCGGCCTGGTGGGTGAACGTGCCCTCCGGCCCCAGGTAGGCGACCCGGGTCGGCTGCTCCAGCGCCAGGCAGGCGGACATGATCTCGCGGAACAGCCGCGCCGCCTCGTCGCCGCTCAGCGGCCCCGGGTTGGCCTCGCGGATGCGGCGCAGCACCTGCGCCTCGCGCGCCGGGTCGTACAGCGGCCCGCCCGGGCGCTTGGCGCGCGCCGTCTCCAGCGCCAGCGCGGCGCGCCGGCTGATCCGCGCCAGGATCTCGTCGTCCAGCGCGTCGATCCGCGCCCGCGCCGCTTCCAGTTCGTTCCGCCTCATGCCGTGCGCTCGAAATCCCGCATGAATTCGCGCAGCGCGTCGACGCCCGCCTCGGGCATGGCATTGTACAGGCTCGCCCGCAGGCCGCCGACCGCCGGATGGCCGCGCAGGCCGAGCAGCCCGGCCGCCTCGGCGGCGGCGGCGAAGCGCGCCTCCAGCGCCGGCGCCGGCAGGCGGAAGCACACGTTCATGCGCGAGCGCGCCCGCGGCGCGATGTCGTTGCGGTACAGGGGGCTCGCGTCGATGTCGGCGTACAGGGCGCCGGCGCGCGCCCGCGCCCGGCGCTCCATCTCCGCCAGGCCGCCCTGGTCGCGGATCCAGCGCAGGGTCAGGGCGCACACGTACCAGGCGTAGACCGGCGGCGTGTGCAGCCGGCAGCCGGCTTCGAGCTGCGCCGCGTAGGTCAGTTCCGGCGGCAGCCCGGCGTCGGCGCGCAGGCGGTCGCGCCGCGCCGCCAGCACGGTCAGCCCGGCGGTGCCGAGGTTCTTCTGCGCGCCGGCGTAGCACAGCGCGTAGGGGCGCAGGTCGTGCGGCGCGCTCAGGAAGTCCGAGGTGCGGTCGCACACCAGCGGGCAGGCCGCCGCCGGCGCGGGCATGGCGAGCCCGGTCAGGGTCTCGTTCGACACGTAGTGCAGGTAGGCGAGGCCGTCGGCGGCGCCCGGGGCCAGGTCCGGGTAGTCGCCGGGCGCGGCTTGCGCGAACACCCGCGGCGCGCGCCCGGCGCGGCGCGCCGCGGCGACGGCCAGGCGCGACCAGTGGCCGGAGTCGACGAAGCCCAGGCGGTCGCCGGCGGCGGCGAGGTTGGGCATCCACAGCGCGTAGTGCAGCCGGGCGCCGCCGTTCAGGAACAGCACCGCGTAGTCGTCCGGCAGGTCCAGCAGCGCGCGCAGGTCGGCCTCGGCGCCGGCGGCGATGGCGTCGAAGGTCGCGCTGCGGTGGCTCAGCTCCAGGATCGAGCGGCCGCGCGGCGGGTGCGCGCGCGCGGCGGCGGCGGCCTGCGCGACCACCTCCGGCGGCAGCTGCGCCGGGCCCGGGGCGAAGTTGAACCGCGCCGGCGCGGCGCTAGTGGACAACCGGCTCGTCCTCGTCGCCGTCGTCGTCCAGCGCCTCGACGCAGACCAGCCGGGTCAGCAGCTCGCCGTCGCGCGGCTTGATCAGGCGCACGCCCTGGGTGTTGCGGCCGGCCACCCGGATCTCGTCGATGCGGGTGCGCACCAGGGTGCCGCCGCTGGTGATCAGCATCACCTCCTGGCCAGGCGCGGCCTCGACCGCGCCGATCACCGGGCCGTTGCGCTCCGAGGCCTGGATCGCGATCACGCCCTGGCCGGCGCGCCCCTTGCGCGGGAACGCGTCCAGCGCGGTGCGCTTGCCGTAGCCGTTGGCGGTGGCCAGCAGCAGCTGCCGCTCGCCGCCGTCCGCCGCCGGGCCGAGCGCGGCCAGGCTGATCACCCGGGCGCCGTCCGGCAGGCGCACGCCGCGCACGCCGTAGGCGCCGCGGCCGACCGCGCGCACCGCGCGCTCGTCGAAGCGCAGCGCCTTGCCGCGGTCGGTCACCAGCAGCAGGTCCTGGGCGCCGTCCGACAGCACCGCGCCGGCCAGCTCGTCGCCGTCGCGCAGCTTGGCGGCGATGATGCCGATGCGCAGCGGCCGGGCGAACGCGGTCAGCGGCACCTTGATGATCTGCCCGCGGCGGGTGGCCATGACCACGAAGCGGTCGGCGCGGAACTCGTGCACCGGCATCAGCACGCCGACCTGCTCGTCCTCGCGCAGCGGCAGCAGGTTGACGATCGGCCGCCCGCGCGCGGCGCGCGAGCCGGACGGCAGCCGGTAGACCTTGAGCCAGTACACGCGGCCCAGGCTGGTGAAGCACAGCACGTAGTCGTGGCTGCTGGCGACGAACAGCTGCGCCATGTAGTCCTGCTCCTTCATCGACACCGCCGCCTTGCCGCGGCCGCCGCGGCGCTGGGCGCGGTACAGGTCCGGCGGCTGCGCCTTGACGTAGCCCTGCCCGGACAGGGTGATCACCCGGTCCTCCACCGGGATCAGGTCCTCGTCCTCCAGGTCGTAGTCGCCGACCTCGATCTCGGTGCGCCGCGAGTCGCCGTACTGCTCGGCGACCGCCGCCAGCTCGTCGCGGATGACCCGCATCATGCGGTCGGGGTCGGCGAGGATCGCGCGCAGCTCGGCGATCGCGGCCAGCGTCTCGCGGTACTCCTGGCGGATGCGCTCCTGCTCGAGGCCGGTCAGGCGGTGCAGCCGCAGCTCCAGGATCGCCTGCGCCTGGCTCTCGGACAGGCGGTAGCCGGGCTCCTTCTCGCCGTTCTGCAGGCCGTACTGCGGCGCCAGCCCCTCCGGGCGCGAGGCGTCCGCGCCCTGCTGCGCCAGCAGCTCGGCGACGCCGCCGGGCGGCCAGCGGCGCGCGGTCAGCCCGGCGCGCGCCGCGGCCGGGTCGGGCGCGGCCTTGATCAGGGCGATGACCTCGTCGATGTTGGCCAGCGCCACGGCGAAGCCCTCCAGGCGGTGGGCGCGGCGGCGCGCCTCGCGCAGGTCGTGGCGGGTGCGGCGGGTGACCACGTCCCGGCGGTGCTCCAGGAACGCCTCCAGCACGCCGCGCAGGCCCAGCACCTCCGGGCGCCCGCGCACCAGCGCGACCATGTTGACGCCGAACGAGCTGCGCATCCGGGTCTGCTGGTACAGGTTGTTGCACACCACCTCGGCGACCGCGTCCTTCTGCAGCTCGATGACCACGCGCATGCCGTCCTTGTCCGACTCGTCGCGCAGGGTGCGGATGCCGTCGAGCTTCTTCTCGCGCACCAGCGCCGCGATCTGCTCCACCAGCTGCGCCTTGTTCACCTGGTAGGGCAGCTCGGTGACGATCAGCGCCTCGCGGCCCTTGCCCAGGGTCTCGGTCTCGACCCGGGCGCGCATCCGCACGCGGCCGCGGCCGGTGGCGTAGGCGGCGCGGAGGCCGGCGGCGCTGATCAGGCCGGCGGTCGGGAAGTCCGGGCCGGGCAGGAGCCGCATCAGCCCGTCGAGGTCCAGCTCCGGGTCGTCGATCAGGGCGATGCAGGCGCGCGCCGCCTCGCCCAGGTTGTGCGGCGGGATGTTGGTGGCCATGCCGACCGCGATGCCGGCGGCGCCGTTGACCAGCAGGTTGGGGACGCGCGCCGGCAGCACCGCCGGCTCCCGCTCGTTGCCGTCGTAGTTGGGCGCGAAGTCGACCGTCTCGCGGTCGATGTCGGCCAGCAGCTCGTGCGCGATGCGCGCCAGGCGCACCTCGGTGTAGCGCATCGCCGCCGGCGCGTCGCCGTCGACCGAGCCGAAGTTGCCTTGGCCGTCGATGAGCATGTAGCGCATCGAGAACGGCTGCGCCATGCGCACCAGGGTGTCGTACACCGCGGTGTCGCCGTGCGGGTGGTACTTGCCGATCACGTCGCCGACCACGCGCGCCGACTTCTTGTACGGCTTGTCGTGGTGGTTGCGCAGCTCGCTCATCGCGTACAGGACGCGGCGGTGCACCGGCTTCAGGCCGTCGCGCACGTCCGGCAGGGCGCGCCCGACGATGACGCTCATCGCGTAGTCGAGATACGACTGGCGCATCTCGTCTTCGAGGTTGATGGGCTGGACGCTGGCGGCTGGCGCGGGGTTCGGATCGGTCATGGAGGAGGGGTCTCGGGGCGGGATTCGGGGTCGGATTCGGGCCGATTCAAATGAAAATCCATTGTAGCAAAAAGCGCGCCGGGACGCCATGCTCCGGGCGGCGGGGAAGCCGGGCGAGGCGCCGGACGGATGGCTGAAATATCCTTATAAATTCAAATACATATGATGGCGTTACGATGGCGTTTCCGAGTGGCGCGGGGAGCGGACGGCGCGGGCGCGGGGCGGCGTCCGGGGAGTTGCCGGAAAGCGCCGGGCGGCGGAGGATTTGCGGGGTCTGGAGAGGCTGGTGCGAAAGGAGGAAGCGGCGGCCCGCGGGGGTTCTCTATAATCGCGCACGGAACCTGTTCGGCGGCGCGGCGACATTTTCATGCTTACCAAACTCACCATCCGGAACTTCAAGCGTTTCGGCGGCGACGAGGTCGAGATCGAACTGGGGGATGCCGTCGTTTTCGTCGGACCGAACAACTCCGGGAAAACGACCGCGATGCAGGCGTTGGCCCTCTGGGACGCAGGCGTCAAACACTGGAGCGAAAAACAAAAAGAAGATGCGGCCCGTGCGGATAGCAACGGCGCCGCCATTAGTCGGAGCGGTCTCGTTTCCATTCCGGTGCCGCACGCCGACCTTCTCTGGCATCGGCGTCATACTCGGGCCGTGCGCGGAGAGCAGGGCGGGCAGAAAACTGAAGAGGTCCGGATTGACGTTCTTGTCGAAGGCGATTCTCCCGGCGGAAAGTGGAAATGCGGCCTCGAATTCGAGTACGCGAACGCGGAATCTTTCTACTGCCGGCCCCTGCGCGCCGACCCGCAAGGACGTGACCGGATGCCGGTTCCGGACCAGGCGAAGTCCGTGCAGGTCGCGTTTTTGCCGCCCATGTCTGGATTGATTGCCGCGGAGCTGAGTTTGGAGCAAGGCGCGATTAACGTCAGGACCGGCGAAGGAAGAACTGCGGAAATACTGCGCAATCTTTGTTACCGGGTCGCGCAGGACGAAAGCAACTGGAAGCTGCTGACGGAGCGCATCGCGGCTTTGTTCGGAATCAGGCTCAACAAGCCTGAGCATATTCCGGCGCGCGGCGAAATCACGATGAGTTACAAAGAAGAGGGCATTCCGCTCGACCTTTCTTCCAGCGGGCGGGGCTTGCAGCAGACTTTGCTGATTTTGGCGTGCCTGTACGTCAACCCTCGTGCGGTACTCCTGCTTGATGAGCCGGACGCCCATTTGGAGATTATCCGGCAGCGAGACATTTACCGGCTTATATCCGAAACCGCTTCCGCGCAGGGCAGCCAGATCATCGTGGCCAGCCATTCGGAGGTGATTCTGAACGAGGCGGCCGGCAAAGACGATCCGGTGGTGGCGTTTGTCGGCAAACCGCATCGGATTTCCCCCGGAAGAAAATCTCAGGTGTTTAAAGCGCTGGCGACAATCGGTTTCGAGCATTACTATCAGGCAGAGCAGGCGCGGTGGGTTCTGTATCTCGAAGGGCCGACAGATCTATATATTTTGCAGGCTTTCGCCAAGCGGCTGGAGCATGGGAAAGCGGTGACGGCTTTGGCGCGGCCGTTTGTGCATTATGTCGGCAATCAACCCGGCAAGGCCGCTGAGCATTATTTCGGTCTTCGCGAAGCGTTTTCGGAACTTCGAGGGATCGCCTTGTTCGACCGCCTCGCTGCCGAGATTCAGGAGCGTCAGCCGCTGCAGCAATTGCAGTGGCGGCGCAGAGAGATTGAAAGTTACTTGTGCACTCCGGCCATGCTGGAAGCCTATGCGCGCGCAGACGATCTGGAGAAGCCGCCGCCGTTGCTTGCTGAGGTGGAAGCTGGCGAGCGAGAACGAGCCATGCGCGCGGCCATCGACAAAACCGTGGCGGCTCTAGAAGGGTTGAGCAAGCCTTCCCCGTGGAGCGCGGACAGCAAGGTGAGCGGCGATTTCTTGGAGCCGCTGTTCAAGAATTACTTCAAAGGACTCGGGTTGCCCAACGCCATGCCGAAAAAGAATTTCTATCAACTGGTTGCGTATATTCCTGATGCCGAGATCGATCCCGAAATCAAATCCATGCTAGACGCGATCGCCAACGTCGCGGCCGGGGCGAAGCGGCCTGCCTGATCTCAGGACGACGGCGGCGGTTGCCGCCGCTCCTAGCAGCAGCAGTATCTCCAAACCGCCGCCGGCCGCGGCGGCTTCGTGGGCGAGGGCCGCGGGCGCGGCGAAGAGCAGGGCGAGGGCGAGGGCGAGGCGCGTGCGTGCGGTCATGGCGGTCTCCGGTGCGGGTTCAGGTTGCGGTGGCGGCCGCGTCGGCGAAGCCGCCGGCGGTGAGCACGAACTCGACCACCGCGTCGACGCCTTCCGCGGCCTTGAGGTTGGTGAAGCGGAACGGGCGCTCGCCGCGCATCTTCCGCGCGTCGCGCTCCATCACGCCGAGGTCCGCGCCGACCAGCGGCGCCAAGTCGGTCTTGTTGATCACCAGCAGGTCGGAGCGGGTGATGCCGGGGCCGCCCTTGCGCGGGATCTTGTCGCCGGCGGCGACGTCGATCACGTAGATGGTGACGTCGGCCAGTTCCGGCGAGAAGGTGGCGGCGAGGTTGTCGCCGCCGGATTCGATCAGCACGAGGTCGAGCGCGGGGAAGCGCGCCGTCAGCTCGTCGATGGCGGCGAGGTTGATCGAGGCGTCCTCGCGGATCGCGGTGTGCGGGCAGCCGCCGGTCTCGACGCCGCGGATGCGCTCCGGCGCCAGCGCGCCGGCGCGGGTCAGGAACTGCGCGTCCTCCTCGGTGTAGATGTCGTTGGTGATGGCGGCGATCTCGCAGCGGTCGCGCAGGCGCTTGCACAGCGCGTCCATCAGCGCGGTCTTGCCGGTGCCGACCGGGCCGCCGATGCCGACGCGGAACGGGCCGCTCACGACCGGAACAGCCGCGTGTACTGGGTTTCGTGGCGCGCCGACGCCCAGTCGACCATCGGCGTGGCGGCGCCGAGCTCGCCGCGCGGGCGCGCCCGGGCGCGGGCGGCGGCCGCCAGCAGCGGCGCCTCCAGCGCGGCCAAGATGCGCTGGCCGTCGCGCTGGCCGAGCGGGATCAGGCGCAGGCCGGCCGACACCAGGTTGGCGGCGAGCGCGTGCAGGTAGGCGTCGAGCGCGGGCGCGAGCGGGATCTCCCAGGCCGCGGCCGCGGCGCCGACCGCCACCGGGTACATCAGCGGCCGGCCGGCGCGCGCCGCTTGTCCGCGCGCCCAGTCGAGCCCCGCGGCCGGCCAGGGGCCGGCGACCGCGGCCAGGAAGGCGCGGCCCTGGTCCTCCGACTCGACGCCCAGCTCGCGGCTGGCGCGCCAAGCGTCGGCGCGCTCCAGCGCCCAGGCGAAATCCGCTTCGCCGCGCGCCGCGACCGCCTCGTGCGCGGCGTGCAGCAGGCCCGCGTCGACCCGCCCGGAGCCCTCGGCCGCGATCGTCCCGACCCAGCCGCGCAGGCTCTCGCGGTCCTGCACCAGGCCCGCCTCGACCGCGTACTCCAGGCCGTGCGAGTAGCTGTAGGCGCCGACCGGGAACGACGGCGACAGCCAGGTCAGCAGCCGCAGCAGCGCGGGCCCCGCGACGCCCGGGCCGAACCGCGCCTCAGTGTCCATGGCGGGGTCCCGCGGCGGCGTAGGCGCCCGGCTCGGGCGCGAACGGCGCCCGGCGGCGCGCCACCCGCGCGCCCAGGCGCGCCGCCAGATCGGTGAGCACGTGGTCGTCCCGGATGCGCAGCGCGCCGCCGGCCAGCACCTGCAGCGGCGCGTGCCGGTTGCCGATGCACCAGGCGACGCGCGCCGCGTCCTCCGGGGTCGGGCAGTGCAGGTCGGCGACCTCCTCGGCCGCCGCGACCACCCGCACGTAGCCGCCGCCGGCGAGGGCCAGGCCGTCGCCCTCGGCGAGGCGCTCGGCCCGCGGCAGGTCGAGCAGGAAGGCGCTGCGGTCGTCCGCGACCAGGCGCACGCGGCGGCGGTGGCGGCCGTCGTAGTCCAGGGTCACGGTGGCGCGCTGCTCGGCGGCGGGCCAGCTGCCGGCCGGGCGGACCGCGGTGGCGCGCGGCAGCATCAGAACAGGAAGTAGCGCTGCGCCATCGCCAGCTCGGCGGCGGGCTCGCAGGTCAGCAGTTCGCCGTCGGCGCGCACCTCGTAGGTCTCGGGGTCGACCTCCATCGCCGGCAGGGCGTCGTTCAGCCGCATGTCGGCCTTGGTGACCGTGCGGGTGCCCGCGACCGCGAGCAGGGTCTTGCCGAGGCCGAGCCGCTCGCCGAGGCCCGCCGCGAGGCCCGCCTGCGAGACGAAGGTGACCGCGCTCTCGCGCCGCGCCGCGCCGAAGGCGCCGAACATCGGCCGGTAATGCACCGGCTGCGGGGTCGGGATGGAGGCGTTCGGGTCGCCCATGGCGGCGGCCGCGATGGTGCCGCACTTCAGCACCAGGTCGGGCTTGACCCCGAACAGCATCGGCCGCCACAGCACCAGGTCGGCGAGCTTGCCGACCTCGACCGAGCCCACGTGCGCGGCGATGCCGTGCGCGAGCGCCGGGTTGATGGTGTACTTCGCCAGGTAGCGCCGGACGCGCAGGTTGTCGTTGTCGCCGCGCTCCTCCGGC